>NZ_JBVIRQ010000004.1:0-346623 GCF_055575955.1 Streptomyces sp. NPDC033966 | reverse complement strand
CACCGACAAGGACACCGGCACCGACAAGGACACCGGCACCGACAAGGACACCGGCACCGACAAGGACACCGGCACCGACAAGGACACCGGCACCGACAAGGACACCGGCACCGGCGCCGGCACCGGCGCCGACACCGGCGCCGACAAGGCCGAGGGCGCGGGCACTGACAAGGCCGAGGACACCGGCGCCGGCAAGGCCGAGGGCACCGACAACGACGAAGACGAGAAGGGGGCGGACGATGCGCTCGCCGAAACTGGCCGCGCTTGAGCTGAAGCGGTTCGGGCGGGGGAAGCTGCCCCGGGCCGCCCTCGTCGCGCTGCTCCTGCTGCCCCTGCTCTACGGAGCCCTGTACCTCTGGTCGTTCTGGGACCCGTACAGCCGCCTCGACAAGGTGCCCGTGGCCCTCGTCAACGCCGACAAGGGCGCCGACGTCAACGGCGAGCACCTCGACGTCGGCGGCGAGATCACCCGGAACCTGCGCGAGCGCAAGACCTTCGACTGGCGCGAGGTCAGCGCGGAGGAGGCGGCCGAGGGCCTGGAGGACGGGACGTACTTCCTCTCCCTGACCATGCCCGCCGACTTCAGCGAGAAGATCGCCTCCAGCGGCGGCGCCGACCCCACCACCGGGGCCCTCCAGGTCCACACCAACGACGCCAACAACTACATCGTCGGTTCGATCTCGCGCACCGTCTTCTCCGAGGTCCGCTCGGCCGCCTCCACCAAGGCCTCCCGCAAGTTCCTCGACAAGATCTTCGTCTCCTTCTCCGACCTGCACGACAAGACCGCCGAGGCCGCCGACGGCGCCGACAAGCTGAAGGACGGCGCGGGCAAGGCCCAGCAGGGCGCGAAGGACCTCGCCGACGGCCTCGACACCGCCAAGGAGAAGACCGGCGAGCTCACCGGCGGCCTGAAGAAGCTCAACGACGGGGCCGCCAAGCTGGAGACCGGTTCCCGGCAGGTCGCGGACGGCACCCAGAAGGTCGCCGACGTGGTCAACGGCGCCGCCGACAAGGCCCGCCCCTTCGTCAAGGACCCCAAGAACCTGGCGGACACCGCCAAGCTGGTCGCCGACACCGCCAAGGTCGTCAACAGCCACCTCGACAAGGCCGTCGAGAAGGCCCCGGCCGCAGCGGCGATCACCAAGCAGGTCGCGGGCCTCGCGGACTCCAACTACACCCGGTACTGCGTCAAGCCCGACCCCCGGCTGCCCGCGGGCTTCTGCGACCTGCAGAAGAAGATCAAGGACGACTCGGCCCAGGCCGCCCTGCTGACGGGCGACGTGAACACCGTCCTCGGCAACTCCAAGGGCGACGTCACCAAGCTCAAGGGCCAGCTGACCGACCTGGAGAACAAGGCCCGCGAGCTCGCCCTCAAGGCCCCCGCCCTCGCCGGCGACCTCGACGCGGCCGTCGCCCAGGCCAACGCCCTCAACGACGGCGCCCACAAGGTCGCCGCCGGCATGGTCGAGCTGCACAAGGGCATCGGCACCGCCGCGGGCGGCTCCGGCAAGCTGGGCGAGGGCGTCGGCAAGCTCGGCGACGGCGCGCAGCAGCTCAACGGCGGCATGTTCAAGCTCGTCGACGGAAGCGGGCAGCTCGCCGGCGGCCTGCACGACGGCGTCGGCAAGATCCCGGACTACGACCAGCAGCAGCGCGACGCCCGTACGCAGGTCATGGCCGACCCGGTGCAGCTCGCCAGCCAGGCCCTGCACAAGGCGCCCAACTACGGCACCGGCTTCGCCCCGTACTTCATCCCGCTGTCGCTGTGGGTCGGCGCGATGGTCGCCTACATGCTGATCGCCCCCATGAACAAGCGCGCCCTGGCCGCCGGCGCCTCGCCCTGGCGGATCGCCCTCGCGGGCTGGCTGCCCGTCGTCGGCCTCGGCGCCGCGCAGGTCGGCGCGCTGATGTCCGTACTGCACTGGGCGCCGGGCCTCGGCCTGAAGATGGCCCACCCGGCCCTGACCATCGGCTTCCTGGTCCTGGTCACCGCCTGCTTCGCGGCGATCATCCAGTGGCTGAACGCCAAGTTCGGCGCGGCCGGGCGCATCCTGGTCCTGGCCGTCCTGATGCTCCAGCTGACCTCGGCGGGCGGCACCTACCCCGTCCAGACCAGCCCGGACTTCTTCAACGGCATCCACCCGTACCTGCCGATGTCGTACATCGTCGAGGGCCTGCGCCGCCTCATCACCGGCGGTGACCTCACCCCGGTGTGGCAGGGCTGCGCGGTCCTCGCGGCCTTCACGGCCGGGGCCCTGGCCCTCACCGCGCTCGCCGCCCGCGGCAAGCAGGTGTGGACGATGGACCGGCTGCACCCTGAACTGAGCCTGTAAGGGGCTGTTGACCTGTGAGAATCAGCGCCATGGAAAGCAGCAGCACCACCGCCGGCGGCGCCCGGCGGCAGGCCACGCGACAGAAGCTGTACGAGGCGGCCGTCACCCTCATCGCCGAACAGGGCTTCTCCGCGACCACGGTCGACGAGATCGCCGAGCGGGCGGGCGTGGCCAAGGGCACCGTGTACTACAACTTCGCGAGCAAGACCGAGCTCTTCGAGGAGCTGCTGCGGCACGGGGTGGGTCTGCTGACCGCCTCGCTGCGGGCCGCCGCGGACGAGACCGAGGCGCGCGGCGGCAGCCGGATCGAGGCCCTCGACGGGATGATCCGCGCGGGCCTGGTCTTCATCGACCGGTACCCGGCCTTCACACAGCTGTACGTGGCCGAACTCTGGCGCACCAACCGGGCCTGGCAGTCCACCCTGATGGTGGTGCGGGGCGAGGCGGTGGCGGTCGTCGAGTCGGTGCTGCGCGAGGGCGTGGAGCGCGGGGAGCTCAGCGCCGAGATCGACGTGCCGCTGACGGCGGCCGCGCTGGTCGGGATGGTGCTGGTGGCGGCGCTGGACTGGCAGGCCTTCCAGAGCGAGCGGTCCCTGGACGACGTCCACTCGGCGCTGTCGCTGCTGCTGCGGGGGCGGGTGAGCGGAAGCCGCTGACCCCCCCCCGGTCGGCGGTGCCGCGCGGGGGGCCGGGCGGCGTAGAACTGAGTATCCGTACCTAGACGTACAGATGAGTACGCGCACGGATGGGCTCCCACCTGCGAAGACAGCAGACTGGTAGCCATGGACAGGGGCCGCTCGGCCCGCACCGCGGACACGGGGCCGCGGAGCGGACCGGGTCCCTGCACGGGGAAACGGAACGCCGGTGCGGCGGGCTCGGGGGGAACGAGCCCATGCCGCACCGGCGTTTTCCGTTCTGCCGCCCGGTCCCGCCCGGGGGTCAGCCGCGGCCCCGGAGGGGGAGGCGGACACGGAGGCGGGAGGCGGCCGCGCCCACCCGGGCGGAGACGGCCGCCGCGCGCACCGAGGCGGCCGCGGTGACGCGCGCCCCCGAGCGGGGGAGCAGCAGCGCGCGCAGCCGGGCCCGGCGGCCCACGGCCGCCAGCAGGGCCGTACCGGCCAGCCGGACGTCCGCGGCCAGTCCCGGGTACGAGACGTCCGCGCCGGGCGGGGCGTACAGGGCCCGTTCCACGGCGCCCGCGACCCGGTGCACCGCCTGCGCGGGCTCACCGTCCAGCTTGCCCAGCACCACGACCCGGCCCGCCGCACGGCGCGGTGACAGCGCCTCGTCGGGCGGGATGCCCACGTCCCAGGCGCTGTCGCCGAGCTCCCGCCAGGCGGCCAGCACGTCCGGGGCGGCCAGCCGCCGCTCGCGGACCCGGCGGCGCCACAGCAGCGGCAGCAGCAGGAGCGCCAGGACCACCAGGGCGGCGCCGGTCCAGCCGAGGACCGCGCCCAGCGGGAAGCCGCCGGCGCCCTTGCCGGTGTTCTGCTGGGCGGCCGGCACCCCGCACTCGCCGAGCTTCTTCAGCTCCGGCGGGCACGCCTCGGCCTGCGAGGGCATGGGCGCCGGGGCCGAAGCGGACTGCGAGGGCAGCGCGGAGGGCGCGGACGGCTGCGGGGCCGGGGTCTCGGTGCGGCTGTAGTCCGGCAGCGAGATGCCCGAGCGGGGCGTCGGCTCGAACCGGGTCCAGCCCACGCCCTCGAAGTACAGCTCGGGCCAGGCGTGGGCGTCCCGCATCGAGACGTTCACACTGCCGTCGGCCTGCTTCTCGCCCGGGGTGAACCCGACCGCGACCCGCGCGGGGATGCCCAGGGAGCGGGACATCGCCGCCATCGAGAAGGCGAAGTGGACGCAGAAGCCCTCCTTGTCCGCCAGGAAGCGGGCGATGGCCTGCGAGCCCGTTCCCGACGACACCTTGGTGTCGTAGCGGAAGCCGCCGTTCACCGCGAAGAAGTCCTGGAGCCGCACGGCCCGCGTGTAGTCGTCCTGCGCGCCCTGGGTGACCTTCCGCGCCGTCTCCGCCACCACCGGCGGCAGGTTGTCCGGCAGCTTCGTGTACTCCTCCCGCACCAGCGGGTTCGGGGCCGGCGCGGCCTGGAGCTGCGCGGCCGTGGGCCGCAGCAGCAGGCTCCGTACGGTGTACTGGGCGCCCTGCACGTTCTGGAACCGGTCCTTGGCCAGCTGGTCCCCGACCAGGGTCCGGCCCGCGGGCTCGTACCGCCACTTGCCGGCGATGTCGATCTGCGTGGCCGGGTACGGCATCGGCAGGTAGCGCTGGGCGTACGTCTCCGCCGCCGAGACGGAGGTCCGTACCTCCGTCGCGCCCTCGCGCACCCGGTCGCTGAGCCCCGTCGGGTTCGGCAGCCGCTCGGGCACGTCCGTCAGCGGGCGCCCGGAGGCCTCCCACTTGACGCCGTTGAACTCGTCCAGCGCCAGGATCCGCAGGTACTGCTCGCCGAGCTGGGGGCTGTCCGTGCGGTACTTCAGCACCACCCGGTTGTCCTGCGCGTTCAGGCTGCTCTGCAGCGACACCAGCGGGTTCACCGCCGAGATGGTGCCGCCGCCCCGGCCCGCCGCGCCCGCCTCGTCGCCCGTGGCGCCCAGCAGCCCGCCGCCGAGCGACGGCAGTACGGCCGGCACCGCCACGGCCACGCCCAGCGCGACCACGCCGATCCGGCGCCCGAAGCGCACGGGCGCCACGGCCCGGCCGCCGCCCGCGCCGCCGCCCCCGTACCCGGAAGCCGCCGACACGCGGGTGCTCGGGGCGCCGCCGAAGACCCGGCCCCACTGGGCCAGCCGGTCGCGGCCCTCCGACAGCAGCAGCATCAGGTAGCCCGCGCCGGCCAGCAGGAAGGCGAACCAGGAGCCGCCCTGGCCGGTGGAGAGCCCGGCGGCCACCGAGTACAGCGCCAGCAGCGGCAGCCCGGCCGCCGCGGCGGTCCGCAGCGTCACCGCGAGCACGTCCACCAGCAGCCCGATCGCCAGCACGCCGGCCAGCAGCAGCAGCCGGATGCCGTCGGTCAGCGGGGCCGGTATGGCGAACTCGCCCACGTCCCGCACGCCCTGCTGGAACAGCGCCCCGAAGTCGGTGACCAGGAAGGACAGCGGCCCGCTCCCGGCGGACTCGGCCTTGCCCGCGAAGAGGAACGCGAGCAGCAGCAGCGACACCAGCAGCTGCGCCGCCACGGTCAGCGACCGGGCCAGCGGCACCCGCCGCCCGCCGGCGCCGACCGCGGCCTGTACGCCGAGCAGCGCGGCCGCCTGGAGCAGCCAGCCGGAGGACTCCACCAGCGGGGCCAGCGACCAGGAGGTCAGCAGCGTCGCCAGCATTCCGAAGAGCGTCACCCGCGTGCGCCCGCTCATCCCCGTCCTCCGGAGGTCTCCGAGCCGAGGGGAGCGTTCCCGGCCTGCCGCCACAGCTCGGCGAAGGCGGCGCCGGGCGGTACGGCCAGTGCCGTCCAGCCCGCGTCCCGCAGCCTGCGCAGCCGCTCCTCCGCCCGCGAGGGCGCTCCGGTCCAGGTCGCGGAGTCCAGTACGAACGCCACCGCGCCCGCGCTGCGCTGCCGCATCCGGGCCGCCATTTCGGTCTGTTCCTCGTCGAGGTCGCCGAAGAAGGCGATGAGCAGGCCGTCGGCGCCGGAGGAGGCGAGCGCCGCCCCGCCGCTGCGGACCGCGTCGTAGGCCCGGCCCAGCCCGCTCCCGTCGGAGTGGCCGACGACCGCGAGGGTGTCCATCATCAGCCCGGCCGCCTCGGCGGACTCCGCCCCGCCGGAGGAGAAGCCCCCGCCGCCCTCGCCGGGCACCGAGTCGCCGGTGTCGGTCAGCAGCCGCACCGAGAACCCCTGTTCCAGGACGTGCAGCAGGGTGGAGGCGGCGGCCGACACCGCCCACTCGAAAGCGGAGTCGGGGCCGGCGCCCTCGTACGCCTGGCCGCGGGTGTCCAGCAGGACCGTGGCCTTGCTGCGCTGGGGCTGCTCCTCGCGGCGCACCATCAGCTCGCCGTAGCGGGCGGTGGAGCGCCAGTGCACCCGGCGCAGGTCGTCGCCGCGCCGGTAGGTGCGCGGGATCACGTCGTCGTCGCCGGCCAGCGCGAGCGAGCGGCGGCTGCCGTCGCCGTAGCCGCCGGCCTCGCCGGTCATCCGGACGGCGGGCAGGGGCTGGGTGCGCGGGACGACGGTGAGGGTGTCGTAGGCGGTGAAGGAGCGGGTCAGTTCGACCAGCCCGAAGGGGTCGGTCAGGCGCAGCTGGAGGGGGCCGAGCGGGTACCGGCCGCGCAGGTCGGAGCGGACCCGGTACGAGACCTCGCGGCGGCCGCCGGCCTCGACCCGGTCCAGTACGAAGCGGGGCCGCGGCCCGAGCACGTAGGGCACCCGGTCCTGGAGCATCAGCAGTCCGGTGGGGACGCGGGAGACGTTCTCCAGCCGCAGCTGTACCCGGGCCTCCCCGCCGGCGGGCACCCGCGGCGGGGTCAGGCGCCGGGTCGCGGTGACCCGGTGGCGGGTGCGGTGCAGGGCGAGGACGCAGATCAGGGGCAGGGCGACGAGCAGCAGCCCGACCCGCAGCAGCTGGCCCTGGCCCAGTACGTACGCGCAGACGGCGGCGGCGGCCCCGGCGGCCAGGAACGAGCGCCCCCGGGTCGTCAGCCCGGCCAGCGAGGCGCGCAGCCCGCCGGGATCCCTGACCTGCCCGCCGGCGCCGTGCGGGGCACCGGCCGCCATCAGAAGCTCCGGGCGGCCGCGCCGGGCGGCATCTCGCCGCGGTGGTGCGCGGCGGGGACGGGGGTGCGCTGGAGGATGTCGTGGACGACCTGCTCGGCGGTGCGCCGGTTCAGCTGGGCCTGCGCGGTGGGCAGCAGCCGGTGCGCGAGGACGGGGGCGGCCAGCTGCTGGACGTCGTCGGGCAGGACGTAGTCCCGTCCGGACAGGGCCGCGGAGGCCTTGACGGCGCGCAGCAGGTGCAGGGTGGCGCGGGGCGAGGCGCCCAGGCGCAGCTCCGGGTGGCTGCGGGTCGCCGAGACCAGGTCGACCACGTAGCGGCGTACGGGTGCGGCGACGTACACCTCGCGGACGGCTTCTATCAGCTTGACCACGTCGTGGGCGTGCGCGACGGCGGTGAGGTCGTCGAGCGGGGAGACCCCGCCGTGCACGTCGAGCATCTGGAGCTCGGCCTCGGGGCTGGGGTAGCCGACGGAGACGCGGGCCATGAACCGGTCGCGCTGGGCCTCGGGGAGGGGGTAGGTGCCCTCCATCTCCACCGGGTTCTGGGTGGCGACGACCATGAACGGGCTGGGCAGCGCGTAGGTGGTGCCGTCGATGGTGACCTGGCGCTCCTCCATCGACTCCAGCAGCGCGGACTGGGTCTTGGGGGAGGCGCGGTTGATCTCGTCGCCGATGACGATCTGCGCGAAGATCGCGCCGGGCTTGAACTCGAACTCGCGCCGCTGCTGGTCGTAGATGCTGACGCCGGTGATGTCGGACGGCAGCAGGTCGGGCGTGAACTGGATGCGCTGGACCGAGCAGTCGATGGACTTGGCGAGCGTCTTGGCCAGCATCGTCTTGCCGACGCCGGGGACGTCCTCGATCAGGAGGTGCCCCTCGGCCAGCAGCACGGTCAGCGCGATCCGTACGACCTCGGGCTTGCCCTCGATCACGCTCTCGACCGACCGGCGGACCCGCTCGGCCGTGCTGGTCAGATCAGCGAGGCTCGCTCGGTCGTCGTACGTGGTCACCTGGTTCTCCTCGGCCCTTTCTACGGGCCGACGCTGTTGGCGCATGAACCGGCCCACCCCGAAACACGGACACCGTCCCGGAGGGGTTCCGGGTGACGTCTCCCCGCATTCTTGACGGCGTCCGCCGGGTCTGTCACTCAGGTGGCCGGATCGATCTCCCGCAGGAGCCCGGTGTGCACGTCGAAGACGAAGCCTCGCACATCGTCCTTGTGGACCAGGAACGGGTTCGTCCGGACCCGCTGCATGGACTGGCGGACGTCCTGGTCGACGTCGCGGAAGGCCTCCACGGCCCAGGCGGGGCGCTGGCCGACCTCGTCCTCCAGCTCGTGCCGGAAGTCCTCGGTCAGGCTTTCGAGGCCGCAGCCGGTGTGGTGGATGAGTATGACCGATCGGGTGCCGAGGGCCCGCTGGCTGATGGTGAGCGAGCGGATGGTGTCGTCGGTGACGACCCCGCCGGCGTTGCGGATGGTGTGGCAGTCGCCGAGCTCCAGACCCAGGGCCTTGTGCAGGTCCAGGCGGGCGTCCATGCAGGCCACGACGGCCACGTGCAGGACGGGGCGGGCGTCCATGCCGGGGTCGGTGAACTGGGCGGCGTAGCGCTGGTTGGCCGCGACGAGCCGGTCGGTGACGGAATCGCCGCTAGATGCCTGGGGCGTGGGGCGGGCGGGCAGGGATGCGGAAGTCGTCATGGTTATGACGTTAGTGGTCACAGCTCGGAGAGGCATTGAGTGAGGGTGGACAAAGAAGGTCAACGAGCCTTGTTGTGAGCTAACCCACAGGAGTGAGACGGGGGCCGCTGTTCGGGTGATTCGCGGCTTTTGGGCTTTGTTCGGGGGGAGGGCGCACCGGGCGCGGGGCGGTTCGTTGACCGCGGCGACCGTTGCACTAAAGTGACGCGAACCGGCCGGAGCCCGGCCCTCACCGGCCGCCCGGCCCCCTGGTAACACTCCGCGTGCGCGGCGCGGCGTATGCCTGCCGCGCCGTTATCTGAGAGGGCGCTTTGACTAGCGAGTCCCGACATGTCCCGGTGATGCTCCAGCGGTGCCTGGACCTGTTGGCCCCGGCGCTGGAGAGGCCGGGGGCCGTCGTCGTCGACTGCACCCTCGGCCTCGGCGGCCACAGCGAGGCCCTGCTGACCCGGTTCCCCGAGGCACGACTGATCGGCCTCGACCGCGACAAGGAGGCCCTGCGGCTCTCCGGGGAGCGGCTCGCGCCCTTCGGGGACCGGGCCACGCTCGTCCACGCGATCTACGCCGACCTCGCCGAGGTGCTCGACAGCCTGGGGCTCCCGGCCGTCCAGGGCATCCTCTTCGACCTCGGCGTCTCCTCCATGCAGCTCGACGAGGCCGACCGCGGGTTCGCGTACGCCCAGGACGCGCCGCTGGACATGCGCATGGACCAGACGACCGGCATCAGCGCCGCCGAGGTCCTCAACACCTACGCCCCCGGCGAGCTGGTGCGGATCCTGCGCCAGTACGGCGAGGAGAAGCAGGCCAAGCGGATCGTGTCCGCGATCGTGCGGGAACGGGAGAAGGAGCCCTTCTCCAACAGCGCCCGCCTCGTGGAGCTGATCCGCGACGCCCTGCCGCAGGCGGCCAAGCGCACCGGCGGCAACCCCGCCAAGCGGACCTTCCAGGCCCTGCGCATCGAGGTCAACGGAGAGCTCTCCGGGCTGGAGCGGGCCATCCCGGCGGCGGTCGACCGGATCGCGGTCGGCGGGCGGATCGCGGTCCTCTCGTACCACTCCCTGGAGGACCGCCTCGTGAAGCAGGTCTTCGCCGCCGGAGCCGCCTCCACGGCCCCGCCGGGGCTGCCGGTCGTCCCGGAGAAGTACCAGCCGAAGCTGAAGCTGCTGACGCGCGGCGCGGAGCTGCCGACCGAGGAGGAGATCGCCGAGAACCGGCGGGCCGCCCCGGCCCGGTTCCGGGGCGTCGAGCGCATCCGCGAGGCGCGGCTGTGACCAAGGCCCGCCCGGGCGGCACCCGGCCGCGGCCGCAGGGCGGCGGGGCGGCGCGGATGCCGTTCGTCCTGCTGGTGGTGGCGCTGCTCGCGGGCGGGCTGATCAGCCTGCTGCTGCTGAACTCGGCGCTGAACCAGGGCTCCTTCCAGCTGAGCCGGCTGAAGAAGGAGACCACCGGGCTGACCGACGAGCAGCAGGCGCTCCAGCGGGACGTGGACGCCTACTCGGCGCCGGACGCCCTTCAGCGGCGGGCGCGCGAGCTGGGTCTGGTGCCGGGGGGCAGCCCCGTGTTTCTCGGCCCCGACGGCAGGACCGCGGGTACCCCGGCGCCGGCCGAGGCCCCCGCCCCGCCAGTGGCTCCGCCGGTTCCGCAGAGCCCCGCCCCCGGGTCACCCGCCCCGTCGGGCCCGGCCCAGGCCCCGGCCCAGGCCTCTGGCGGAACCCCGCAACCCACCCCTACGCCAGGCAGGTGACGTCGTGACGCGGACCCTCCCCCAGCTACCGCCGGGAGGACCCCCTGCGGGGCGCCTCCCCTCCCCGCCCTTCCACCGTTCCCCGTGCGCTGTCCGGGCCCGTGCCTCGATGGCCGGCGGGGCTGGGTGTTCGTGCGCTGTCCGGGCCCGCGCCTTGATGGCCGGCGGGGCTGGGTGTTCGTGCGCTGCCCGGACCCGCGCCTCGATCGCCGGCGGGGCTGGGAGTTCGTGCGCTGTCCGGGCCCGTGTCTCGATCGCCGGCGGGGCCGGGTTCGGCTGCGGTCGGGCCCGGGTCTCGGACGCCGGCTGCGCCTCGGGCCGGGGGCCGGTCGGCCGCGTACGGCCGGACTCGTCGGCGGGTGCGGGGCGGAGCTCCGGGGGCGGGACGCCGGGGGCTCCCGCGCGGCGGCGCGGAGTGCGGCGGTGAGCCCCAAGGCGGCGGTGCCGCGGGCCCGGGTCACCGCCCGGCCAGGGCAAGGGCAGCCACACACCATCCGGCTCGGGAACCCGAAACCCCGGCTGCGCCTGGTCGGCGTCGGGCTCACCCTCGTCATGCTCGCCTTCGTCGTCCGGCTCCTCCAGGTGCAGGCCGTCGACGCCTCCGCGTACTCCGCCAAGGCCAGCGAGAACCGCTTCGCCAGCCACACCCTGGCCGCCGAGCGCGGGGAGATCACCGACCGCAAGGGCGTGGCCCTGGCCACCAGCGTCGACGCGTACGACATCACCGCCGACCCGAAGATGTTCACCCCGCAGGAGAGCAAGGCCCCCGACGCACCCCAGCAGGCGGCCGCGCTCCTCGCGCCCATCCTCGGAGCGGACGCCGGAGAGCTCGCCAAGCGCCTCCAGACCAAGAACAGCCGCTACGTGATCCTGGCCCGCCGCCAGACCCCCCAGGTCTGGAACCAGATCAAGGACCTCAAGAAGCTCTTCGCCGACAAGGCGGCCGCCGACAAGAAGAAGAACGGCCCCGGCGCCAACGTCATCGCCGGCGTCTTCAACGAGGTCAGCAGCAAGCGCGTGTACCCGGGCGGCGACCTCGCCGCCGGGATACTGGGTTACGTCAACGCCGACGGCAAGGGCGGCGGCGGCCTGGAGTCCGCCCTCGACAAGAAGCTCTCCGGCAAGGACGGCGAACTGACCTACGCCCAGTCCGGCGGCCGCCGCGTCCCCACCGCGGGCTCCAGCGAGAAGCCCGCCGTGCCCGGCGACGACATCGAGCTGACCATCGACCGCGACATCCAGTGGGCCGCGCAGAGCGCCATCGCCGAACAGGTCGAGAAGTCCGGCGCCGACCGCGGCTACGTCATCGTCCAGGACACCCGCACCGGCGAGGTGCTGGCCATGGCCAACGCCCCCGGCTTCGACCCCAACGACCTGACCCGGGCCCGCTCCGCCGCGATGGGCAACGCCGCGCTCCAGGACGTGTACGAGCCCGGCTCCACCGCCAAGGTGATGTCGATGGCCGCCGTCCTGGAGGAGAAGAAGGCCCGCCCCGACACCCACGTCGAGGTCCCCAACCGGCTGCACCGCGGCGACCGGCTCTTCAAGGACGACGTCGACCACCCGACCTGGTACCTGACCCTCAACGGGGTCCTCGCCAAGTCCTCCAACATCGGCACCATCCTGGCCACCGGCCAGCTCGGCGCCACCCAGTCCGAGGCCAACAAGGTCCTCTACTCCTACCTGGACAAATTCGGCATCGGACGCCCCAGCGGCCTGAACTACCCCGGCGAATCCCGCGGGATCCTCGCCAAGCCCGAGGCCTGGTCCACCTCGCAGCAGTACACGATCCCCTTCGGCCAGGGCCTGTCCCTCAACGCCATGCAGGCCGCCTCCGTGTACTCCACGATCGCCAACGGCGGCGTCCGCATCACCCCGACCCTGGTGCGCGGCACCAAGGGCCCCGACGGCCGCTTCACCCCGGCCCCGGCCCCCGAGCAGACCAGGGTGATCAGCGCCGAAACGGCCAAGACCCTCTCCGAGATGCTCGAATCCGTGGTCGACGACCAGGAGGGCACCGGCACCAAGGCGAAGATCCCCGGCTACCGGGTCGGCGGGAAGACCGGCACCTCCAACCGGGTGGATCCGGCCACCGGCCGCTACAAGGGCTACACCGCCTCCTTCGCCGGCTTCGCCCCCGCCGACAACCCCCGCATCACCGTCTACTGCGCCATCCAGAACCCCACCAAGGGCAGCTACTTCGGCGGCCAGATCTGCGGCCCGATCTACAAGACGGTCATGGAGTTCGCCCTCAAGACCCTCCAGGTCGCACCCACCGGAGCGGCCCCCGCCGGCCTCCCCGTGACCTACGACGCGGGCCCGCCGCCCGCCGCCCCGAGCAGCGCCCCCACCGGTCCCCAGCCCGGGCCGTGAACCGACCGTCCAGCCACCAGAGCGCGAGGCACGACCAGTGACAACGATCACCCCGGAACCGGGGAACCAGACGGCCGCCGGCGCCGAAGCGGGGCCCTCGCTTCGCGAGCGGCCCGCCGCGCCCGGTACGCTCACCGCCGTGCCCCACGCTGATCAGCCCAGAACCGCCCAGAAAGACGCCCCGGCAGCGCCGCCGGGAGCGCCCCGGCCCGTGTCCGCCCGCCCGACCCCCCTGGGCGAGCTGGCCACCCTGCTGGGTCTGCCCGAGTCCGGCGCCGCTCAGATCACCGGCATCACGCACGACTCCCGTGCGGTACGCCCCGGAGACCTGTACGCGGCACTGCCCGGCGCCCGGCTGCACGGTGCGGACTTCGCCGCCCAGGCGGCCGCCCTCGGCGCCGCCGCCGTGCTGACCGACCCGGAGGGTGCCGAGCGCGCCGCCGCGACCGGCCTGCCGGTCCTGGCCGTCGCCGACCCGCGCGGCCGGATGGGCGAGCTCGCCGCCGAGATCTACGGCCGGCCCGGCGAGGCCCTGCTCCAGCTCGGCATCACCGGCACCTCCGGCAAGACCACCACCGCGTACCTCGTCGAAGGCGGGCTGCGCGCGGCGGGACGCACCACCGGACTCGTCGGCACCGTCGAGATGCGCATCGGCGACGAGCGCATCAAGTCCGAGCGGACCACCCCCGAGGCCACCGACCTCCAGGCCCTGTTCGCCGTCATGCGCGAACGCGGCGTCGAGGCCGTGGCCATGGAGGTCTCCAGCCACGCCCTGGTCCTGGGCCGGGTCGACGGCTGCGTCTTCGACGTCGCCGTCTTCAACAACCTGAGCCCGGAACACATGGAGTTCCACACCGGCATGGAGGACTACTTCCAGGCCAAGGCGCAGCTCTTCACCGAGCGCCGGGCCCGCGTCGGAGTGGTCAACTTCGACGACGAGTACGGCCGCCGCCTCGCCAAGGAGGCGCCGATCCCGGTCGTCACCTTCTCCGCCGCCGGCGACCCGGCCGCCGACTGGCGCGCCGAGGACGTGGTCAGCGGCCACATGGACTCCACCCTGACCCTGGTCGGACCGGAGGGACAGCGCGTACGGGCCACCGCCCCGCTGCCGGGCCCGTTCAACGTCGCCAACACCGTCGCCGCGATCGTCACCCTCGCCGCCGCCGGCCTCGACCCGCAGACCGCCGCCGACGGCGTCGCCGCGGTCCCCGGGGTCCCCGGCCGCCTGGAGCGGGTCGACGCGGGACAGCCGTACCTGGCCGTCGTCGACTACGCCCACAAGACGGACGCCGTCGAGTCGGTGCTGCGCGCCCTGCGCGAGGTCACCACCGGCAAGCTGCACATCGTCCTCGGCTGCGGCGGCGACCGCGACACCACCAAGCGCGCCCCGATGGGCGCCGCGGCGGCCCGGTACGCCGACACCGCCGTCCTGACCTCCGACAACCCGCGCTCCGAGGACCCCCTGAAGATCCTCGCCGCGATGTTCGAGGGCGCCGTCTCCGTGCCCGCCGAGGAGCGCGGCACCGTCCTCGTCGACGCCGACCGCGCCGCGGCCATCGCCGCCGCCGTCGCGCGCGCCGAGGCCGGCGACACCGTCCTCGTCGCCGGCAAGGGCCACGAGCAGGGCCAGGACACCGCGGGCGTCGTACGCCCCTTCGACGACCGCGCCGTGCTCCGTGCGGCCATCGAGAACCAGCAGCTCAGCGCCCGACAGGCCGAGGTGGACCAGTGATCGCCCTTTCCCTCGCCGAGATCGCCGACATCACCGGCGGGCGGCCCCACGACATACCGGATCCGTCGGTGCGGATCGGCGGACCCGTCGTCATCGACTCCCGCCAGGTGGAGCCCGGCAGCCTCTTCGCCGCCTTCGAGGGCGAGCACGTCGACGGCCACGACTACGCCGAGCGCGCCGTCGCCGCCGGCGCCGCCGCCGTCCTCGCCGCCCGGCCCGTCGGCGTACCGGCCATCGTGGTGCCCGACGTGGAGAAGGCGCTCGGCGCCCTCGCCCGCACCGTCGTCGAACGTCTCGGCACCGACGTGGTGGCCCTGACCGGCTCCGCCGGCAAGACCTCCACCAAGGACCTCATCGCCCAGGTGCTCCAGCACCACGCGCCCACGGTGTGGACGCCCGGCTCCCTCAACAACGAGATCGGCCTGCCGCTCACCGCCCTGAAGGCCACCGCGGAAACCCGCCACCTGGTCTTGGAGATGGGCGCCCGCGGCATCGGCCACATCGCCTACCTGACCGGCCTGACGCCGCCGCGCATCGGCCTCGTCCTGAACGTCGGCACCGCCCACATCGGCGAGTTCGGCGGCCGCGAGGCCATCGCCCAGGCCAAGGGGGAGCTGGTCGAGGCCCTGCCGTCCGAGGCCGAGGGCGGCGTCGCCGTGCTCAACGCCGACGACCTGCTCGTGCGCGCCATGTCCGCCCGCACGAAGGCCCGTACGGTCCTCTTCGGCGAGGCCGAGGACGCCGACGTACGCGCCACCGAGGTCCGGATGACGCCCGCGGGGCAGCCCTCCTTCACACTCCACACACCGACCGGGTGCAGTGATGTGACCTTGCGGCTGTACGGTGAGCACCACGTGTCGAACGCGCTCGCCGCGGCCGCTGTCGCCCATGTCCTGGGCATGCCGGCCGAGGAGATCGCCACAGCGCTCTCCGGAGCGGGCACGCTGTCCCGGTGGCGGATGGAGGTCACCGAGCGCGAGGACGGCGTGACGATCGTCAACGACGCCTACAACGCGAACCCGGAGTCCATGCGGGCCGCCCTGCGCGCACTCGTCGCGATGGGGGAGGCCGGCAAGGCGGACGGGGGACGTACGTGGGCGGTGCTCGGCCCCATGGCCGAGCTCGGTGACGCATCGCTGGCCGAGCACGACGCGGTGGGACGGCTCGCCGTCCGGCTCAACGTGAGCAGGCTCGTGGCAGTCGGGGGCAGGGAAGCGTCCTGGCTGCAACTGGGCGCATATAACGAGGGTTCGTGGGGTGAGGAGTCGGTGCTCGTGTCCGACGCGCAGGCGGCGGTCGACCTGTTGCGCAGTGAACTGCGCCCGGGGGACGTCGTGCTGGTGAAGGCTTCCAGGTCGGTCGGCCTGGAGCGGGTCGCGCTGGCGTTGCTGGAGCGCGAGGGCGGGGTCGCCGACCGATGAGGCAGATCCTGTTCGCCGGTGTCATCGGCATGTTCCTCACCGTGATCGGCACGCCGCTGCTGATCAAGCTGCTGGCCCGCAAGGGCTACGGCCAGTTCATCCGCGACGACGGCCCCCGCGGCCACGCCGGGAAGAAGGGCACGCCCACCATGGGCGGTATCTCCTTCATCCTGGCCACGATCATCGCGTACGCCCTGACCAAGGTCATCACCGGTGAGGAGCCGAGCTTCTCGGGCCTGCTGGTGCTGTTCCTGATGGCGGGCATGGGCCTGGTCGGCTACCTCGACGACTACATCAAGATCGTCAAGCGGCGTTCGCTCGGTCTGCGGGCCAAGGCCAAGATGGCCGGCCAGCTGATCGTGGGCATCGCCTTCGCGGTGCTGGCGCTCCAGTTCAAGGACTCGCGCGGACTGACCCCGGCCTCGGAAAAGCTGTCGTTCGTCACGGACTTCGGCTGGTCCATCGGCCCGGTGCTGTTCGTGGTCTGGGCCCTGTTCATGATCCTGGCCATGTCCAACGGCGTGAACCTGACCGACGGCCTGGACGGCCTCGCGACGGGTGCCGCCGTGATGGTCTTCGGCGCCTACACCTTCATCGGTGTCTGGCAGTTCCAGGAGTCCTGCGCGAACGCGGTCGACCTCACCAACCCGAACGCCTGCTTCGAGGTGCGCGACCCGCTGGACCTCGCGGTCGTCGCCTCCGCCCTGATGGGCGCCTGCTTCGGCTTCCTGTGGTGGAACACCTCGCCCGCCAAGATCTTCATGGGCGACACCGGTTCGCTCGCGCTGGGCGGCGCCCTCGCGGGTCTGGCCATCTGCTCCCGCACGGAGTTCCTGATGGCCCTCCTCGGCGGCCTCTTCGTGCTCATCACGATGTCGGTCGTCATCCAGGTCGGCTCCTTCAAGCTGACCGGGAAGCGCGTCTTCCGCATGGCCCCGCTCCAGCACCACTTCGAACTCAAGGGCTGGTCGGAAGTCCTCGTCGTGGTCCGCTTCTGGATCATCCAGGGCATGTGCGTGATCGTCGGTCTCGGTCTCTTCTACGCGGGATGGGCAGCAGACAAGTGACCTCCTGGCAGGACAGGAACATCACCGTCGCCGGCCTCGGCGTGAGCGGCATCAGCGCCGCCCGCGCCCTGGCCGGCCTCGGCGCCTCCGTGACGGTCGTCGACGGCGGCGACAGCGAGGGCCACCGGGCCCGGGCCGCGGAGCTGGAGGCGGAGGCCAAGGGCGTCTCCGTACGCCTCGGCGACGCCGAGACCCTCCCCGAGGGCACCGAGCTGGTCGTGACCTCGCCGGGCTGGAAGCCCGACAGCCCGCTCTTCCTGGCGGCCGCCGAGGCGGGCGTGGACGTCGTCGGCGACGTCGAGATCGCCTGGCAGCTGCGCGGCGAGGGGGCGGCCCCGTGGCTCGCCATCACCGGCACCAACGGCAAGACCACCACCACCCAGATGCTGGCCTCGATCCTGCGGGCGGCCGGTCTGAAGACCGCCGCCGTCGGCAACATCGGCACCCCCATCATCGACGTGGTGACCGGCGACGAGCAGTACGACGTGCTCGCCGTCGAGCTATCCAGCTACCAGCTGCACTGGGCCCCCTCGGTACGCGCCCACTCCGCGGCCGTGCTCAACCTGGCCCCGGACCACCTCGACTGGCACGGCTCCATGGAGGCGTACGCCGCCGACAAGGGCCGCATCTACGAGGGCAACACCATCGCCTGCGTCTACAACGTCGCCGACCCGGCCACCGAGAGGCTGGTCGAGGAGGCCGACGTCGAGGAGGGCTGCCGGGCCATCGGCTTCACCCTCGGCGCCCCCGGCCCGTCCATGCTCGGCGTGGTCGACGGGATCCTCGTGGACCGGGCCTTCGTGGAGAACCGGCAGAAGAACGCCCAGGAGCTGGCGCACGTCGACGACGTCAACCCGCCCGCCCCGCACAACATCGCCAACGCCCTCGCCGCCGCCGCCCTCGCCCGCGCCTTCGGCGTCGAGCCGCGCGCGGTCCGCGACGGGCTGCGCGACTTCCGCCCCGACGCGCACCGCGTCGCGTTCGTGGACGAGGTCGACGGGGTCCGCTACGTCGACGACTCCAAGGCCACCAACACCCACGCCGCGGAGGCCTCCCTCGCGGCCTTCGAACCGGTCGTCTGGATCGCCGGCGGCCTCGCCAAGGGCGCGACCTTCGACGAGCTCGTCCAGAAGTCCGCGAAGCGGCTGCGGGCGGTCGTACTCATGGGCGCCGACCGGGCGCTGATCGCCGAGGCGCTGGCGCGACACGCGCCCGAGGTCCCGGTGACCGACCTCGAACGGACCGACACTGGGGCGATGCTCGCAGCGGTCCGGGAAGCGGCCCGGCTCGCGGAGCCAGGGGACACGGTCCTGCTGGCGCCCGCGTGTGCGTCGATGGACATGTTCGCGAACTACAACAAGCGTGGGGACGCGTTCGCCGACGCGGTGCGCGAACTGGCCTCCGGGAGTGCCGCGGACACGGCCTAGGCCGGGCGCCGCGACAGGTTCCCTCCGGCCGGCTGCTCGCCTCGTACGAGTGGAGGGGAAGATCACAGATGCCGGCCAAGCAGATGCTGCCGGGGCGGCGGCCCGCCGCCGTCAAGGCGCAGGGCCGCAAACGCCCGGCGGGCGGGGCCAAGCGGCCCGCAGGGCGCGGGCCGCTGTCGGGGCTGCGGCGTACGCAGCGGCAGTTGAGCAAGGCCTGGGACCGCCCGCTCACCGCGTATTACCTGATTTTCGGCAGCTCGTTGCTCATCACCGTGCTCGGGCTGGTGATGGTCTACTCGGCCTCCATGATCAAGGCGCTCCAGCTGGGCCTGGGCGACGCCTACTTCTTCAAGAAGCAGTTCCTGGCCGCCCTGATCGGCGGCGTCCTGCTCTTCGCCGCCTCCCGGATGCCGGTCAAGCTGCACCGGGCGCTCTCCTACCCGGTTCTGGCCGGAACCCTGTTCCTGATGGTCCTGGTCCAGGTCCCCGGGATAGGGGTCTCGATCAACGGCAACCAGAACTGGATCTCCCTCGGCGGCCCGTTCATGCTCCAGCCCAGCGAGTTCGGCAAGCTCGCGCTGATCCTGTGGGGAGCCGACCTGCTGGCCCGCAAGGGCGACAAGGGGCTGCTGAGCCAGTGGAAGCACCTGCTGGTGCCGCTGGTCCCGGTGGCCTTCCTGCTGCTCGGGCTGATCATGCTCGGCGGGGACATGGGCACCGCGATGATCCTCGGAGCCGTCCTCATCGGCCTGCTGTGGCTGGCCGGCGCGCCGACGAGGCTGTTCGTGGGCGTGCTCGCCTTCGCGGGTGTGATCGTCGCACTGCTCATCAAGACCAGCCCGCACCGTATGGACCGGCTCGCCTGCCTCGGGGCGACAGAACCGGGCAAGAACGACCTCTGCTGGCAAGCCGTACACGGGATCTATGCCCTCGCGTCCGGCGGATGGTTCGGTTCCGGTCTCGGGGCGAGTGTGGAAAAATGGGGTCAACTGCCCGAAGCCCACACCGACTTCATCTTTGCCATCACCGGTGAGGAACTGGGTCTGGCAGGGACGCTGTCGGTGCTCGCCCTGTTCGCGGCTCTAGGCTATGCGGGTATCCGCGTGGCCGGACGCACGGAGGACTCCTTCGTACGGTATGCCGCGGGAGGCGTGACCACCTGGATCACGGCCCAGGCCGTGATCAACATCGGTGCGGTGCTCGGCCTGCTGCCGATCGCCGGGGTCCCCCTCCCGCTGTTCTCCTACGGAGGGTCGGCCCTGCTGCCGACCATGTTCGCCGTCGGACTGCTCATCGCGTTCGCGCGGGAGGAGCCGGCGGCGCGGGCGGCGCTCGCGATGCGACAGCCGAGAGCCGGCTGGAAGCGGAGCGGGCCGATATGGAAGTCGATGAGACGGCGCGTCAAGAGGCGTCCGTCCGGAGAGCGGTGAATTTCGGTGCATGTCGTACTCGCCGGCGGGGGGACCGCCGGCCACATCGAGCCGGCGCTGGCCCTCGCGGACGCACTGCGCAGGCAGGACCCGACCGTGGGCATCACCGCCCTCGGCACGGAACGGGGCCTTGAGACCCGCCTGGTACCGGAGCGCGGCTACGAGCTGGGCCTCATCCCCGCCGTACCGCTGCCCCGCAAGCCCACCCCGGAGCTGATCACCGTCCCCGGGCGGCTGCGCGGCACCATCAAGGCCGCCGAGGAGATCCTCGTACGCACCAAGGCCGACGTGGTCGTCGGCTTCGGCGGCTACGTGGCCCTGCCCGGCTACCTCGCCGCCAAGCGGCTCGGGGTGCCGATCATCGTCCACGAGGCCAACGCCCGCCCCGGACTGGCCAACAAGATCGGCTCCCGCTACGCCCACGCCGTCGCGGTCTCCACCCCCGACAGCAAGCTGCGCGGCGCACGCTACGTGGGCATCCCGCTGCGCCGCTCGATCTCCACCCTCGACCGGGCCGCCGTCCGCCCCGAGGCGCGCGCCGCCTTCGGCCTGGACCCCAACCTGCCGACGCTGCTGGTCTCCGGCGGCTCCCAGGGCGCCCGCCGCCTCAACGAGGTGATCCAGCAGGCCGCGCCGACCCTCCAGCGCTCCGGCATCCAGATCCTGCACGCGGTCGGCCCGAAGAACGAACTGCCGCGTGTCGACAACATGCCCGGGATGCCGCCGTATGTGCCGGTACCGTACGTGGACCGGATGGATCTCGCGTACGCCGCCGCCGACATGATGCTGTGCCGCGCGGGTGCGATGACCGTCGCCGAACTCTCCGCCGTCGGACTGCCGGCCGCCTACGTACCGCTGCCCATCGGCAACGGCGAACAGCGGCTCAACGCCCAGCCGGTGGTCAAGGCCGGCGGCGGCCTGCTCGTGGACGACGCGGAGCTGACGCCCGACTGGGTGCTCGGCCAGGTCCTCCCGGTGCTGTCCGATCCGCACCGCCTGTACGAGATGTCCCGCGCCGCCGCCGAGTTCGGCCGCCGGGACGCCGACGACCTGCTCGTCGGTCTGGTCTACGAGGCGATTGCGGCCGCACGCGGGTAACCGCTGACCCAGGAGGCACAGGAGTGGCGGGAGCGACGACGGCACGGCGCGGCCCTTCCGGCCGGGGCGGCAAGGGCGGCACGGGTGCGGACGCATCCAAAGCGCCCAAAGCCTCCAAGCGGCCCAAGTCGTCGAAACCGCCGGGGGGATCCGGCCCGCGGGGGCCCCGTCGCGCACTGCCGCGCCGGGTCCGCGTGCTGGCCTCCCTCGCCGCCGCGGTGCTCCTCGCCGCGGGCGTCACCTGGGCGCTGTACGGCTCCTCCTGGCTCCGCGTCGAGAAGGTCACGGCCTCCGGCACCGAGGTGCTCACCCCCGAGCAGGTCCTCGCCGCCGCGGCCGTGCCCGTCGGCGCACCCCTGGTGGGCGTCGACACCGACGAGATCGCGGGCCGCGTACGGGGCCGGCTGTCCCGCGTCGATTCGGTCGACGTGGTGCGGTCCTGGCCGCACGGGATCGCCCTGAAGGTGACGGAACGCAAACCGGTCCTGCTCATCAAGAAGGACGGACAGTTCGTCGAAGTGGACGCTTCCGGTGTGCGATTCGACACGGTTCGGCAAGCACCCGAGCACGTTCCGGTCCTCGAACTGGCGGCGGAGGGCTCCCCGAGCGCCCGCCGCTTCGACGGCGAGCGGCTGCTGCGCGAGGCCGTCGGCATCGCCGGAAGCCTCCCCGAGGCCGTCTCCAAGGAGACGCTGCAGGTCACGGTCCGGTCGTACGATTCGGTCGTACTGCAACTCACCAGGGGCCGCACGGTCGTCTGGGGGAGCGGCGAACTGGGTGAGGCCAAAGGCAGGGCGCTGACGGCTCTGCTGAAGGCCTCGCCCAAGGCTGACCACTTCGACGTGAGCGTCCCCACGGCACCTGCGGTGTCCGGGAGTTGACGTCAGGTCGAACGCCGACGCACCCTGGTTGGCCACCGATACGGGTGATCACATAGGGTGAAAAGAAAAACGGGAGGTTCGGCGTGTTCGTTGAACACGCGCTACTTGTCGACTTAGTGTCCTGTTCGGAAGAGTCCAGGGAACAGACACACCCCTAACCCTAAACTTAAGGGTGAGGGTTCGGGTCGGCGCGTACGGACCGTCCCACTTTTCGGCATCAGTCGTCGCTACGCAGGCCCGCGAGGCGGCGACACGTAACTCGAGGCGAGAGGCCTTCGACGTGGCAGCACCGCAGAACTACCTCGCAGTCATCAAGGTCATCGGTGTCGGCGGCGGTGGTGTCAATGCCATCAACCGAATGATCGAGGTCGGTCTCAAGGGCGTCGAGTTCATCGCCATCAACACCGACGCCCAGGCGCTGTTGATGAGCGACGCCGACGTCAAGCTCGACGTCGGCCGTGAACTTACCCGGGGCCTCGGCGCCGGAGCCAACCCGGCCGTCGGCCGCAAGGCGGCAGAGGACCACCGCGAGGAGATCGAGGAGGTCCTCAAGGGGGCCGACATGGTCTTCGTCACCGCCGGCGAGGGCGGCGGCACCGGCACCGGCGGCGCACCCGTCGTCGCCAACATCGCGCGCTCGCTCGGCGCCCTGACGATCGGTGTGGTCACCCGCCCGTTCACCTTCGAGGGCCGGCGCCGCGCGAACCAGGCGGAGGACGGCATCGCCGAGCTCCGCGAAGAGGTCGACACCCTCATCGTCATCCCCAACGACCGGCTGCTGTCCATCTCGGACCGCCAGGTCAGCGTGCTCGACGCCTTCAAGTCGGCCGACCAGGTCCTGCTCTCCGGCGTCCAGGGCATCACCGACCTCATCACCACCCCCGGTCTGATCAACCTCGACTTCGCCGACGTCAAGTCCGTGATGTCCGAGGCCGGCTCGGCCCTGATGGGCATCGGCTCGGCCCGCGGCGACGACCGCGCGGTGGCCGCCGCCGAGATGGCCATCTCCTCGCCGCTGCTGGAGGCGTCCATCGACGGCGCCCGCGGCGTGCTGCTCTCCATCTCCGGCGGCTCGGACCTCGGTCTCTTCGAGATCAACGAGGCCGCGCAGCTGGTGAGCGAGGCCGCGCACCCCGAGGCGAACATCATCTTCGGCGCCGTCATCGACGACGCGCTCGGCGACGAGGTCCGCGTCACCGTCATCGCGGCCGGCTTCGACGGCGGACAGCCCCCGGCCCGCCGGGACAACGTCATCGGCGCCGCGTCCACCAAGCGCGAGGAGCCGGCCCCCGCGCCGGTCCGCGCGCCCGAGCCGGTCCGGCCGGCCTTCGGCGGACTCGGCACGGTCACCCCCCGCGAGGAGCCCCCGGCGCCGGTGGAGATCCCGGTCGAGCCCGTGGCCCCCGCGCCGCAGGTCCCGACGGCCCGGCCCTACCAGGACAGCCCGGCCGAAGAGCTGGACGTACCGGACTTCTTGAAGTGACCCTGGGGCAGCACAGCGAGAACGGCGCCCACTTCGCCTTCACCGACCGGTGGGGCGGGGTGAGCGCCGTTCCGTACGAGGAGCTCAATCTCGGCGGCGCGGTCGGAGACGACCCGGCCGCCGTTCGTGCGAACCGGGCGATCGCGGCCGAGGGCCTGGGCATCGAGCCGGACCTGGTGGTCTGGATGAACCAGGTGCACGGCCGGGACGTGGCGGTGGTCGACGGCCCCTGGGCCGCCGGCGCCGGCATCCCCTCCGTGGACGCGGTGGTGACCGCGCGTCGGGGGCTCGCCCTCGCGGTGCTCACCGCCGACTGCACGCCGGTCCTGCTGGCCGACCCCGTCGCCAGGGTCGCCGGCGCAGCCCACGCCGGGCGGCCCGGGCTGGTCGCGGGGGTGGTGCCCGCCGCGGTCGAGGCGATGACCGCCCTCGGCGCCGACCCCGCGCGCATCGTCGCCCGTACCGGACCGGCCGTCTGCGGCCGCTGCTACGAGGTGCCGGCCGAGATGCGGGAGGCCGTCGCCGAGGTGGTGCCGGCCGCATGGGCCGAGACCAGCTGGGGGACACCGGCCGTCGACGTGGTCGCCGGGGTGCACGCGCAGCTGGCGGAGGCGGGGGTGGCGCAAGCGCACCGCTCCCCGGTCTGCACACTGGAGTCGCGGGACCACTTCTCGTACCGCCGCGACCGGGTGACCGGGCGGCTTGCCGGATATGTCTGGTTGGACTGACGAATGACGGATCGTAAGGCCGAGCTCGCGGAGAACCTCGCGCGGGTGGAGGAGCGCATCGCGTCCGCCTGCGCGGCGGCCGGCCGCGAGCGGGAGGAGGTGACCCTCATCGTGGTCACCAAGACCTACCCGGCGAGCGACGTACGACTGCTGGCGGACCTGGGTGTCCGTCATGTTGCGGAAAACCGGGACCAGGACGCCGCCCCCAAGGCGGCCGCCTGTGCGGATCTGCCGCTGAGCTGGCACTTCGTGGGCCAGTTGCAGACGAACAAAGTCCGTTCCGTGGCGGGATACGCGCATGTGGTGCAGTCGGTCGACCGGCCGAAACTCGTCACCGCGCTCTCGGCGGCCGCGGAGGGGCAGGGGCGCGAGCTCGGCTGCCTCGTCCAGATCGCGCTCGACGCCGAGTCGGGCGAGCGCGGGGCCCGGGGCGGTGCCGCGCCGGACCTGATGGCGGAGTTGGCGGACCTCGTCGCCGGCGCGCCGGGTCTGAGGATCGACGGCCTCATGACCGTCGCCCCCCTGGCGGGTCCCTACGCGGGACGCGAACAGGCCGCCTTCGAGCGGATGATGGAATTGTCATCAGGCCTGCGCGAGGCCCATCCGGCTGCCACGATGGTGTCGGCCGGGATGAGTGCCGACCTGGAGCAGGCCGTGCTGGCGGGTGCGACACATGTACGCGTCGGCACTGCGGTACTCGGCGCGAGACCCCGGCTCGGGTAACGTCGCGAAGAAAGTCGGACCACAGCAGAAAATATGGTCATTTCCGCAGATGAGCGGACAGACCACGTGGATCGCGGGCAGTTGGTGACTTTGGTGACACAGCTACTTTGCTGACGGACACTCGACACCTGCGACAGGGCGATCCACCACAGAGCGGAGGACTCGGAGAATGGCCGGCGCGATGCGCAAGATGGCGGTCTACCTCGGCCTCGTGGAGGACGACCGGTACGACAACCCGGGGTACGACCCCGATGACGAGTTCGAGCCCGAACCGGAACCGGAACGGGCCCGAGACCGGGATCGTAGACAGCAGCCGGTGCACCAAACGCCCGTAACGGACGAACCGGTACGAGCTGTACAGCCGCCGGCTCCGCGCGAACCCCTCCCAATTCCATCAGAAAACGGACGTCCCGCGCGAATTGCCCCCGTGGCATCCATCACACCTGACCGCACCAACCTGGAGAAGAACGCCCCCGTGATCATGCCCAAGGTCGTCTCCGAGCGGGAGCCGTACCGCATCACGACGCTGCACCCCCGGACCTACAACGAGGCCCGTACCATCGGGGAACACTTCCGTGAGGGCACTCCGGTGATCATGAATCTCACGGAGATGGACGACACGGACGCGAAGCGTCTCGTGGACTTCGCCGCCGGTCTTGTCTTCGGTCTGCACGGCAGTATTGAACGCGTGACACAGAAGGTGTTCCTGCTGTCTCCTGCTAACGTCGATGTCACGGCGGAGGACAAGGCCCGCATCGCGGAGGGCGGGTTCTTCAACCAAAGCTAGACCGATCCGTCAGAAACGGGACCGGGAACAGAGCGGAAGCAGGGGAGAGGGAAGCACGGGATGGGCGTCGCACTGCAGGTGGTCTACATCGCGCTGATGTGCTTCCTCATCGTGTTGATCTTCCGACTGGTCATGGACTACGTGTTCCAGTTCGCACGTTCATGGGCACCCGGCAAGGCGATGGTGGTCGTTCTGGAGGCCACCTACACTGTCACCGATCCACCGCTCAAGCTTCTTCGGCGCTTCATCCCGCCGTTGCGTCTCGGGGGCGTGGCACTCGACCTGTCCTTCTTCGTTCTGATGATCATCGTTTACATCCTCATCAGTTTCGTGAGCACCGCTGCGAGAAGCGTGTGAACGATGAGCTCCCCCGCAGGTGCGGGGACAGTCCCGATACGGTCCTGCCGACTGCCGACGACTACGTAGAGGTGAAGAAGACATGCCGCTGACTCCCGAGGACGTGCGGAACAAGCAGTTCACGACCGTCCGCCTGCGAGAAGGCTATGACGAGGACGAGGTCGACGCCTTCCTCGACGAGGTCGAGTCCGAGCTGACCCGTCTGCTGCGCGAGAACGAGGACCTGCGCGCCAAGCTGGCCGCCGCCACGCGTGCCGCCGCGCAGAACCAGCAGCAGCAGCAGAACATGCGCAAGCCGGAACCCCAGGACCAGCGCCCGGGCGGCCCCGTGCCGGCGGCCATATCCGGCCCGCCGCAGCAGCAGCAGCCGCAGATGGGCCCGCCGCAGCTCCCGGGTGGCCAGCAGCAGCCGCAGATGGGCCCGCCGCAGCTCCCGGCCGGTCCCGGTGGACACGGACCGCAGGGTCCGGGCCCGATGGGCGGCCCCATGCAGCAGCAGTCCATGGGCGGCCAGCACCCGATGGCGCCGCAGCAGCAGATGGGCCAGCAGCCCATGCAGCAGCAGATGCAGCAGCAGTCCATGGGCGGCCAGAACCAGCTCGGCCAGCCGATGGGCCAGCAGATGCAGCCCATGGGCCAGCAGATGCAGCCGATGGGCCAGCAGATGCAGCCGATGGGTCAGCCGCAGCTCCCGCAGCAGGGCCCCGGCGGCGACAGCGCCGCCCGCGTCCTGTCGCTCGCGCAGCAGACCGCCGACCAGGCGATCGCGGAGGCCCGTTCCGAGGCCAACAAGATCGTCGGCGAGGCGCGCAGCCGCGCCGAGGGCCTGGAGCGGGACGCCCGCGCCAAGGCCGACGCGCTGGAGCGGGACGCCCAGGAGAAGCACCGCGTCGCGATGGGCTCCCTGGAGTCCGCCCGCGCCACGCTGGAGCGCAAGGTCGAGGACCTGCGGGGCTTCGAGCGCGAGTACCGTACGCGTCTGAAGTCCTACCTGGAGTCGCAGCTGCGCCAGCTGGAGACCCAGGCCGACGACTCCCTCGCGCCGCCGCGCACCCCGGCCGGCCCGGCCCTGCCGCCGTCGCCGTCCCCGTCGATGGCCCCGGCCGGTGCCATGGGCATGGGTGGCCCGTCCCCGATGGGTGGCCCGTCGCCGATGGGCGGCCCCTCCCCGATGGCCGGCGGTCCGTCCTACGGCGGCCAGCAGCAGATGTCCCCGGCGATGACGCAGCCGATGGCTCCGGTGCGGCCCGCTGCTCCGCAGCCGATGCAGGCGCCGTCTCCCATGCGGGGCTTCCTGATCGACGAGGACGACAACTAGGCGTCGCCGCCGCGTCTGTCGGCAGTCGCTTCACGGGCCGGGCCCGGTACCCCCACGGGGGCACCGGGCCCGGCCCGTTTCCTTTTGACGCGACAGCCTCAGGCCGCCGGACTGGGGCGGGGCCGGTGCGGGTCCGGGCGGAGCCCGGGGAACGGGGGAAGGGCGGGCAGGGGACGGCCCCGCGCAGCGGCGGCGGGCACGGAGACGGCAGTGGCCCGGCACCGCCCCCGGAGGGGTGGGCCGGGCCACTGGGTGGGGCCGGTTAAGCCTTGCGGAGGCGGAACGTCAGGGACAGGGACTCGTCCGTGAACGGGTCACCGTAGGCGGCGTCGGCCTCGCCCGAGGCGTAGTCCGTCGCCAGGACCTCGTCCGCGATCAGCGCCGCGTGGTCCGTCAGGGCCGTCACGACCTCCGGGGAGTCCGAGGACCACCGCAGGGCGATGCGGTCCGCCACGTCCAGGCCGGAGTTCTTCCGGGCCTCCTGGATCAGCCGGATCGCGTCACGCGCCAGGCCCGCCAGCCGCAGCTCCGGGGTGATCTCCAGGTCGAGGGCGACCGTCGCACCGGAGTCCGAGGCCACCGACCAGCCCTCGCGGGGGGTCTCCGTGATGATGACCTCCTCCGGGGAGAGGGCGATCTCCTCGCCGTTCAGCGAGATGGTCGCCGAGCCGGAGCGCAGCGCCAGGGACAGGGCGGCGGCGTCGGCCGCGGCCACGGCCTTCGCAACGTCCTGGACGCCCTTGCCGAAGCGCTTGCCCAGCGCCCGGAAGTTGGCCTTGGCCGTGGTGTCGACCAGCGAGCCGCCGACCTCGGACAGGGAGGCCAGGGAGGAGACGTTCAGCTCCTCCGTGATCTGTGCCTGGAGCTCCGGGGACAGGGCGTCGAAGCCCACCGCCCCGACCAGCGCCCGGGAGAGGGGCTGGCGGGTCTTCACGCCCGACTCGGCGCGGGTGGCGCGGCCCAGTTCCACGAGGCGGCGTACCAGCAGCATCTGCTGCGACAGCACCGGATCGATCGCCGAGGCGTCGGCCACCGGCCAGGTGGACAGGTGCACCGACTCCGGGGCGTCCGGGGTGACCGGCACGATCATGTCCTGCCAGACCCGCTCCGTGATGAAGGGGGTGAGGGGGGCCATCAGGCGGGTCACCGTCTCGACCACGTCGTGCAGCGTGCGCAGCGCGGCCGCGTCGCCCTGCCAGAACCGGCGGCGCGAGCGGCGCACGTACCAGTTGGACAGGTCGTCCACGAAGGCGGAGAGGAGCTTGCCCGCGCGCTGGGTGTCGTAGGCCTCCATCGCCTCCGTGACCTCGGTGACGAGGGTGTGGAGCTCGGAGAGCAGCCAGCGGTCGAGGACCGTGCGGTCGGCCGGCGCCGGGTCGGCGGCGGACGGCGCCCAGTTCGACGTACGGGCGTACAGGGCCTGGAAGGCGACCGTGTTCCAGTACGTGAGGAGCGTCTTGCGGACGACCTCCTGGATCGTGCCGTGGCCGACGCGCCGCGCCGCCCACGGGGAGCCGCCGGCCGCCATGAACCAGCGCACCGCGTCGGCGCCGTGCTGGTCCATGAGCGGGATCGGCTGGAGGATGTTGCCCAGGTGCTTGGACATCTTGCGGCCGTCCTCGGCGAGGATGTGGCCCAGGCAGACCACGTTCTCGTAGGACGACTTGTCGAAGACGAGGGTGCCGACCGCCATCAGCGTGTAGAACCAGCCGCGCGTCTGGTCGATGGCCTCCGAGATGAACTGCGCCGGGTAGCGCTTCTCGAAGATCTCCTTGTTCTTGTACGGATAGCCCCACTGCGCGAACGGCATCGAGCCCGAGTCGTACCAGGCGTCGATGACCTCCGGGACGCGGACGGCCTCCAGGGAGCAGCCCTCCGCCGTGCAGGGGAAGGTCACGTCGTCGATGTACGGGCGGTGCGGGTCCAGGGCCGAGTGGTCCTGCCCGGACAGCTCGCTCAGCTCCGCGCGGGAGCCGACGCAGGTGAGGTGGTTCTCCTCGCAGCGCCAGATCGGCAGCGGGGTGCCCCAGTAGCGGTTGCGGGAGAGCGCCCAGTCGATGTTGTTGTTGAGCCAGTCGCCGAAGCGGCCCTGCTTGACCGAGTCCGGGAACCAGTTCGTCTTCTCGTTCTCCCGCAGCATCGCGTCCTTGACGGCGGTGGTGCGGATGTACCAGGACGGCTGCGCGTAGTAGAGCAGCGCGGTGTGGCAGCGCCAGCAGTGCGGGTAGCTGTGCTCGTAGGCGATGTGCTTGAAGAGCAGGCCGCGCGCGTCGAGGTCGGCGGTCAGGCGCTCGTCGGCCTTCTTGAAGAAGACGCCGCCGACGAGCGGGACCTCCTCCTCGAAGGTGCCGTCGGCGCGGACCGGGTTCACGACCGGCATGCCGTACGCGCGGCAGACCGCGAGGTCGTCGGCGCCGAAGGCCGGGGCCTGGTGCACCAGACCGGTGCCGTCCTCGGTGGTGACGTACTCGGCGTTGACCACGTAGTGGGCCGGGGAGTCGAAGGGGACCAGCGCGAAGGGGCGCTCGTACGTCCAGCGCTCCATCTCCTTGCCCGTGAAGGTCCGGCCGGTGGCCTCCCAGCCCTCGCCGAGCGCCTTCTCCAGCAGCGGCTGGGCGACGACCAGCTTCTCCTCGCCATTGGTGGCGACGACGTACGTGACGTCGGGGTGAGCGGCCACGGCGGTGTTGGAGACCAGGGTCCAGGGGGTGGTGGTCCACACGACCAGCGCCGCCTCGCCGGCCAGCGGGCCGGAGGTCAGCGGGAAGCGGACGTAGACGGAGGGGTCGACGACCGTCTCGTAGCCCTGGGCGAGCTCGTGGTCGGACAGGCCGGTGCCGCAGCGCGGGCACCAGGGGGCCACGCGGTGGTCCTGGGTCAGCAGGCCCTTGTTGAAGATCTCCTTCAGCGACCACCAGACGGACTCGACGTACTCGGGGTCCATGGTCCGGTAGGCGTCGTCCAGGTCGACCCAGTAGCCCATGCGGGTCGTGAGCTCGGTGAACGCGTCGGTGTGGCGGGTCACGGACTCGCGGCACTTGGCGTTGAACTCGGCGATGCCGTACGCCTCGATGTCCTGCTTGCCGTTGAAGCCCAGTTCCTTCTCGACGGCCAGCTCGACGGGCAGGCCGTGGCAGTCCCAGCCGGCCTTGCGGGCCACGTGGTAGCCGCGCATGGTGCGGAAGCGGGGGAAGACGTCCTTGAAGACGCGGGCCTCGATGTGGTGGGCGCCGGGCATGCCGTTCGCGGTGGGCGGGCCCTCGTAGAAGACCCACTCGGGGCGGCCCTCGGACTGCTCCAGGGTCTTGGCGAAGGTCTTGCTCTCGCGCCAGAAGTCGAGGACGGCGTGTTCGAGGGCGGGCAGGTCGACCTGGGCGGGTACCGGGCGGTACTGGGGCGGTGTGGTCATGAGGCTGAACTCTTCCTCCGGCGGTGTGTCACTTCCGTCCGGAGGGACGAGAGCGTCTGCTGCTCCCGCGGTACCACCCTCCTTGGCCTCCGGACGGGTCCGGCGGCCCCCTCATTGGGATGCGAAGCCGGTTCTACTCGCCGTACGGGGATCCGTGCGGGCTTTCTTCCGGCGGCTCCGGGGTGATCCTTCGCATCGCGCTCGCCCCCGGGCTCTCACCGTCCCCGGGTCGCTCCTGGCTGCGTCCGACGCTACTCGTCCCCATCCATGCCTTTCGCTGCGCCCAGTGTACGGGCCGGGGCGCGGGTCGGCAGACCGGTTTTGCGGGGGCCTGCGGCGCGTCGCGGGGCGGGTCGCGGCGTGACCCGGATGGGCTGACGGGCGGCTCCGGGATCCACTGGGGCGGGTGGGGCGGATTACGGGGCTCCCCGCTGGGCACAACGGATGCAGGTTGACCTCGACGGACGCGTGCCCCGTTGCCGTGGGGTCGGAGGCGATTTATCGTTCCGGCACGATCTGCGAACAAGATCACAGTATGTGAAAAGGGGCCGCGGCCATGGTGGCGAAGAAGACGGGGACACGGGAGGTGGCCGAGCCCGCGGTCAAGGAGGCGGCCGGAAGGACCCCGGCGAAGAAGGCGGCCGCCGCCAAGAAGGCTGTCGCCGAGAAGGCCGTGGCCAAGAAGGGCGTCGCCGAAAAGGCCGCCGCCAAGGAGGCGGTGGCCGAGAAGGCGGCGGTGAAGGAAGCCCCGGTGAAGAAGGCCGTCGCCGCGAAGGCGGCGGTGAAGAAGGCCCCGGCCGTGAAGGCGGCGGCGAAGAAGGCGGCGGCGAAGAAGCCGGCGGCCGAGAAGGCCCCGGCCGAGGCGGCTGCCGGGCGTACCACGAGCAAGGCCGCGGCCAAGACGGCCGTGTCCGAGGGGGCGGCCCCGGCCGCGCGGAAGACGGGAGCTCGGAAAGTGGTTGCCAAGAAGACTGCGGGTACGGCCAGGAAGACGGCCGGGACCGCCACCAGCGGGCTCCCCAAGGTGAAGGCCGCCAGGGCCCCCGGCGAGCTCGCCGTACGCGAGGGGGAGGACCCCTGGACCCCCGAGGAGGTCACCGAGGCACGGGCCGAGCTGGAGAGCGAGGTGCTGCGGCTGCGGGCCGAGCTGGACGCCTCCGAGGTGGCCATCTCGGGCCTGATGCGGGACTCCGGCGACGGCGCGGGCGACGACCAGGCGGACACCGGGACCAAGAACATCACCCGGGAGTCCGAGCTGGCCCTCGCCGCGAACGCCACCTCGATGCTGGAGCAGACCGAGCGGGCCCTGGAGCGGCTGGAGGCGGGCACGTACGGCCTCTGCGAGAACTGCGGCAGGCCCATCGGCAAGGCCCGCATGCAGGCCTTCCCGCGGGCGACGCTGTGCGTGGACTGCAAGCAGAAGCAGGAGCGAAGGCACTAGCCAGGACCTATGCGTACTGACGTACTCTCGTGTCTCGTCGGGATGAAGGTTCCCGTACCTGGTTCGAGCTAGTTCGAGGGACTCACGTGGCAGAGGCGGAGCGCATCATCGGTATGCCGGAGGTCGGGGACGACGCCGAGCCGCAGTCGGAGCCCGTCGGGCCCCGCGGGCGCAGGCGGATCGCGGCGCTGCTGGTCGTCGCGGTGCTCGCATACCTGCTCGACCTCGGCAGCAAGATGCTGGTCGTGGCCAAACTGGAACACCAGCCGCCGATCGAGATCATCGGCGAGTGGCTGAAGCTCTCCGCCGTCCGCAACGCGGGCGCCGCCTTCGGCATCGGCGAGGCCTTCACGATCATCTTCACCTGTATCGCGGCGACCGTGATCGTGGTGATCGTCCGGCTGGCCCGGAAGCTGTACAGCCTGCCGTGGGCGATCGCCCTGGGCCTGCTGCTGGGCGGTGCGCTGGGCAATCTCACCGACCGGATCTTCCGTGCGCCGGGCGTGTTCCAGGGCGCGGTCGTCGACTTCATCGCGCCGGCCCATTTCGCCGTGTTCAACCTCGCCGACTCGGCGATCGTGTGCGGCGGCATCCTGATCGTCCTGCTGTCCTTCAAGGGCCTGGACCCGGACGGCACCGTACACAAGGACTGATTGCGGACCCGGTCCCGGAGCTCGGGCGGGAATGCCCGCGCGTCGAGTCCTGCATACTCGACAGGTGAGTACGATTCCCGAGATCCGCACCCTGCCCGTTCCCGATGGCCTTGAAGGCGAGCGCGTCGACGCCGCCATCGCCCGTATGTTCGGTTTCTCCCGGACGAAGGCGGCCGAGCTGGCGGCGGAGGGGAAGGTCTCGGTCGACGGCAGCGTCGTCGGCAAGTCCGAGCGCGTCCACGGCGGCGCCTGGCTGGAAGTCGAGATGCCGGCCCCGCCGCGGCCCGTCGAGCTCGTGGCCGAGCCCGTGCCCGGCATGGAGATCATCCACGACGACGACGACGTCGTGGTCATCATGAAGCCGGTCGGCGTCGCCGCCCACCCCAGCCCCGGCTGGACCGGCACCACCGTCATCGGCGGCCTCGCCGCCGCCGGCTACCGCATCTCCACCTCCGGCGCCTCCGAGCGCCAGGGCATCGTGCACCGCCTCGACGTCGGCACCTCCGGCCTGATGGCCGTGGCCAAGTCCGAGCGCGCCTACACCTCGCTGAAGAACCAGTTCCGCGAGCGCGTCGTCGACAAGCGCTACCACGCGCTGGTGCAGGGCCACCCGGACCCGATGAGCGGCACGATCGACGCGCCGATCGGGCGCCACCCGAGCGCCGACTACAAGTGGGCGGTGACCCAGGACGGCAAGGCGTCGGTCACCCACTACGACCTCATCGAGGCCTTCCGGGCCGCCTCCCTGCTGGACATCAAGCTGGAGACGGGCCGCACCCACCAGATCCGCGTGCACATGTCCGCCCACCGCCACCCCTGCGTCGGCGACCTGACCTACGGGGCCGACCCGACCGTCGCGAAGCGGCTCGGGCTGACCCGGCAGTGGCTGCACGCGGTGCGGCTCGGCTTCGAGCACCCGTCCGACGGGCAGTGGGTGGAGTTCGAGAGCGGCTACCCGGCGGACCTCCAGCACGCGCTGGATGTGATCCGGGCCGAGAGCCAGTGACTGCCGTCTCCGTGAGGGTGGCCTCCTCGGAGGCCGACCTGGCGGCCTGCTACGCCGTGCGGACCGAGGTGTTCGTGGTGGAGCAGTCCGTGCCGGAGTCGATCGAGTACGACGCGTACGACGCGGTCGCGGTCCACGTACTGGCCGTCGGCCCGGACGGGGAACCGGTGGGCACCGGCCGTCTGCTGTACGGGCCCGAGGCCCTGGCCAAGACCGGGTCTCCGGAGGTCGGCTCCCTGGGGCGGCTGGCCGTACGCCGGTCCGCCCGCGGGCTGGGAGTCGGGGTGGCGCTGGTCCGCGCGATCGAGGCGGAGGCCGGGCGGCGGGGGCTGGCCGTGGTGTCGCTCGGCGCGCAGACACATGCGCTGGGCTTCTACGAGCGGCTGGGGTACGAGGCGTACGGGCCGGAGTTCGCCGACGCGGGTATCCCGCACCGGGCGATGCGGCGAACCCTGCCGTAGCCACGCCTTCCTGACGCGCCGCGCCGTTCTTGACGTGGCTGTGGCCGGTGGGGCGCGTGCGGGTGGTGTGCCGTTGCGCGGGCTTGGCCCCTCCCAGCGGTAACTGGGGGAGGAACGGGCGAAGGGTGGGGCGGGGAGCTGCTCCGCGCAGCGGGGCGTGCGCAGCCACCGCGCCTCAGGGCCGAGCACCCGCGGATGCGGCAGGGTAAGGGCGTGGATCAGCTCGCTCTGCTCTTCGTGCTGCTGCTCGGGGCCGTGGTGACCGTACCGCTCGGGGACCGGCTCGGGTTGCCCGCGCCCGTGCTGATGACCCTCGGCGGGGTGGTGCTGGCCCTGGTGCCGGTCGTGCCCAATGTGGACGTCCCGCCCGAGTTCATCCTGCCGCTGGTGCTGCCGCCGCTGCTGTACGCCTCCGCGCAGCGCACCTCCTGGCGGCAGTTCGCCGCCAACGTCCGGCCCATCCTGCTGCTGGCCGTGGCCCTGGTGTTCGTGACCACCGCCGCCGTGGCCGGGGTCGCGCACGCCGTCGTGCCCGGACTGCCGCTGGCCGCCGCCGTCGCCCTCGGCGCGCTCGTCGCCCCGCCCGACCCCGTCGCCGCCACCGCCGTGGCCGGGGCGCTCGGGCTGCCGCGCCGGATGGTGTCGATCCTGGAGGGCGAGGGCCTGTTCAACGACGTCACCGCCATCGTGCTCTACCACGTCGCCGTCGCCGCCGCCGTGAGCGGCAGCTTCTCCTGGCCCGACGCGCTCGGGGAGTTCGTGCTGTCCGCCGTCGTGGCGGTGGCCGTCGGGCTGGCGCTCGGCTGGGCCGCGAACCGGCTGATGGGCCGGCTCGGCGACGCCACGCTCCAGATCGGGCTGACGCTGCTGGTGCCGTTCGTGGCGTACGTGATGGCGGAGGAGCTCCAGGGCTCGGGGGTGCTGGCCGTGCTGACGACGGCCCTGTTCCTCGCCGAGTACGCGGGTGATGCCGATGACGTGCTGGGGCGGCTCGCCGGGCACACCTTCTGGGAGATCGTCGACATGCTGGTCACCGGGGTGGCGTTCGGGCTGATCGGGCTGGAGCTGCACAACGTCTTCGGGGTGGCCGGGGGCCGCGAGTGGGACATGGCCGGCTGGGCGGGGGTCGTGGTCGCGGTGGTGGTCGGCGTGCGGCTGGTCTGGCTGCTGCCCGCGGGCTGGCTGGCGAAGAGGCTGCACGGGCGCCGCGACTACGACGAGGAGATCCCGCTGAGCTGGCGGGAGAGCCTCGTGATGTGGTGGGCCGGGATGCGCGGGGTGGCCTCGGTGGCGCTGGCCCTGGCCCTGCCCTTCCGTACGGACTCCGGTGAGCCCTTCCCGGCACGGGACGAGATCGTCTTCATCGCCTTCGCGGTGATCATGGCCACGCTGGTGTTCCAGGGGCTGACCCTGCCGTGGCTGGTGCGCCGGCTGGGGGTGGAGGCGGACGCGGACGTGGAGCGGGAGACCGAGCGGCGGCTGGCGCTGCGCGCGGCGAAAGCGGCGAAGCGGCGGCTCAAGGAGATCGAGGAGGTCGAGGACCTCCCCGAGGACCTGGTCGAGACCCTGTACCGGCGCGCGTACGACGTCGGGGCCAGGATCAGCCCGGACCTGGTCGACGAGGAGCGGCGGGAGGCCTACGCGAAGCGGGTGGAGCGGATCCGCGACGTGCAGCGCATCCAGCGGGAGATGATGTCCGCCGCCCGGCACGAGATCCTCGCGGCGCGCAGCGAACCGGGCTCCGACCCGGAGATCGTCGACCGGGTGCTGCGGCACCTGGACGTACGGAGCCTGCGCAGCCCCTAGTGCCGTGCCGGGCGCCGGGACCCGGTGGACCTTTCCGGGCACGGCACTAGTCGGGGCGGGGGGCCTCCGCGGTGGTGACGCGGGGGAGGGCGTACGGGTGGTGGGCGGCCAGCCAGGCGATCAGCTGCTCGCGGACGGCGCAGCGCAGGGTCCACACGTCGTCCGCGTCCTTCGCCGTGACCACCGCGCGGACCACGATGGTGTGCGGGGTGGTGTCGGTGACGGCCAGGCTGCCGGTGCGGCCGTCCCACTCGGGGATGTCCTTGAGGAGCTCGGCGAGCTTGTCCCGCATGAGGGGGACCGGCGCCGAGTGGTCCAGGTGCCAGAAGACCGTGCCGGTCATCTGCGCGCCGCCGCGCGACCAGTTCTCGTACGGCTTGCTGGTGAAGTACGAGACCGGCATCGTGATCCGGCGCTCGTCCCAGGTGCGCACCACCAGGAAGGTCAGGGTGATCTCCTCGACCTTGCCCCATTCCTTGTCCACGACCACCGTGTCCCCGATGCGCACGGTGTCACCGAAGGCGATCTGCAGTCCGGCGAAGAGGTTGCCGAGGGAGGCCTGCGCGGCGATGCCCGCGACGATGCCGAGCACCCCGGCGGAGGCCAGCATCGAGGCGCCGACCGTGCGCATCGGCGGGAAGGTCAGCAGCATCGCGGCGGCGGCGACCACCACGGCCACGGCCGTGAGCACCCGCTGGATCAGGGTGACCTGGGTGCGGACCCGGCGGACCCGGGCGTCGTCGGGGGAGGCGGCGGCGTAGCGGGCGTACGTGGCCTCGACCACGGCCGCCGCGATGCCGACGAGCAGCCAGGCGGTCGAGGCGATCTGGACCAGTGTCAGGGCGTGGCCCACCCCGGCGGCGTGGCCGGGGAGGACGCCCGCCGGGCGGTACGCGGCCTGGAGCGCCGCGGTGCCGAGGACGAGCCGGAAGGGCAGGCCGCACCGGCGCAGCAGGCCCCACAGCGGGGTTTCGGTGTGCCGGGCGTCGGCCTTGCGCAGCAGCAGGTCGAGCACCCAGCCTGCGACCAGGGTGAGGACCAGGGCGGCGCCGACGACCAGGACGGGTCGCAGGACGTTCTCCATCTCCATGCTGGAGAACGTATCCACGGGGCGCCCCCGGACTCCTGCTTTCCGTGCGAATGGCACGATGGAGGGCATGAACATCATGCTCTTCCATTCGACGTACGGGCTGCGGCCCGCGGTCCACGCCGCGGCCGACCGGCTGCGCGCGGCCGGGCACGAGGTCCAGGTGCCGGACCTCTTCGAGGGCCGTGCGTTCGCCACGTTCGAGGAGGGTGCGGCCTACCAGGAGGAGGTGGGCCGCGACGAGCTGCTCAAGCGGGCGGTGCTGGCGTCGGCGCCCTTCTCCGACCGGGGCCTGGTCTACGCGGGCTTCTCCTTCGGCGGTTCGGTCGCGCAGCACCTGGCGCTGGCCGACGACAAGGCGCGCGGTCTGCTGCTCCTGCACGGCACGGCGGACCTGGACGAGGACGCCTCGGCCGACGAGCTGCCGGTGCAGCTGCACATCGCCGACCCGGACCCGTACGAGACGCACGACTGGCTGACCGCCTGGTACCTGCGGATGCGGCGGGCCGGGGCGGACGTGGAGGTGCACGGTTACGCGGGCGCGGGGCACCTGTTCACGGACCCGGACCTGGAGGACTACGACGCGGAGGCGGCCGAGGAGACCTGGAAGGCCGCCCTGGCGTTCCTCGACACGCTGTAGGACGCGGGAGCGGTACACAGGGCGATGCCCCCCGGCGCAGGGCGCCGGGGGGCATCGTCGTCGGTGCGGTGGAGCCGGTGGGTCAGCCGCGGTAGGCGGTCCACATGCTCTTCATGCGCGAGACCTGGCCCGCGGTGAACTGGTACATGCAGGAGTCGTACGTGTAGTCCATGAAGTTGTGGATCGGGTCGACGCCGGCCTTGCTGGCGCAGGAGTCGCGGCCGGTCGGGCACTCGAAGGCCGCGCTCTTCTCGGCCGGGGTGTCGGAGACGGAGTCGCCGCTGCCCGTGCAGCCGCCCTGGAAGGTGTGGTACAGGCCCATCCAGTGGCCGACCTCGTGGGTGGCGGTGTCGCCCTCGTTGTAGTTGGCGGCGGAGCCGCCGGGCAGCGAGGTGTTGAGGAGGACCACGCCGTCCATCTTGGGCTGGGAGGCGTAGGAGCTCGGGAAGGTCGCCCAGCCGAGGAGGCCGCCGCCGAGGTTGGCGGTGTAGATGTTGAGCGCGTTCTTGTCGCCCTTGCGCAGGGCGTTCTTCATGTCCTTCTCGGCCTGGGTGCCGTCGGAGACGTTGTACCAGGCGGCGTTGTCCGTGTAGTCGGTGCCGGCCAGGGTGAACTGGAAGCCGGAGTCGACGTTGCCGCTGCCCTGGCCGCTGTAGGCGGCGTTGAGGACGGCGATCTGGTTGTTGATGTCCGTGGCGGTCAGCTGTCCGGCGGTGCCGGAGGTGATGACGTGGACGTACACCGGGATGTTCGTGGCGGCGGTGGCGAGCGTGCCGCCCGCGCCGGAGCCGAAGACCTGCTGCGGGGACAGCTGGATCTGGCCGAGCTTCTTCTTCAGGTCGGCGTCCATGGCCTTGGCCTGGGCCTCGCTGACCTCGTTGGGCTCGGCCGCGTGGTCGTCCTTGGGCTTGGCGACGCGGGCGTTGGCAGGGGCGGAGCCCTGCTCGGCACAGGCCTCGGCACCGGTCTCGGAGGCGGCGGCGGCGACCGTGGTGGGGGCGGTCAGCGGGGCGAACGCCAGGGTGGAGGCCAGGACGGCCGTGCCCATGAGGCGGCGGCGGAGAAGGGGGGATATGCGGGCAACAGCGCGCACGATGGCTCCTCGGCAAGCGTGGTGGGGGGTGAGGGATTTCCTCACGCTGGCCGGAAGTTTATGTGTGCATGTCATCAAGATGGCAAGTACCCGTAGGTTAAAGATTTGTTGCCGATGTGCCGGATGGGGCTCCTGGTCTGCACCAGAAGCCCCCTCCCGCAGCAGATTTGACGGTGGGTCAGTTAACCGGACGGTCGGCCCGTTCCACCTTCTGGCTGCCGTTCAGCGTGCGGTACGAGCGGGCCCAGGAGGAGCTCGCGTCCTGCCGCCGCTTGTCGGAGACGACGTAGTAGTCCATCTGCGAGCGCTCGGCCGTCACGTCCAGCACGCCGTAGCCGTGCGAGTCCATGTCCAGCCACTTCACGTGCCAGTTCGCCGCCTTGATGGCGCCCTCCGCCACGACCGAGAGGGTGTGCGGTGCCACGTGCAGCATGTCGTCGATGTTGTCGGAGGTCACCGAGGTCACCACGAACTCGGTGGCCGCCGTGCCCGAACCCGGGTACGTCGCCATGTTCACCGGGACGTCGTTCGCCCACGCCATGTGGATGTCGCCGGTCAGGAACACCGTGTTCTTGATGTTCCGGTCCTTCAAGTGGCCCAGGAGTTCCTTGCGGTCGTCCGTGTAGCCGTCCCACTGGTCCGTGTTGACCGCTATCCCGCCCTCCGGCAGGCCCAGCAGGTGCGCGAGCGGCTTCAGCAGGTGCGCGGGCAGCGAGGCGAAGGCCACCGGCGAGATCATCACCGAGGTGCCGACCAGCTTCCAGGTCGCGTTCGAGGCCGCGAGTCCGGACTTGAGCCAGTCCAGCTGGGCCCGCCCGGTGATGGTGCGCTCCGGGTCGTCCACCGTGCCGCTGCCGGTCTTGGCCTGCTGTGAGCGGAAGGAGCGCAGGTCCAGCAGGTGCAGGTCGGCGAGGGTGCCGAACTGGAGCCGCCGGTAGACGGTACCCGCGATGGAGGGGCGTACGGGCATCCACTCGAAGTACGCCTGCTTGGCGGCGGCCGCGCGGGCCGCCCAGTCGCCCTCGGTGCCCGGGGTGTGGTTGCCGGCGCCGTCGGACCAGGAGTTGTCGGCGAACTCGTGGTCGTCCCAGATGGCCACGATCGGGTGGGCCGCGTGCAGGGCCTGGAGGTCGCCGTCCGTCTTGTACTTGCCGTGCCGGGTGCGGTAGTCGGAGAGCGAGACGATCTCGTTCTTCGGCTCGTGCTGGCGTACGACGTACTTCGCCTCGGGGTAGCCGCCGGTCTGGTACTCGTAGATGTAGTCGCCCAGGTGCAGCACGGCGTGCAGGTCGGTGCGGGCCGCCAGGTGCCGGTACGCGGAGAAGTAGCCGGACTCCCAGTTGGCGCAGGAGACCACGCCGAAGCGGATGCCGGGCGTGGTCGTGCCGGCGGCCGGGGCGGTCAGGGTGCGGCCGGCCGGGGAGACGGTCTCGCCGGCGGTGAACCGGTACCAGTACGGGGTCTGCGGACGCAGGCCGCGCACGTCCGCCTTGACCGTGTGGTCGGAGGCGGCGGTCGCGGTGACCGAACCGCTCGCGACGATCCGGGAGAAGGCCTTGTCCTCGGCCACCTCCCAGCCCACCGCGGTGGCCGGACCCAGGCCGGAGCCGGGCACCGCTTCCGGAGTCGGGGTGACGCGGGTCCAGAGCAGGACCCCGTCGGGCAGCGGGTCGCCGGAGGCGACGCCGTGGAGGAAGGCGGGCGCGGCCCCCGCCGCGTGGGCCGCCTGGGCGCCGAGGGCGGTGATCGGCGCGAGCGCGGCCGTGGCCGCGGCGGCCAGGACGACCGTACGGCGGCGCGGGTGTGAAGGGGTGAGATGACTGGTCACGGCCGATCATATTACTGATCGGTATGCGGCTGGGAACAGACACGGGACGGCAACGGGCGGGCGAACTCGGAGAGTTCACCCGCCCGTTGCGGAGGTCCGGGGATATGACCGGATCTGTCAGGACATCAGGACATCAGGACGTCAGCCCGCGAGCGCCTTGTCGATCGCCGCGGTGAAGGCCTCCGGCGTCGCCGGGGTCTCGATCTTCTTGCCGTCCATCTTCAGCGTCGGGGTGCCCGTCACCCCGGACTTGTTGAAGGCGTCCGACATGTCCATCGCCCACCGGTCGTACGTGCCGTCCTGGACCGCCTTCTTGAACTCGGCGTTGCCCTTCAGCGCCGGGACGGTGTCCGCGACCTTCAGCAGGTAGTCGTCCTTGGCGAAGGCGTCGTTCGTCTCCTCGGGGTGCAGCGCCTTCGAGTAGAGCGCGCCCTTGTATTCGAGGAAGGCCTCGGGGCTCACGTTCAGGGCCGCGCCCAGCGCGCTCAGGGCGTTCTTCGAACCCTCGCCCTTGACGCCGTTGTCGATGAAGGTCGCGCCGAAGTAGCGGAGCTTGTACTTGCCCGCGTCCACGTCCTTCTTGACCTGCTCGCCCGCCGCCTGCTCGAAGGAGGCGCAGGCCGGGCAGCGCGAGTCCTCGTACAGCTCCAGGGTCTTCTTCGCCTCGGGCTTGCCGATGACCACGGTCAGGCCGTCCTCGCCCGCGGTGTTCTTCGGCTTGACCAGCTCTGCCTTGGCGGCCTTGTCCCAGTAGCCGGGTTCGTTGGCCTGGACGACCGCGTACCCGACACCGCCGGCCAGCGCGAGGACGGCGACGACCGCGCCGGCCACGACCAGCTGGCGGCGGGCCTTGTCCTTCTTCGCCTGCTGCTCGCGCTCGATGCGCAGCCGCTCGCGGGCGGCGGCCTTGTTCTGCTGGCTGTTGCGTGAACTCATGATGATCTCCGTGGAACGGGAAGGGACGGGGAGGGGGAGCGCCCCCCAGCCACCGCTGGGAGGGCCCCAGTACGTGCTCAGGCGCTCGCGAGCGCCGCGCGTACGGGAGGGCCCCGCCGGCCCACGGAATGCGCCGGGAAGCGGGTACGGGCCACCGCCCCGCGGAACGCCGGCCGCAGCACCCGCCCGGCCCGCCCGGGGACGGCCCCGGCCGAGGCGGCGGCCAGCAGCAGAGGCCGGAAGGCGAACGCGGCGACCGCCCGCAGCAGCCGCACCAGGGCCCGCTCGCCGTGCCGCAGCCACGCGGCGGCCGCCAGCCCGACGGTGACGTGCGCGCCGAGCAGCAGCCAGGGCGTCCACGGCCCGGGCGAGGCCAGCAGCGCCGCCGGATCCCCGGTGGGCCCGGCCACCCCGGTCAGCGGGCCGCCCACCGGGGTCCCGCCGCACAGCTCGTCCAGGCCCAGCGCGCGCAGCGGCCCGGCCACCGGCCCGCCGGCGGGGCCGTAGCAGAGGTGCTGGCCGGCGGTGAAGGCGGTGTCGGCCGCCAGCTCCAGCGGCACCAGGAGCCCGGCGATCGGGCCGAAGCCCCGCTCCCGGCCGGCCAGCGCGAAGGCGATCGTGAAGACGCCGGCGAAGGCCCCGGCGATCATCGCGGGCGGCAGCGGTACCCGGGACATGAGCACGTGGGACCCGGCCGAGAGCAGCACGACGAGCGCGCTGAACAGCGCGGCCCGCAGCCCCCGGATCCTCACCCCTGATATGTCCATCGCCGCGAGTCTGCCACGGGTTCCTGTGAGGGAGCGAGCACGGGGTGCCTTGTCGGCCAGGCCGGGGCAGGCGGGCCCGGGCTCGGCGGCCCCGGGGCCGGCCCGACCCCGCCCGAGGCCTCTGCCCGGGACCTGCGGCCCGGCCTGCGACCCCGGTCTGCGGCCCCGGGCCCCGTACTCCCGGACCCGGAGGGCTACGGCATGATCCGGCCGTTGCGGAACAGGTCCACGAAGATCTGGTGGTCGGCGCGGGCCCGGGCCCCGTAGGCGTGGGCGAAGTCGACCAGCAGCTCGGGGAAGCCCTCCTCGTCGGCGGCGATCACCGCGTCGATGGCCCGCTCCGTGGAGAACGGCACCAGGGACTGCCCGCTCTCGGCCTCGTCGGCCGAGGCGTGCATGGTGGCCGTGGCCCGGCCCAGGTCCGCGACCACCGCCGCGATCTCCTCCGGGTCGTCCAGGTCCGACCAGTCCAGGTCCACCGCGTACGGGGAGACCTCCGCGACCAGCTGCCCGGAGCCGTCCAGCTCGGTCCAGCCGAGCCACGGGTCGGCGTGCGCCTGGAGGGCGCGCTGCGAGATCACCGTGCGGTGGCCCTCGTGCTGGAAGTACTCCCGGACCGCCCGGTCGGTGATGTGCCGGGAGACGGCCGGCGTCTGCGCCTGCTTGAGGTAGATCACGACGTCGTTCTCCAGGGCGTCGCTGTGCCCCTCCAGCAGGATGTTGTACGAGGGCAGGCCCGCCGAGCCTATGCCCACGCCCCGGCGGCCCACGACGTCCTTGACGCGGTAGGAGTCCGGGCGCACCAGGGACTCCTCCGGCAGGGTCTCCAGGTACCCGTCGAAGGCGGCCAGCACCTTGTAGCGGGTGGCCGCGTCCAGCTCGATCGCCCCGCCGCCGGAGGTGAAGCGGCGCTCGTGGTCGCGGATCTCCGTCATCGAGTCCAGCAGCGCGAAGCGGGTGCGCGAGCGGGCCGCCCGCAGGGCCCCCAGCAGGGCGCCGTCGGCGGTGTCCAGGGTGAAGGAGGGGAGCTCCGGCAGGTCGCAGCTCTTGGCCCCGGTCGCCAGCTGGTGGATCCGCTCCCGGTAGGCCGCCGCGTAGGTCCGCACGAGGGAGCTGATCTGCTCGTCGCTGAGCGCCTTGGTGTAGCCGATCAGGGCGACGGAGGCGGCGAAGCGCTTGAGGTCCCAGGTGAAGGGGCCCACGTACGCCTCGTCGAAGTCGTTCACGTTGAACACCAGCCGGCCGTTGGCGTCCATGTACGTGCCGAAGTTCTCGGCGTGCAGATCGCCGTGGATCCACACCCGGCCGGTGCGCTCGTCCAGGAAGGGACCGCCGTGCCGGTCGTGCTCCAGGTCGGCGTAGAAGAGGCAGGCCGTGCCCCGGTAGAAGGCGAAGGCCGAGGCCGCCATCTTCCGGAACTTCACCTGGAAGGCAGCGGGGTCGGCGGCGAGCAGCCGGCCGAATGCGGTGTCGAACACATCGAGTATCTGCTCGGCGCGCTGCTCGTCGGTGGTCTCGGTGACCGCCATGGCGGATGCCTCCTGGTGCAAGGGGTGGTACGGCTTCTGACCGACTGGACGCCGGACCGGTCTTCCCGGTTCTGCAACGGACGACCGTACCCGTCGGTGCCCCGTGTCTGTCATTCCCGGGACGTAGGATTCGTAGCTGCCGCCCCTCTCTCCTCAGGAGGCCTCCACCGTGACCAAGACGCCGTTCACGCACCTGCACGTCCACACCCAGTACTCGCTGCTGGACGGTGCCGCGCGGCTGAAGGACATGTTCGCTGCCTGCAATGAAATGGGCATGACGCACATCGCCATGTCCGACCACGGCAACCTCCACGGGGCGTACGACTTCTTCCACACCGCGAAGAAGGCCGGGATCACCCCGATCATCGGCATCGAGGCGTACGTCGCCCCCGAGTCCCGGCGCAACAAGCGCCGCATCCAGTGGGGCCAGCCCCACCAGAAGCGGGACGACGTCTCCGGTTCCGGCGGTTACACCCACAAGACGATCTGGGCGGCGAACGCCACCGGCCTGCACAACCTCTTCCGGCTGTCCTCCGACGCGTACGCCGAGGGCTGGCTCACGAAGTGGCCGCGCATGGACAAGGAGACCATCAGCAAGTGGTCGGAGGGCCTGATCGCCTCCACCGGCTGCCCCTCCGGCGAGCTCCAGACGCGCCTCCGCCTCGGCCAGTTCGACGAGGCCCTGAAGTCCGCCTCCGAGTACCAGGACATCTTCGGCAAGGACCGCTACTTCCTGGAGCTGATGGACCACGGCATCGAGATCGAGCGCCGGGTCCGGGACGGGCTGCTGGAGATCGGCAAGAAGCTCGGCATCCCGCCGCTGGTGACGAACGACTCGCACTACACGTACGCGAGCGAGGCCGGCGCCCACGACGCCCTCCTGTGCATCCAGACCGGCAAGAACCTCTCGGACCCCGACCGCTTCCGCTTCGACGGCTCCGGCTACTACCTGAAGTCGACCGACGAGATGTACGCGATCGACTCCTCGGACGCCTGGCAGCAGGGCTGCGCCAACACGAAGCTGGTCGCGGACCAGATCGACACCGAGGGCATGTTCAAGTTCCGGAACCTGATGCCGAAGTTCGACATCCCGGAGGGCTACACCGAGGTCACCTGGTTCCGCGAGGAGACCATGAGGGGCATGCACCGCCGCTTCCCGGGCGGCATCCCCGAGGACCGCATGAAGCAGGTCGAGTACGAGATGGACACGATCATCTCGATGGGCTTCCCCGGCTACTTCCTCGTGGTCGCCGACTTCATCATGTGGGCCAAGAACCAGGGCATCGCGGTCGGCCCCGGCCGAGGCTCCGCGGCCGGCTCGATCGTCGCCTACGCCATGGGCATCACCGACCTCGACCCCATCCCGCACGGCCTGATCTTCGAGCGCTTCCTGAACCCCGAGCGCGTCTCCATGCCCGACGTCGACATCGACTTCGACGAGCGTCGGCGCGTCGAGGTGATCCGGTACGTCACCGAGAAGTACGGCGCCGACAAGGTCGCCATGATCGGCACCTACGGCACCATCAAGGCGAAGAACGCGATCAAGGACTCCGCGCGCGTCCTCGGCTACCCCTACGCCATGGGCGACCGGCTCACCAAGGCCATGCCCGCCGACGTCCTCGGCAAGGGCATCCCGCTCTCCGGCATCCTCGACCCGCAGCACCCGCGGTACAGCGAGGCCGGCGAGATCCGCGCGATGTACGAGAACGAACCCGACGTGAAGAAGGTCATCGACACCGCCCGCGGTGTGGAGGGCCTGGTCCGCCAGATGGGCGTGCACGCCGCCGGCGTGATCATGTCCAGTGAGACGATCACCGACCACGTACCCGTCTGGGTGCGGCACACCGACGGCGTCACCATCACCCAGTGGGACTACCCGAGCTGCGAGTCGCTCGGCCTGCTGAAGATGGACTTCCTCGGCCTGCGCAACCTCACGATCATGGACGACGCCGTCAAGATGGTGAAGGCCAACAAGGGGATCGACATCGACCTCCTGGCCCTCCCGCTCGACGACCCCAAGACCTTCGAGCTCCTCGGCCGCGGTGACACCCTCGGCGTGTTCCAGTTCGACGGCGGACCCATGCGCTCCCTGCTGCGCCTGATGAAGCCCGACAACTTCGAAGACATCTCCGCCGTGTCCGCCCTGTACCGGCCGGGCCCGATGGGCATGAACTCGCACACGAACTACGCCCTGCGCAAGAACAAGCAGCAGGAGATCACCCCGATCCACCCGGAGCTGGAGGGGCCGCTCGAAGAGGTGCTCGCGGTCACCTACGGCCTCATCGTCTACCAGGAGCAGGTCCAGAAGGCCGCCCAGATCATCGCCGGGTACTCCCTCGGCGAGGCCGACATCCTGCGCCGCGTGATGGGCAAGAAGAAGCCCGAGGAGCTGGCGAAGAACTTCGTCATCTTCGAGGAGGGAGCCAAGAAGAACGGCTTCAGCGACCAGGCGATCAAGGCCCTCTGGGACGTCCTGGTCCCCTTCGCCGGCTACGCCTTCAACAAGGCCCACTCCGCCGCGTACGGCCTGGTCTCCTACTGGACCGCCTACCTCAAGGCGAACTACCCGGCCGAGTACATGGCCGGCCTGCTCACCTCGGTCAAGGACGACAAGGACAAGTCCGCGATCTACCTCAACGAGTGCCGGCGCATGGGCATCAAGGTGCTCCCGCCCAACGTCAACGAGTCGGAGTCGAACTTCGCCGCCCAGGGCGACGACGTGATCCTCTTCGGCCTCACCGCCGTGCGCAACGTCGGACAGAACGTCGTCGACTCGATCATCAAGACCAGGAAGTCCAAGGGGAAGTACTCCTCCTTCCCCGACTTCCTCGACAAGGTCGAGGCCGTCGTCTGCAACAAGCGCACCATCGAGTCGCTGATCAAGGCCGGCGCCTACGACGAGATGGGCCACACCCGCAAGGGCCTGGTCGCCCACCACGAATCGATGATCGACAACGTGGTCGCGGTCAAGCGCAAGGAGGCCGAGGGACAGTTCGACCTGTTCGGCGGAATGGGTGAAGAGGACGGCAGCGACGAGCCCGGGTTCGGCCTCGACGTGGAGTTCTCCGACGTCGAGTGGGAGAAGTCCTACCTGCTCGCCCAGGAGCGCGAGATGCTCGGCCTCTACGTCTCCGACCACCCGCTCTTCGGCCTGGAGCACGTCCTGTCCGACAAGACGGACGCCGGGATCTCCCAGCTCACCGGCGGTGAGCACTCCGACGGCGCCGTCGTCACCATCGGCGGCATCATCTCGGGCCTCCAGCGCAAGATGACCAAGCAGGGCAACGCCTGGGCCATCGCCACCGTCGAGGACCTGGCCGGCTCCATCGAGTGCATGTTCTTCCCCGCGACCTACCAGCTCGTCTCCACCCAGCTGGTCGAGGACACCGTCGTCTTCGTCAAGGGCCGCCTGGACAAGCGCGAGGACGTCCCCCGCCTGGTCGCCATGGAGATGATGGTCCCCGACCTCTCCTCCGCCGGCACCAACGCCCCCGTCGTCCTCACCATCCCCACCGTCAAGGTCACCCCGCCGATGGTGACCCGTCTGGGGGAGATCCTGCGCCACCACAAGGGCAACACCGAGGTGCGGATCAAGCTCCAGGGCCCCCGCACCACCACCGTGCTGCGCCTGGACCGGCACCGGGTCCAGCCCGACCCCGCCCTCTTCGGCGACCTCAAGGTGCTGCTCGGCCCCTCCTGCCTGGCCGGGTAGCCGGCCCGGGGCACGTAAGGGCGTACGGGCTCAAGGGCGTACGGCCGTACGGGCGTACGGAAGGGCCCCACCGGCGACGCTGCCGGTGGGGCCCTTCCGTCGTCCGCGCGCGGCGTCAGTTGTGGCCGAAGCGCTTCTGCTTGCTCTTGTGGGCCATGTCCAGCGGGCTCGGCGACTGCGAGGTGCGCTCTTCCGGCGTGGCCTCGGCCGAACTGCGTTCCTGGCCGCCCGAACGCGGTTGCTGCTTGGCGGGCTGCTTCTGGTTCTTGTTCTTGGCCATGGAATGCCTCCGTGGGGGGTGTAGGGGCCAGGGCCGCCTTCACACTCACACACGCCCACAAACACCGCATTTTGGATCATTGCCGTGCACGGAGGGGGTCCCTTTCGAGGCCCCCTGAGAGATACGCCACGCCGATGATCGAGTTCCGGCCGTCAACGCCCTTGCGGTCGGGCAGACTCGGGGAAAACCTGTCGAGGACCCCCACGGAAGAGGGTGGAACGCGTGGACCGCTGCGTCGTCCTGGTGGACGCCGGATACCTGCTGGGGGCCGCCGCGAGCCTCCTCGCCGGGGAACCCTCCCGCTCCCGCATCACCGTCGACCACTCCGCCCTCATCCAGGGCCTGCGCGAACGCGCCGAGGCCGACACCCAGCAGCCCCTCCTGCGGATCTACTGGTTCGACGGCGCCCCCGACCGGGTCCCCCAGCCCGAACACCGCCGGCTGCGCGTCATGCCCCGCGTCACCGTCCGGCTGGGCGCCCTGACCCGCAGCGACGGCCGCTGGGCGCAGAAGGGCGTCGACGCCGCCATGCACGCCGAACTCACCGAACTCGCCCGCAACCGGGCCTGCTCCGACGTGGTCCTCGTCACCGGCGACGGCGACCTCCTCCCCGGACTGATGTCCGCCAAGGAACACGGCGTCGCCGTCCACCTCTGGGCCGTACAGGCCGCCGACGGGGACTACAACCAGTCCGAGGACCTCGTCGCAGAGGCCGACGAGCGCCGCGTGCTCGACCGCGCCTGGATCACCCGCGCCGTCCGCGCCCGCGACCTCGCCGGACTCTGCCCCCCGCCGCCCGCCCCCCGCCCCGAGATCGCCGCGATCCTCTCCGCGCCCCTGCCCGAGGCCGCCCTGGCCGAGGCCGCCCGCAACGGCGCCCCGGCCGCCCCCGGGGCCCGCCCGAACGGAGCACCCGTACCGGCGCCCGCCACCGAAGGGGCCAAGCCCGTCCCCACCCCCAAGGACCTCGCCGCACTCCGCGCCCCCGCCCCGGTCCCCGCCGCCGCACCGGCCGCCCACAACGCCGTCAGCCCGGCCGGCAGCGCCCTGCGCTGGTCCTCCGACAAGGGCTGGATCGACCGCGCCGGCCCGCTCGGCGAACCGGCCGAGACCGCCTCGCTGCCCACCCTCGCCCAGCTCACCAGCGCCGAGCAGCGCTGGGCCGACCGCGAGGAGGACATCACCACCGTCGGCGGCGACCCCTTCGAGGTCGGCCAGGTCTTCGCCCGGCGCTGGATGGAGCGCCTCCCGGAAGCCGCCCACCTGCAGAAACTCGCCACCATGTACCCCCGCGTCCCCCACCGCATCGACGGGGAGCTGCTCCGCTACGCCGCCCGGTTCGGGCTCCTCGCCCACAAGGACGACCAGATCGACGAGCACGACCGCTACGCCATCCGTGCCGGGTTCTGGAGGGAGATCGACGTGCGTGCCGCGGCCGAGCACGTCGGCGGCCCGGCGTCCGCCGTACCCGGGGGGCCGATGACCCCGGCGGCCGAGTAGGGCCGGAAGCCGCGTAGGCTGCTCCCTCGTGAGTACGGGCACAGCACAGGCAGGAACGACCACGGCGGCGGCCGCCGGAGCCGCTTCGGACGTGGTCTGCGCGGTGCGTGACCTGGTCAAGACCTACCCCGCCGTACGCGGCCGGCGCGGGGCCCCCGCCCTGCCCGAGACCCGCGCCAACGACGGGATCTCCCTGGAGGTCCGGCGCGGCGAGGTCTTCGGCCTGCTCGGCCCCAACGGCGCCGGCAAGTCCACCCTGGTCCGCCAGCTCACCGGCCTGATGCGCCCGGACTCGGGCAGCGTCACCCTCCTCGGCCACGACCTCGTGCGCCACCCCGACCGGGCCTCCCGGCTGCTGGCCTACCTCGGACAGGAGTCCACCGCCCTCGACGAGCTCACCGTCGCGCTGGCCGCCGAGACCACCGGCCGGCTGCGCGGGCTCGGCGCGCGCGAGGCGCGGGCCGCACGGGACGGCGTACTGGAGGAGCTCGGGCTCACCGCGATCGCCGAGCGCCCCCTCAAGAAGCTCTCCGGCGGACAGCGCCGGCTGGCCTGCTTCGCCGCCGCACTGGTGGGGGAGCGGCCGGTCCTCGTCCTCGACGAGCCGACCACCGGCATGGACCCGGTGGCCCGGCGGGCCGTCTGGGAGGCCGTGGACCGCCGCCGCCTCGCCCAGGGCGCCACCGTCCTGCTCGTCACCCACAACGTCATCGAGGCCGAGACCGTCCTCGACCGGGTCGCCGTCGTCGACCAGGGCAAGGTCATCGCCTGCGACACCCCGGCCGGCCTCAAGGCCCAGGTCTCCGACGAGGTCCGCCTGGAGCTGGTCTGGCGCACCGCCCCGCCGCTGGACGTGCCCGAGGTCGCCGAGCTCGCCCCGAAGGCCGCCGAGTCCGGCCGCCGCTGGGTGCTGCGGCTGCCGCAGGACGAGGCCCGCGCTGCCGTCGCCGCCGTCACCGGCGGCCCGGCCTTCGCCGCCCTCGACGATTTCACGTTGGCCACGCCGAGCCTGGAGGACGTGTACCTCGCGCTGGGCGGCCGGATGAAGGGTCTGGTCAAGTCGTGACCACCGCTGCTGTCCCCGTCGGCGTCCTGGCTCCGAAGGCGCGGCTGTTCCCCGCCCTCGCCGCCGTCTACCGGGCCCAGCTGTCCCGGGCGCGGGTCGCCCGGATACCGCTGCTGTTCGTCGCCACCTTCCAGTCCGTCGGGATCATGATCCTGATGCGGGGCGTCGTCGACGGGGGCGGCGGCTCGGAGGCCCGGGCCGTCGTCGCCGGCTCCTCCGTCCTCGTCGTCGCCTTCGTCGCGCTGAACCTGCTCGCGCAGTACTTCGGGCAGCTGCGGGCCGGCGGCGGCCTCGACCACTACGCCACCCTGCCCGTGCCGCCCGCCTCGGTGGTGCTCGGAGCGGCCGCCGCCTACGCCTCCTTCACCCTGCCGGGAACGCTGGTGACGGCCGTGTTCGGCTGCGTGCTGTTCGGCCTGCCGATGGGCGGGCTCTGGATCCTCGCCGCCGTCGTCCCCCTGGCCGGGGCCGCGCTCGCCGGACTCGGCGCCGCGCTCGGGCTGCTCGCGCCGCGCCAGGAGCTGGCCACGCTGGCCGGGCAGCTGGGCATGTCGGCGGCGCTGCTGCTGGGAGTGCTCCCGGCGGAGCGGATGCCGGACGTCATCGTCTGGGCGCGGGACCTGCTGCCGTCGACGTACGGGGTCGAGGCCCTCGCGGAGACCTTCGCCCCGCACCCCGACTGGACGGCCGTCCTCCTCGACCTCGGAGTGTGCGCGGCCGTCGGGGTGCTGTCCCTGACCGTCGCCACCTGGGCGTACCGGCGGGCCGCGGTCCGCTGACGCCGGTCGCCGACGCCGGCCGCCGCCGCACCTGGCACGATGTGGGGGTGACCGAAGCCGTGACCCCGCAGCAGCAGCCGACCGTCCCCCCGCTCCCCGAGCCGGAGGCCGCCGTCACCCCGGCGGACATCCGCGACGGGGCCGCCGTCACCCTGGTGGTGGGCGTGTCCGGGGTGCTCCTCGGGCTGCTGTGGATGTGGCTCGCGCCGCGCGTGCAGTACGTCTCCAACGGTGAGGCCGTCTTCCTGCGCAACACCGAGAGCGAGGCGCGGATCGGCGCCGACGGGACCTTCTTCCTGCTGGCCCTCGGGCTCGGCCTGCTCAGCGCGGTCGGCGTGTTCCTGTGGCGCCGCCGCGGGGGCGTCCCGCTGGTGATCGGGCTGGCCGTCGGGGCCTGCTTCGCCTCCCTGGTGGGGTGGCGGCTCGGGCTCTGGCTGAGCCCCGGCGCGGACGTCCCGGCCGCCGCCGCCGAGGCGGGCAAGGGCGTACCGTTCGACGCGCCGCTGCAGCTGCTCGCGTACGGGGTCCTGCTGGTGTGGCCCATGGCGGCCGTCGCCGTACACCTGGCCCTGACGGCCCTGTGGGGCCCGCGCGACCCCGAGCCGAAGCCCTGGGAGGGCGCGTACCCCCCGCCGCACGTGCATTCCACGCCTTCTTGACGCGCCGCTCGCACGGCTCGGCGCCTGGGCGCCTCCCCGGCTTCGCGCCGCTGCGCCGGACTCCGTCCGGCGGGGCCGGGGCGGGGGCGGGGCCACGGGCCGTGGCCGGGGCCGGTGGGTCGTGTGCGGGTGGTGTGCCGCTGCGCGGGCCTTGGTCCCCTACCCGCCCTTCGCCCGTTCCCCGGGGCTGCGCCCCGGACCCCCCTGGGGCTGCGCCCCGGACCCCGCGCCTCAAACGCCGGCGGGGCTGGAATTCGCCGGCCCGGGTCGGTAACCCCAGCCCCGCCGGCGCTTGAGGCGCGGGCGCGGAACGCCGGACTCTCTCAAGCCGCGTCGGCGTTTGAGGCCTGGGGGTCCCCCCGGACGGAGTCCGGGGGAGGTTGAAGGGCGGGGAGGGGGCAGCCCCGCGCAGCGGGACGCCCGCACCCGGGACATGCCGGCCAGGCTACGGACGGCCGATCGGGGCGATCACGGCCCCGGTCAGGGCGGCCAGGTCCGTGGGGGACAGCTCGACCTCAAGGCCCCGGCGGCCCGCCGAGACGCAGATCGTGGCGTGCCCCGCCGCCGAGGCGTCCAGCACCGTCCGCAGCCGGCGCCGCTGCCCCAGGGGGGAGATGCCGCCCCGCACGTAGCCCGTGGTGCGCTCCGCCAGCGCCGGATCGGCCATCGCCGCCCGCTTCCCGCCGACCGCGCCCGCCAGGGCCTTCAGGTCCAGCGAGCCCGACACCGGGACCACCGCCACCGTCAGGGCCCCGTCCACGTCGGCGACCAGGGTCTTGAACACCTGCTCCGGGGAGACGCCCAGCGCCTCGGCGGCCTCCTCGCCGTACGAGGGGTGCGCGGGGTCGTGCTCGTAGGAGTGGGTGGTGAACGCCACGCCCGAGCCGGTGAGGGCGGTGATGGCCGGGGTGCCGGCCGACTGCGGCTTCTTCTTCGCCATGGCCTCAGTTCGGGCTCGTCGGGGTACGGGTCAGGTCCACCGCCGGCAGCGACGGCAGGTGGCGGATCACGGCCGTCTCGGTACGGAGCAGCTTCAGCTCCTCCGCGAGGCGCGTCGCGGTGTCCGGGGCCTGGAGCAGGCGCTGCTTCGACGGGGTGTCCAGCACGGCGGCGGCCGCCACCAGGTACGACACCACCGACGGCTCGTCCGGCAGGTCCGACGCCGGGGCCAGGGACCGCTCACGGGCACCCGCCAGCCGCTTCTGGTAGTTGCGGAAGGCCCGCAGCACCCCCTCGGACAGGGCGCCCGCGCCGTCGCCCGCGTCCTCCGCGAGCTCCTCCAGCTCCGCCACCAGGAACGGCCCCGACGCGTCGACCGACAGGAGCCGCACCCGGGTCGTGCCGGTGGCCAGCACCTCGAAGCTGCCGTCCTCCCGCTCCCGGATCGTCGCCGCGTCCGCGATGCAGCCCACCCGGTGGAACGCCTGGATCGGGTCGGCGCCGAAGCCCGCCGCCGGGCCCTTCTCGGGCAGGGCCGTCTGGTCCGGCAGTCCGGGCGCGGTCGGGGCGACCTCCCGGCCGTCGCGGATCGCGACGACCGCGAACCGGCGCGGCTGGTCCTCCCCGGACTTCAGCAGCTCGCGCATCATGGCGCGATACCGCTCCTCGAACACGTTCAGCGGCAGCACGAGGCCCGGGAACAGCACCGAGTTGAGCGGGAAGAGGGGCAGGCGAACGGTGGTCACGAGGCACAGGGTAGTGGCCGGACGGCCCGGGCCGTCACCCGTTAACCCCGCCTCAGCAGCCGCGACGCGCCCGCCGCCACCGTCGTGGCCAGGATCCAGCCCAGCAGCACCAGCGCCGCCGAACCCCACTGCCAGCCGCCCTCCAGCTTCCACTGCCCCTGCTGGCCGAGATCGATCACCGGGAGCAGCAGGTCCAGCGCGTACAGCGCCGCGTCCCACTGCGGATGCTCGTCCGCCTTGATCGGCGCCGGCTCGTGCCGCAGGAACAGCAGGGTGCCCGCCGCCCACAGCACCGCCATCCACAGCGCCGCCCGCCCCGGCCGGTACCCGTACACCACCGTCCAGTCCTGGAGGTACCCCCAGGCCTTCGCCGCCGGCGACAGCGTCGCCCGGCGGCAGCGCTGCTTCGCCACCAGCACCTCGCGGGCCCCGGAGTCCTCCCCGCCGGCCCGCAGCACGGCGGCCAGCCGCTCGTACGGCTCGGGCGAGTACTCGGGGGTGGCCGCCTCCAGCCACTCCAGGCGGCGGGAGAGCGGGAAGTGGCCCCGCGGCGCCAGCTCCTCGTAGACGAAGCCCTCCATCGACACCCGGCCGCGCCCGGGCCAGCTCGTCGACCGGTCGACGAGCTTGACCACCTTCGCCCCCGAGACCACCACCCGGCCCAGCTCCGGCGCCTCGCCGACGAACCGCAGCTCGGGCGTCTGGACCCGCCGCAGCGACACCTCCTGGTCCGCGCGCAGGTCGAAGCGGGCACCGTAGAAGTCGGCCGAGTCGCCGAACCGGCCGTCGTCCAGCCGCAGCCCGCCCCGGCACTCGAAGTGCTGCACCGGACCGCCCGTCGTCGGGGTCTGGCCCCAGTCGTAGGGGCGCTCCGGGTCGCTCGTCGGGGAGGACAGGCCGATCGACGTCAGGTACAGGGTCCGCTCGACGGTCAGCGTCGGGGCGTTCAGCGCCCGCCGGCCCTGGCGGTTGCTCAGCCGGGCACCGCGCAGGCTCATGGAGGCGCCCACCTTCGCCCCGCGCAGGCTCACCTCGCCGTGGGTCTCCAGCATGTCCGCCTGCAGGTCCTGCGCCACCGCCAGCCCGTCGGCGGCGATGGCCCGGCCCCGGTTGTCCCGGTGGACCACCGCGTGGCTGAGCAGCAGGTCGGTGCCGATCTGCGCGTCGGTCAGCCGGATCCCGCGCGCCACCCGGCAGCGCGCCAGGTGCAGATCACCCTCGGTGTGCAGGCGGGCCCCCTCCAGCCGGGGCACCGCGCAGTTGTCGAGCCGGAGCGTGCCGAACCGGGTCTCCGACACCTGGACCTCGCCGTCGAAGCGGCACGCGCGGATCTCCACGTACGGAGCAACCGCGGCACCGGACAGATCCAGCCGCCCGGTGATCTGCGCCCCGCGCAGCTTCAGCCGGCCCACCCGCCCCGGGACCGGCGCGGGCCCGGCCAGCAGCAGGTGCGCCACCACCTCCGCCCGGACCCGGCGCTCGGGCCCCCAGGCCCGCCCCGAGTGCGGATCGTCCAGGCCGGCCTCGCGTGCGCCGAGGTCGCAGACGGTGCCCGCGCGGAAGGCCTCCCACATCCGCTGTTCGGCCCCGGTCAGGCCGTCCGGCCGTCCGTCCCCCTGTGCTTCGGTCACGGCAGCCCCCCGCTGTCATTCACGTGTACGAGAACGCTAAGGGGCGGCGGTGACGTCCGGGGCGTGTATCAGCCAGTGATACGGGCGGACGGCGGTGGGAGGCGGTCTGAGAGAATTGGGAGGTGATCTCTCGTATCGACCTGCGCGGTGACGCCCTCCCCGAGGGCGGCGCCCTGCGCGACCTGCTGCCCCGTGCCGAGTTCGACGTGGAAGCCGCCCTGGAGAAGGTGCGGCCCATCTGCGAGGACGTCCATCATCGCGGCACGGCGGCGCTGATCGAGTACGCGCAGAAGTTCGACGGGGTCGAACTCACGCAGGTCCGGGTGCCGGCGGAGGCCCTCAAGGCCGCCCTGGAGCAGCTGGACCCGGCCGTCCGCGCCGCCCTGGAGGAGTCCATCCGGCGCGCCCGGATCGTGCACCGCAACCAGCGCCGCGGCGAGCACACCACCCAGGTGGTCCCCGGCGGCACCGTGACCGAGAAGTGGGTTCCGGTCGAGCGCGTGGGCCTGTACGCCCCCGGCGGCCGCTCCGTGTACCCGTCCTCCGTCGTCATGAACGTGGTCCCGGCCCAGGAGGCGGGCGTCGAGTCGATCGCGCTCGCGTCCCCGCCGCAGAAGCCCGCTTTTGAAGGTGATCCTGCCGGCGGGCTGCCGCACCCGACCATCCTGGCGGCGTGCGCGCTGCTCGGCGTGGACGAGGTGTACGCGGCCGGCGGTGCCCAAGCCGTCGCGATGTTCGCGTACGGAACGGACGAGTGCGCCCCCGCGAACATGGTGACCGGCCCCGGCAACATCTGGGTCGCCGCCGCCAAGCGCTACTTCACCGGAAAGATCGGCATCGACACCGAGGCCGGCCCCACCGAGATCGCGGTCCTCGCGGACTCGACGGCCGACCCGGTCCACGTCGCCGCCGACCTGATCAGCCAGGCCGAGCACGACCCGCTCGCCGCCGCCGTCCTCGTCACGGACTCCGCCGAGCTCGCGGAGGCCGTCGAGAGGGAGCTGGAGCCGCAGGTCGCCGCGACCAAGCACGTCGAGGACCGGATCAAGCCCGCCCTGGCCGGCAAGCAGTCCGCGATCGTGCTGGTCGACAGCCTGGAGGACGGCCTCAAGGTCGTCGACGCGTACGGCGCCGAGCACCTGGAGATCCAGACCGCCGACGCGGCCGCCTGGGCCGCCCGGGTCCGCAACGCCGGCGCGATCTTCGTCGGCCCCTGGGCACCCGTCTCCCTCGGCGACTACTGCGCCGGCTCCAACCACGTCCTGCCCACCGGCGGCTGCGCCTGCCACTCCTCGGGCCTGTCCGTGCAGTCCTTCCTGCGCGGCATCCACATCGTCGACTACACGCGCGACGCCCTCGCCGAGGTCACCCACCACGTGGTGACCCTGGCCGAGGCCGAGGACCTGCCCGCGCACGGCGCGGCCCTCAAGGCCCGCTTCGGATGGAAGGTGCCGAACCAGTGACCGGGATTGACGACCTCCCCATCCGGGACGAGCTCCGCGGCAAGACGCCCTACGGCGCCCCGCAGCTCGACGTGCCCGTCCAGCTGAACACCAACGAGAACCCGTACGAGCTGCCCGAGCCGCTGGTGCGGCGCATCGCCGAGCGCGTCGCCGACGCCGCCCGCACCCTCAACCGCTACCCCGACCGGGACGCGGTCGAGCTGCGCACCCAGCTGGCGGCCTACCTCACCCGTACGGGCAAGCACCCCGTCGCCAAGGAGAACGTCTGGGCCGCCAACGGCTCCAACGAGGTCCTCCAGCAGCTGCTCCAGACCTTCGGCGGCCCGGGCCGCACGGCCATCGGCTTCGAGCCCTCGTACTCGATGCACGCGCTCATCGCGCGCGGCACCGGCACGGGCTGGATCTCCGGCCCGCGCCGCGACGACTTCACCATCGACGTGGAGGCGGCGGAGCGGGCCATCGCCGAGCACGCCCCCGACGTCGTCTTCATCACCTCGCCCAACAACCCCACGGGCACCGCGGTCGAGGCGGAGACGGTCCTCGCCCTCTACGAGGCGGCGCAGGCCGCCAAGCCCTCCCTGGTCGTCGTGGACGAGGCCTACGTGGAGTTCTCGCACCGCGACTCCCTCCTCCCGCTGATCGAGGGCCGCCCCCACCTGGTGGTCTCCCGGACCATGTCCAAGGCCTTCGGCGCCGCGGGCCTGCGCCTGGGCTACCTGGCCGCGCACCCCGCCGTCGTGGACGCCGTACAGCTCGTACGCCTGCCGTACCACCTGTCCGCCGTCACCCAGGCGACCGCGCTGGCCGCGCTGGAACACACGGACACCCTGCTCGGCTACGTCGAGCAGCTCAAGGCCGAGCGGGACCGCCTCGTCACCGAGCTGCGGGCCATCGGCTACGAGGTCACCGAGTCCGACGCGAACTTCATCCAGTTCGGGAAGTTCGAGGACTCCCACACCGCCTGGCAGAAGATCCTCGACCAGGGCGTCCTGGTCCGGGACAACGGCGTGCCGGGCCGGCTGCGGGTCACCGCCGGCACGCCGGCCGAGAACGACGCGTTCCTGGAAGCGGTTCGCGCACTGAAGAAGGAGCAGCAGGCATGAGCCGCATCGGACGGGTCGAGCGCACCACGAAGGAGACCACGGTCCTCGTCGAGATAGACCTCGACGGCACCGGCAAGGTCGACGTCTCGACGGGTGTCGGCTTCTACGACCACATGCTCGACCAGCTCGGCCGCCACGGCCTCTTCGACCTCACGGTCAAGACGGACGGCGACCTGCACATCGACAGCCACCACACCATCGAGGACACCGCCCTCGCGCTGGGCGCCGCCTTCAAGCAGGCCCTCGGCGACAAGGTGGGCATCTACCGCTTCGGCAACTGCACCGTCCCGCTGGACGAGTCCCTCGCCCAGGTGACCGTGGACCTCTCCGGCCGCCCCTACCTCGTGCACACCGAGCCCGAGAACATGGCGCCGATGATCGGCGAGTACGACACGACGATGACCCGGCACATCTTCGAGTCCTTCGTCGCGCAGGCCCAGATCGCCCTGCACATCCACGTCCCGTACGGCCGCAACGCCCACCACATCGTGGAGTGCCAGTTCAAGGCCCTCGCGCGCGCCCTGCGCTACGCGGCCGAGTTCGACCCGCGCGCCGCCGGGATCCTGCCCTCCACGAAGGGCGCCCTCTAGCCGTGAACGGCCTGAACACCATCCTGATCGTCCTCGGCCTGTTCCTGGCCGGGGGCGTCTACTCCTTCCAGAAGCAGAAGATGCCGAAATCGGTGATCATTCTGCTCGCCCTCGGCTCCGTGATGTGTCTGGCCGCGGGAGTCCTGCGAATCCAAGGAATCTGGGAATGAGCGCCAAGAAGAACGTCGTCGTCTTCGACTACGGCTTCGGCAACATCCGTTCCGCCGAGCGCGCCCTCGCGCGCGTCGGCGCGGACGTCGAGATCACCCGCGACTACGACAAGGCCATGGACGCCGACGGGCTCCTCGTCCCCGGTGTCGGCGCCTTCTCCGCCTGCATGAAGGGCCTCAAGGACGCGCGCGGCGACTGGATCATCGGCCGCCGGCTGTCCGGCGGCCGGCCCGTCATGGGCATCTGCGTCGGCATGCAGATCCTCTTCGAGCGCGGCATCGAGCACGGTGTGGAGACCGAGGGCCTCGACGAGTGGCCCGGCACCGTCGGCCCGCTGAAGGCCCCCGTCGTCCCGCACATGGGGTGGAACACCGTCGAGGCCCCGGCCGACAGCCAGGCCTTCGCCGGGCTGGACGCCGACGCCCGCTTCTACTTCGTGCACTCCTACGCGGCCCACGACTGGACGCTGGAGGTCACCAACCCCCGGATCAAGGGCCCCAGGGTCACCTGGGCCACGCACGGCGAGCGGTTCGTCGCGGCGGTGGAGAACGGTGCCCTGTGGGCCACCCAGTTCCACCCCGAGAAGTCCGGCGACGCCGGAGCCCAGCTCCTCACCAACTGGATCGAGACCCTCTGATGCCGAACACGCTTGAACTGCTCCCCGCGGTCGACGTCCGCGACGGCCAGGCCGTACGCCTCGTGCACGGCGTGTCGGGCAGCGAGACCTCCTACGGCTCCCCGCTGGAGGCGGCCCTCGCCTGGCAGGCCTCCGGCGCCGAGTGGCTGCACCTCGTCGACCTGGACGCCGCCTTCGGCACCGGCGACAACCGCGCCCTGGTCGCCGAGATCACCCGCGCCATGGACATCAAGGTCGAGCTGTCAGGCGGCATCCGCGACGACGCCACGCTCGCCGCGGCCCTCGCCACCGGCTGCACCCGCGTCAACCTCGGTACCGCCGCCCTGGAGACCCCCGAGTGGGCCGCCAAGGCCATCGCCGAGCACGGTGACAAGATCGCCATCGGTCTCGACGTGCGCGGCACCACCCTCAAGGGCCGCGGCTGGACGAGCGAGGGCGGCGACCTCTACGAGACCCTCGCCCGCCTCGACTCCGAGGGCTGCGCCCGCTACGTCGTCACCGACATCGGCAAGGACGGCACGCTGACCGGGCCCAATCTGGAGCTGCTGAAGAACGTCTGCGCCGCCACCGACCGGCCCGTCGTCGCCTCCGGCGGCGTCTCCTCCCTGGAAGACCTGCGGGCCCTGTCCGAGCTGGTCCCCCTGGGTGTCGAGGGCGCCATCGTCGGCAAGGCCCTGTACGCCAAGGCCTTCACGCTGGAAGAGGCCCTGGAGGCGGTCCGCGCATGAGCTCCGCAGAAGTGCGCCGGATCTCCTCCGGCGGCCCCTACGAGGACGCGATCGGCTACTCCCGCGCCGTCGCCCTCCCCAACGGCCTGGTGCTGGTCTCCGGCTGCACCGCGGCCGACGCGGGCGGCCCGTACGACCAGACGGTCAAGGCGTTCGAGGTCGCCTTCAAGGCGCTCGCCGAGGTCGGCATGGCCGCCGAGGACGTGGTCCGCACCCGGCTGTACCTCACCCACGCCCGGGACGTGGACGAGGTGGGCCGCGCCCACAAGACCCTCTTCGACGCCGTCCGCCCCGCCGCCTCCATGATCATCGTCAATGGCTTCGTCGACCCGAACATGGTCGTCGAGGTGGAGGTCGAGGCGTACAAGGAGGTCGCGCGATGACCCTCGCCGTACGAGTGATCCCCTGCCTGGACGTGGACAACGGCCGGGTCGTCAAGGGCGTCAACTTCCAGAACCTGCGCGACGCCGGCGACCCGGTGGAGATGGCCAAGCTGTACGACGCCGAGGGCGCCGACGAGCTGACCTTCCTCGACATCACCGCCTCCTCCGGCAACCGCGAGACCACCTACGACGTGGTGCGGCGCACCGCCGAACAGGTGTTCATCCCGCTCACGGTGGGCGGGGGCGTCCGCACCGCCGACGATGTCGACAAGCTGCTGAGGGCCGGCGCCGACAAGGTGGGCGTCAACACCGCCGCCATCGCGCGGCCCGAGCTGATCCAGGAGATCGCCGAGCGCTTCGGCCGCCAGGTCCTCGTCCTGTCGGTCGACGCCCGCCGCACCGGGTCCGGCTCCTTCGAGGTCACCACCCACGGCGGCCGCCGGGGCACCGGCATCGACGCCGTCGAGTGGGCGCACCGCGCGGCCGAACTGGGCGCCGGGGAGATCCTGCTGAACTCCATGGACGCCGACGGCACCAAGGACGGCTACGACACCGAGATGATCGCCGCCGTCCGCAGGCACGTCACCGTCCCGGTGATCGCCTCGGGCGGCGCCGGCAAGCTGGAGCACTTCGCGCCCGCCATCGGCGCGGGCGCCGACGCGGTCCTCGCCGCCTCGGTGTTCCACTTCGGCGACCTGCGCATCGGCCAGGTCAAGGAAGCCCTGCGCGAGGCCGGCCACCCGGTTCGATGAGCCTGGCGACCGCCCGGGCCGCCCCCCGCGGGGCGGCCCGGGCGGCCGGCCCGTCGCCCCGCCCGGTGAGCCGGCGGACGGAGTCCGGCGCAGCACCGCGAAGCCGGGGAGGCCCGCCAGGGCCGAGACGTGCGAGCGGTGCGTGAGGAATCAGATGCCCAGCTGGGCCACCGTCAGCTTCGCGACGGCCTCCTTCTCGCCGTCCAGCTCCACCGCGGCCGAGTTCTGCCGGCCGAAGCAGAACAGCGTCAGCTCGCCCGGTTCCCCGGTCACCGTCACCACCGGCAGGCCCTTGTGCGCCACCGCCGTGCGCCCGTCCGGGCGGCGCAGCACCAGGCCCACCGGCGAGCGGCGGCCCGTCAGCCGGGCCAGCTTCTCCAGCCGGGACCAGAGCGCGTCCGAGAACACCGGGTCCAGGGTCCGCGGTGACCAGTCCGGCTGCGCGCGCCGCACGTCCTCGGCGTGGACGTAGAACTCCACGGCGTTCGCCGCCTCGTCGATCTGCTTCAGCGCGTACACGGACAGCTTCGGCGGGCCGGTGCGGATCAGCTGGATGAGCTCCTCGTACGGCTTGGCCGTGTACTCGGCCATCGCCCGGTCGAGGCGGTCCTTCAGCACGTTCAGCAGCAGCCCGCCCGCCGCGTCCGGACGGCGCTCGCGCACGACCACGTGCGCCGCCAGGTCCCGGCAGGTCCAGCCGTCGCACAGCGTCGGCGCCTCCGGTCCCGCCGCCTCCAGGAGGTCCGCCAGCAGCAGTCGTTCACGCTTCGCATGGGTAGACATGCCGACCAGCCTACGGCCGGGGCCCGCCGCGCGGCTGCCCACCAGGCGGACGGTGATCCGTAACAGGTCATTCCGCGCGGCACAATGGGGCCCATGAGTACGTCCTCCCTCGACCCCGCCGTCGCCGCCCGCCTCAAGCGCTCCCCGGACGGCCTGGTCCCGGCCATCGCCCAGCAGTACGACACCGGTGAGGTGCTCATGCTCGGGTGGATGGACGACGAGGCCCTGCACCGCACCCTCACCACCGGCCGCTGCACCTACTGGTCCCGCAGCCGGCAGGAGTACTGGGTCAAGGGGGACACCTCCGGCCACTTCCAGCACGTGAAGTCCGTCGCCCTCGACTGCGACGCCGACACCGTGCTCGTCAAGGTCGACCAGGTCGGCGCCGCCTGCCACACCGGCGCGCGCACCTGCTTCGACGCCGATGTCCTCTTCAGCGACGCCAGCTAGTTAGGGTCCCACTCCATGGATCTCGAGACGTTCCGCAAGCTCGCGGCCGACCGCCGCGTCATCCCCGTGAGCCGCCGGCTGCTCGCCGACGGGGACACACCCGTCGGGCTCTACCGGAAGCTGGCCGCCGAACGCCCCGGCACCTTCCTGCTGGAATCCGCCGAGAACGGCCGTTCTTGGTCCCGCTACTCCTTCATCGGCGTCCGCAGCGACTCCACCCTCACCGCCAAGGACGGCCAGGCGCACTGGATCGGCACCCCGCCCGTCGGCGTCCCCACGGACGGCGACCCCCTCGACGCCCTGCGCGCGACCGTCGAGGCCCTCCACACTCCCCGCGACCTCGCGGGCGGCATGCCGCCCTTCACCGGCGGCATGGTCGGCTACCTCGGCTACGACATCGTCCGCCGCCTGGAGCGCATCGGCGACCACGCCGAGGACGACCTGGAGCTGCCCGAGCTGACCATGCTCCTCACCTCCGACCTGGCGGTCCTGGACCACTGGGACGGCACGGTCCAGCTGATCGCCAACGCGATCAACCACAACGACCTGGACTCCGGGGTCGACGAGGCCTACGCCGACGCCGTCGCCCGGCTCGACGCCATGGAGGCCGACCTCGGGCGGCCCGCGCCGTACGCCCCGGCCCCGCTGCCCGCCTCCGAGCTGCCGGAGTTCTCCGCCCTGTGGGGCGGCGAGAAGTACCAGGCGGCCGTGGAGGACGTGAAGGAGCGCATCCGGGCCGGCGAGGCCTTCCAGGTGGTGCCCTCGCAGCGGTTCGAGACCCCCTGCCGGGCTTCCGCGCTGGACGTCTACCGGGTGCTGCGGGCCACCAACCCGTCCCCGTACATGTACCTCTTCCGCTTCGAGAACGGCTTCGACGTGGTCGGGTCCAGCCCCGAGGCGCTGGTCAAGGTCGAGGACGGCCGGGCGATGGTCCACCCGATCGCGGGCACCCGGCACCGGGGCGCGACCCCGCAGGAGGACAACGACCTCGCCGAGGAGCTGCTGGCCGACCCCAAGGAGCGCGCCGAGCACCTCATGCTCGTCGACCTGGGACGCAACGACCTGGGCCGGGTCTGCGAGCCGGGCTCCGTCGAGGTCGTCGACTTCATGAGCATCGAGCGGTACTCGCACGTCATGCACATCGTCTCCACCGTCACCGGCCGCGTCGCGGAGGGCAGGACCGCCTTCGACGTGCTCACCGCCTGCTTCCCCGCCGGCACCCTCTCCGGCGCGCCCAAGCCGCGCGCCATGCAGATCATCGAGGAGCTGGAGCCCTCCCGGCGAGGCCTGTACGGCGGCTGCGTCGGCTACCTGGACTTCGCGGGGGACTCCGACACGGCCATCGCCATCCGCACCGCGCTGCTGCGCGACGGCACGGCGTACGTGCAGGCCGGGGCGGGCGTGGTCGCGGACTCGGTGCCGGAGCTGGAGGACCGCGAGTGCCGCAACAAGGCCGCCGCCGTGCTCCGCGCCGTCGGAGCGGCGAACCGCCTCCACCGCGCCTGAGGCCGTAAGGGATAGTGGGGTACGTGAGTGCCGTACCCCACCCCCCCAGCGAGGCCGAGGCCCCCGACAGCAGCACCGGCCGCCGCACCGTGGCCGTCGCCCTGCTGCTCGGCGCGCTCGGCGCCACCGTCGTCCTGCTCGCCTCCGGCCGCACCTGGGCCCGGGGCAGTGCCTCCATCGGGGGCGGGACCCTGGCCCTGACCGCGGACGGCCGGGCCGTCACGGGCCTTCCGGCGGCCCTGGCCATCGTCGGTCTCGCGGCCCTGGTCGCGGTGTTCGCCGTACGCGGCCGGGGGCGGCTGCTGGTCTCCGGGCTGCTCGCGCTGAGCGGCCTGGGTGCGGCCCTGGCCGCGGTGGCCGCCGCCGACGACCGCCGCGCGCTGGACGAGCGGGCCGCCACCGCGACCGCCGACACCGCCGCCCGGGTGGTGGAGCTGACCCATACGGCGTGGCCGTACGTCACTGCCTCCGGCGCTGCCCTGATCCTGCTCGCGGGACTGCTCGCGCTGCGCTTCGGCAGCGGCTGGCCCGCGATGGGAGGCCGCTACGAGCGCGACGGGACCCCCCGCGGGCGCACCCCGGCCCCGGTGGACCCGGACCGGCCGGAGGACCTGTGGAAGGCGCTGGACCGCGGCGAGGATCCCACCCGCTAGACACTCACCGGACGGGCCCGCCGGAGATCGCCACCCACTGGAGAAACCGGCGGCGTCGTGCGGGACAATGACAGCGAGCGTGCGGTACCGCACGCGAGACAGAGCAACGAGGAGCAACTCATGGCGGGCACGAGCCACGGACACACCCCGGCCGCCTGGACCGGTGTCGTCATCGCCTTCATCGGTTTCTGCGTATCCGGCGCTTTCATGGTGCTGGCGAACCCGCTCGGGTTCTGGGCGGGCCTGGTCGTCGTCGCGCTCGGCGGTGTGGTCGGCATGGCGATGCGGGCCGCCGGCATGGGCACGCCGAAGTCCCCCCACCGCGACCTCGCCGAGGTCATCGCCGCCAACCGGGTTCCCGCCAAGGTCTGAGCGCGATCCCGCGGGTCTGCCGGTCCGCTGTTCGAAAGGCGCGGCCCCGTCGGGCTGCGCCTTTTGTCATGAGCGGAGAGAATCAGCGCGTGGACGCCCCTCGTACCGACGCCCCGCACGCGGGGTCCTGGGAGCCGCTGCCGTCCGGCCAGGCGCCCGTAGGGGCCTCCAGGGCCCGGCGGCTGGCCGCCCCCGTGCTGACCCTGGCCGGGGCCGTGGCGGCGTTCGCGTACGTGGGCGCCGTGGACCCCAACGAACCGGGGCACTATCCGGTCTGCCCGCTGTTCCGGCTGACCGGGGTGCTGTGCCCCGGCTGCGGCGGCCTGCGCAGTGCGCACGCCTTCGCCACCGGCGACCTGGCGGCCGCCCTGGGCGCCAATGCCGTGGCGGTGGCCGGCTACCTCGTCTTCGCCGCCTTCGCGGCCCTGTGGCTGCTGCGGGCCTTCCGCGGCGGCCCGGTCCCCCGGATCGCCCTGAGGCCGGCGTACTGGTGGGGCATCGGGGCCCTGGTGCTGGCGTTCTCGATTGTCCGGAACCTCCCGTTCGGTTCCGCCCTGGCTCCCTGACCCCGGCGGAGGCCTTGCGGGAACTACGGGAAGGCCATATTCCGAGTGTCCAGTCCCTGGGAAACCGAGAAGTCCGTGCGGAGGCCTCGGCGACCTGCGGATACCATTTGAGTGCTGACCTTGCAGTGGAACGTGTCTGCAAGGCGGCCGACCGTCATCAACCCGGAAGGGGGCCGCTCGCGTGAGTGTGCTCGACGAGATCATCGAAGGGGTCCGCGAAGACCTTGCCGAACGGCAGGCCCGCGTGAGCCTCGACGAGCTCAAGGAGCGTGCCGCCAAGGCGCCCCAGGCCAAGGACGGCGTCGCCGCCCTGCGTGGCGACGGCGTCAAGGTGATCTGCGAGGTCAAGCGTTCCAGCCCCTCCAAGGGCGCGCTGGCCGCGATCGCGGATCCGGCCGGGCTCGCCGCCGATTACGAGGCAGGCGGGGCGGCGGTCATCTCCGTCCTCACCGAGCAGCGCCGCTTCGGCGGCTCGCTCGCGGACCTGGAGGCCGTCCGCGCCCGCGTGGACATCCCGATCCTGCGCAAGGACTTCATCGTCACGGCGTACCAGCTGTGGGAGGCCCGCGCCTACGGCGCCGACCTCGTGCTGCTGATCGTCGCGGCCCTGGAGCAGGAGGCCCTGGTCTCCCTCATCGAGCGGGCCGAGTCCATCGGCCTCACCCCGCTCGTCGAGGTGCACGACGAGGAGGAGATCGAGCGTGCCGTCGCCGCCGGCGCCAAGATCATCGGTGTCAACGCGCGCAACCTGAAGGACCTCAAGGTCGACCGCTCCACCTTCGAGCGGGTCGTCGGAGAGATCCCGCCCCACATCGTGAAGGTCGCCGAGTCCGGCATCCGCGGACCCCACGACCTGATCGCCTACGCCAACGAGGGCGCCGACGCCGTCCTCGTCGGAGAGTCCCTGGTCACCGGCCGCGACCCGAAGGCGGCCGTGGCCGACCTCGTCGCCGCCGGCGCCCACCCCGCCCTGCGGCACGGGCGGAGCTGACCACTCCCATGCCTCCCGCCTCCTCCTCCGTCCGCACCCGGCCGGGCCACGGCCCGGCCGGCGTGCCGACGGCGCACGCGCCGCTGGCGCGCGGCTGCCGCCCCCGCGGCTGCCGCGCCCCCGCCCGCCGCGTGCACGGCAGGCGGGTGCGCTACGTGATCGGGTCCGAGCCCGGACAGGTCAACGGCATGCGATGGCGCGGCACGCCCGCGTCGTGACGGAGGCCCTCCCGGCCCGGTACCCCTGACGTACCGGCCGCGGGCCCCTCGTACGGTCCCCGCCCCCTCGTGGGCGCGGGCCGTCCCCTCCGTACGCCTCCCACCCCTCAGCGGGGTGCGCGGGCGGCGGACCGGCGGCGCAATACGGTGCATCCAGCCCGCGTCGAGCGAAGCCTCGCATTCCGTACCCGTAGGAGTAGTGGCACATGTCCACCAGCTCGTTCTTCATCCCGGACCCGGAGGGTCACGTCCCCAACGCCGAGGGCTACTTCGGTGACTTCGGCGGCAAGTTCATCCCGGAGGCCCTCGTCGCCGCCGTGGACGAGGTCGCCGTCGAGTACGAGAAGGCCAAGGGCGACCCGGCCTTCGCCGCCGAGCTCAACGACCTCATGGTCAACTACACGGGCCGGCCCAGCGCCCTGACCGAGGTTCCCCGGTTCGCCGAGCACGCCGGCGGCGCCCGGATCTTCCTCAAGCGCGAGGACCTCAACCACACCGGCTCGCACAAGATCAACAACGTGCTGGGCCAGGCGCTGCTCACCAAGCGCATGGGCAAGACCCGCGTCATCGCCGAGACCGGCGCCGGCCAGCACGGCGTGGCCACCGCCACCGCCTGCGCCCTCTTCGGCCTCGACTGCACCATCTACATGGGCGAGATCGACACCCAGCGCCAGGCCCTCAACGTGGCCCGCATGCGCATGCTCGGCGCCGAGGTCATCGCCGTGAAGTCCGGCTCCCGGACCCTCAAGGACGCCATCAACGAGGCGTTCCGCGACTGGGTCGCCAACGTGGACCAGACCCACTACCTCTTCGGCACCGTCGCCGGCCCCCACCCCTTCCCGGCCATGGTCCGCGACTTCCACCGCGTCATCGGCGTCGAGGCCCGCCGCCAGATCATCGAGCGCGCCGGCCGGCTCCCCGACGCCGTCGCCGCCTGCGTCGGCGGCGGCTCCAACGCCATCGGCCTCTTCCACGCCTTCATCCCCGACGCGGACGTCCGCCTGGTCGGCTTCGAGCCCGCCGGCCACGGCGTGGAGACCGGCGAACACGCCGCCACCCTCACCGCCGGCGAGCCCGGCATCCTGCACGGCTCCCGCAGCTACGTCCTCCAGGACGAGGAGGGCCAGATCACCGAGCCCTACTCCATCTCCGCGGGCCTGGACTACCCGGGCATCGGCCCCGAGCACTCCTACCTCAAGGACACCGGCCGCGGCGAGTACCGCGCGGTCACCGACGACGCCGCCATGCAGGCCCTGCGCCTGCTGTCGCGCACCGAGGGCATCATCCCGGCCATCGAGTCGGCGCACGCCCTCGCGGGCGCCCTCGACCTGGGCAAGGAACTGGGCAAGGACGGCCTGATCGTCGTCAACCTGTCCGGCCGCGGCGACAAGGACATGGACACGGCCGCCCGCTACTTCGGGCTGTACGACGGCACGGAGCCCGAGGGGGAGAACAAGTGAGCACCAGTGAGAACGCAGGCCGCCTGGAACTGCTGAGCGCGACCCTCGCCAAGGCCAAGTCCGAGGACCGCGCCGCCCTCGTCGCCTACCTCCCGGCCGGCTTCCCGACCGTCGACGGCGGCATCGAGGCCGTCAAGGCGATCATCGCCGGCGGCGCCGACGTCGTCGAGATCGGCCTGCCGCACAGTGACCCGGTCCTGGACGGCGCCGTCATCCAGACCGCCGACGACATCGCCCTGCGCGGCGGCGTCAAGATCGCCGACGTGCTGCGCACCGTCCGCGAGGCCTTCGAGGCCACCGGGGTCCCGATCCTGGTCATGACGTACTGGAACCCCATCGACCGCTACGGCGTCGAGCGGTTCACCGCCGAGCTGGCGGCCGCCGGCGGCGCGGGCTGCATCCTGCCCGACCTGCCGGTCCAGGAGTCCGCGCTGTGGCGGGAGCACGCCGCCAAGCACGGCCTGGCGACCGTCTTCGTCGTGGCCCCCAGCAGCAAGGACGAGCGCCTGGCGACCATCACCGCCGCCGGCTCCGGATTCGTCTACGCCGCCTCCCTCATGGGCGTCACCGGCACCCGCGAGTCCGTCGGCAACGAGGCCCAGGACCTCGTGCGCCGCACCCGCGCCACCACCGACCTCCCGGTCTGCGTGGGCCTGGGCGTCTCCAACGCCGTGCAGGCCAAGCAGGTCGCGGGCTTCGCCGACGGTGTGATCGTCGGCTCGGCCTTCGTGAAGCTGCTCCTGGACGCCCCCGACCTGCCGACGGGCCTGTCGGCCGTGCGGGCCCTGGCGGGCGAGCTTGCGGAAGGCGTACGCAGGTCCTGACCCCGGACGGGCCCAGGACGAGGTTCTGTAGCCCGATCGGGTGGATTCGGCAGCGGGGAGGCACGCGAGTGCCTCCCCGCTTCGTTTGGCCGAACGTGAGCGAGAAGAACGACGGTGCGAACCGCGATGCGACGAAACGATCGGCCCGGGAGCGACTCCAGGAGGAGCGCGAGCGGCAGAAGACCCGGGACAAGCGCCGGCGGGCCCTCCTGGTGGCCGGCGCGGTCGTCGGCGTGCTCGGCCTGGCCGCCGTCGTCGGCGTGATCGCGGCCAACACTGGCAAGGGCGACAAGTCCGCCAAGGCCGGTCCGGTGGCCGCGCCCTCCGGAGCCACCGGCAAGGACGCGCTCGCCATCCAGACCGGCAAGAACGAGGCCAAGTCCACCCTCACCGTGTGGGAGGACTTCCGCTGCCCCGCCTGCAAGGCCTTCGAGGACAACTACCGCACCACCGTCCACGACCTGGAGGCCAAGGGGCTGCTCAAGGTCGAGTACCACCTGGTCACCCTGATCGACGGGAACATGGGCGGCACCGGCTCGCTGAAGGGGGCGAACGCCGCCGCCTGCGCCCAGGACGCCGGCAGGTTCTCCGCGTACCACGACGTCCTCTTCCAGAACCAGCCGCCGGAGACCGACGACGCCTTCGGCAAGAACGCCAAGCTGCTGGAGCTGGCGGGCAAGGTCGACGGGCTGGACACCCCCGCCTTCCGCTCCTGCGTGGAGGACGGCACCCACAACAGCTGGGTGGGCAAGTCGCACGAGGCCTTCGCCGACGGGAAGTTCCGGGGCACCCCCACCGTGCTGCTCGACGGCAAGGACATCTTCTCCGACCAGGCGAACCCGCTGACCCCGCAGAAGCTCAAGGAGAAGGTCGAGGGAACCGGCGGCAAGACCGCCCCGTCACCGTCGGCGTCCCCCTCCGCGTCCGCCTCCGGGAACGGCGGTTCCAAGACCGGCACCAAGGGCTCCCCGGCGGTCGGCTCCCGTTCCGCACCGGGTTCCGCTTCGGGCTCCCGGGCGGGGACGGGGGCCGGCTCGGGAGGCTGAGCGGCGGCCGCGCCGTGTGTGGTTTTGGTTTCAGCTTGCCGGGCGGGTTGCGGTCCGTACCGCCCGGCAGGGTAGCGTCAGGTCTGCCATGGACCTTGCTTACATCCCCAGCCCGTCGACCGGCGTGATCCATCTTGGACCGATCCCGCTGCGCGGCTACGCGTTCTGCATCATCATCGGCGTCTTCGTCGCCGTCTGGCTCGGCAACAAGCGGTGGATCGCGCGCGGCGGAAAGCCGGGCACGGTCGCGGACATCGCCGTGTGGGCGGTGCCCTTCGGCCTGGTCGGCGGTCGCCTCTACCACGTGATCACCGACTACCAGCTCTACTTCGGCGAAGGCCGGGACTGGGTCGACGCCTTCAAGATCTGGGAGGGCGGCCTCGGCATCTGGGGCGCGATCGCGCTCGGCGCCGTCGGCGCCTGGATCGGCTGCCGGCTGCGCGGCATCCCGCTGCCCGCCTGGGCCGACGCGCTCGCCCCGGGCATCGCGATCGCCCAGGCCTTCGGACGCTGGGGCAACTGGTTCAACCAGGAGCTGTACGGCCGCGCGACCGACCTGCCGTGGGCGCTGAAGATCAGCGAGGGCCCGAACCGGGCCGCCGGCACCTATCACCCGACCTTCCTCTACGAGTCCCTGTGGTGCCTGGGCGTCGCCGCCCTGGTCATCTGGGCCGACCGGCGCTTCAAGCTGGGACACGGGCGGGCGTTCGCCCTGTACGTGGCGGCGTACTGCTCCGGGCGCGTGTGGATCGAGTACATGCGGGTCGACGAGGCGCACCACATCCTGGGCCTGCGGCTGAACGTGTGGACCGCGATCGTGGTCTTCGTGCTCGCGGTGGTGTACTTCGTGCTCTCGGCGAAGCTGCGGCCGGGCCGGGAGTCGGTCGTCGAGCCGGGTCCCTCCGGGGACGCGGGCTCCGCCGGCTCCGCCGACGCCCCCGCCGCCGACGCGGCCAAGGCCGATGCCGAGGCGGTCCCGGCGGACGCGAAGGCCGACGCGAAGGCCGACGCGAAGGCCGTCGGGGCCGAGCCCGAGGACGCCAAGGCCGACGCCGGCGCGAAGCCGACCAGTCTCACGAAGGCGGCGGAGGCCGACAAGAGCTGACCGGGTCGTACCGGAGGGGGCGCCGCGCGAGTCGCGGCGCCCCCTCCGTCGTACCCGGCCGGTGCCGTTGGGCGTGCCGCTGCGCGGGGCCGTCCCCTACCCGCCCTTCCACCGTTCCCCGGGGCTCCGCCCCGGACCCCCTGGGGGCTCCGCCCCCAGACCCTCCCCCAGCTACCGCTGGGAGGTGCCCGGGCGCGCAGCGCCCGTACGGGGTCAGGGGCAGCGCCCCTGGGAACGGTGGAAGGGCGGGGAGGGGCAGGCTCCGCGCAGCGGCACACCACCCGCACACGGCCCACCGGCCCCAGCCACCCGAACCGACCCCGCCCCACGCCCGACGGACGGAGTCCGGCGCAGCGGCGCGAAGCCGGTGAGGCCGCCCGCGGCCGAGCCGCGCGAGCGGCGCGTCAAGAAGGAGAGGGTGCGCGCCGGGACAAGGACAGGGTGCGGTGGGCGGCGGCCACCACGGCGGGGTCGACGAAGCGGCCGTCCGGGAGGGCCAGCGCACCCGGTGTGGCCCGGGCCGCGGTGACGATCTCCTCGGCGGCGGTGACCTCCTCCGGGCCGGGGAGGTAGGCCCGCTCGATCACCGGGAGCTGCCGCGGGTGGATCGCCGCACGGCCCAGGAAGCCGAGGGTCCGGCCCCGGGCGCAGGAGGCGGCCAGTGCCTCCAGGTTCCGGATGTCCGGGAAGACCGACTGGGCCGGCGGTGCCAGCCCGGCGGCCCGGGCGGCCACGACGACCCTGGAACGCGGCCAGTCCAGCCCGCCCTCCGCGCAGACGCCGAGGTCCGCGCAGAGGTCCGCCTCGCCCAGCGTCAGCCCCTGCAGGGAAGGGTGGGCGCGCGCGATCTCGTACGCCCTCTCCACCCCCAGCGCGGACTCCAGCAGCGCGTACAGCGCCACCCCTCCGGTGCGGTCCGCGACCCGGGTGATCTGTTCCGGCGCGTCGATCTTCGGCAGCCGCAGGCCCGCCAGCCCGTGCAGCCGGGCCAGCGCGGTGAGGTCGGCGCCCGACCAGGGGGAGCCGAGGGCGTTGACGCGGACGTGGACGGGGACCGGCGGGCGCTCGGTGAGCAGTTCGGCGGTGGCCGCGCGGGCGTACTCCTTGCGCGAGGCCGACACCGAGTCCTCCAGGTCGACGATGATGGCGTCGGCCCCGCTGCGCAGGGCCTTGGCCACCACCTCCGGGCGGTCCCCGGGTGCGTAGAGCCAGGTCAGGATCACAGGGCCCCCTCCAGGCGGAGAGCGGAGATCTCGGCCCCGGACAGGCCGAGCTCGGTCAGGACGGATTCGGTGTCCGCGCCGTGCGGGCGGCCGGCCCAGCGGATCCCGCCGGGGGTTCCGGACAGCCGGAAGAGGACGTTCTGCATGCGGAGCGGGCCGAGTTCGGGGTCCTCGACCTCGGTGACCGTGCCGAGGGCCGCGAACTGCGGATCGGCCATCACGTCCCGGACGTCGTAGACCAGGGCGACGGCGGCCTCGGCCTCCTCGAAGGCCGCGACCACCTCGTCGGCCTTGTGCCGGGCGATCCAGCCGCCGACCGCCTCGTCGAGGAGCTCCGTGTGCGCGGCCCGCCCGGCCCCGGTCGCGAACCAGGGCTCGGCGATCAGTTCGGGCCGGCCGACGAGGCGCAGCACGCGCTCCGCGATCGACTGGGCCGAGGCGGACACCGCCAGCCAGCGGCCGTCCGCGCTGCGGTAGGTGTTGCGGGGGGCGTTGTTGGCGGAGCGGTTGCCGGTGCGGGGCTGGACGTAGCCGAGCTGGTCGTACCAGAGCGGGTGCGGGCCCAGCACGGTCAGGATCGGCTCGATGATCGCCAGGTCGACCACCTGGCCCTGACCGGTGCGCTCCCGCCCGGCGAGCGCGGTCATCACCGCGTACGCACAGGTCAGCGCGGCAATGGAGTCCGCGAGGCCGAACGGCGGGAGGGTCGGCGGGCCGTCCGGCTCCCCGGTGATCGCGGCGAAGCCGCTCATCGCCTCGGCCAGGGTGCCGAAGCCGGGGCGGTGGGCGTACGGGCCCTGCTGGCCGAAGGCCGTGACCCGGGCCAGGACGAGGCGCGGGTTGGCGGCCGACAGCTCGGGCCAGCCCAGGCCCCACTTCTCCAGGGTGCCGGGTCGGAAGTTCTCGACGACCACGTCGGCGGTGGCGGCCAGCCGCAGCAGCGTGTCCCGGCCGCCCGGCGTGGACAGGTCGAGGGTCATCGTCCGCTTGTTCCGCCCGAGCAGCTTCCACCACAGCCCGACCCCGTCCTTGGCCGGCCCGTGCCCCCGGGAGGGGTCGGGCCGCCGGGGGTGCTCGACCTTGACCACCTCGGCGCCGAAGTCCCCGAGCAGGGTGGCGGCCAGCGGCCCGGCGAACAGGGTGGCCAGGTCGAGTACGCGCAGCCCCGCCAGGGGGCCGCCGGGGGAGCCGGCGGAGCGGGGGGCGCCGGCCGTCATGACGCCGCTCCTCCCGCCGCCCGCGTGACCTCGGCGCGGGTCGGCATCGAGTCCTGCGCCCCGGGCCGCTGGACGGACAGCGCGGCCGCCACCGAGGCCCAGGACAGCGCCTCGGGCATGGCGCGCCCCTCCCCGAGCGCCACCGCGAGCGCCCCGACGAACGTGTCCCCGGCGGCCGTGGTGTCCACCGCCCGCACCCGGGGGGCCGCCACCGTGAGCGGCTCGCGCCCCCGGGCCGCGTACAGGCAGCCGGCCGCGCCCAGGGTGACCACCACCTCGGGCACCTCCCGCAGCAGCGCCTCCGCGGCCCGGTGCGGGTCGGTGAGCCCGGTGAGGGCGGCGGCCTCGTGCTCGTTCGGGACCAGCAGGTCGGTGGCGGCGAGCAGTCCGGCGGGCAGCGGCTGTGCGGGGGCCGGGGTGAGGACCGTACGGACGCCGTGCGCGCGGGCCGCCTCCGCGCCGGCGAGGACGGCCTCCAGGGGGAGTTCCAGCTGGAGCAGCAGGCAGTCGGCGGCGCCGATCCGCGACGCGTCGCCCGCCTCCAGGCCGGTGACGCGGGCGTTGGCGCCGGGGATGACGATGATGCTGTTGCCGCCCTCGTCGTCGACGGTGATGTGCGCGGTGCCGCTCGCGCCCTCGACGGTGCGCAGCGCGGCGGTCTCGACCCCGGCGGAGGCCAGCCCGGCCCGCAGCCGTACGCCGAACTCGTCCGCCCCGACCGCGCCGATCATCACCACCTCCCCGCCGAGGCGGGCGGCGGCCACCGCCTGGTTGGCGCCCTTGCCGCCGGGGGCCGTGCGGAACTCCCGTCCGGTGACGGTCTCGCCGAGGCGGGGGGCCTTGGGCACGTAGGCGACGAGGTCCATGTTGGTACTGCCGAGCACGGCGATGGCCGTCATGAGCGGGTTGCCTCCTGGGTGGTGAGCCGGGCGGTGAGGTGGGCGAGGGTGTCGAAGCCGATGCCGTCGAAGCCGGCGACGGTGGTGGCGAGGCGGTTCTTCAGCGGCGCGGTCCAGCGCTCCGGGATCCGGTCGGGGGACCCGGCCAGGAGTCCGGCGACCGAGCCGGCGGTGGCGCCGTTGGAGTCGGTGTCCCAGCCGCCGGACACCGCGAGGCAGACGGAGCGGGTGAAGTCCCCGTCGGCGCGGGTGAGGGCGGCGGCGACGAGGGCGGCGTTGGGGACCGCGTGCACCCAGTGGTAGTGGCCGTAGCGGGCGTGCAGCCGGTCCACGACCCGGTCGAAGCACGGCTCCTCGCGGGCGGCGCGGATCCCGTGGCGGACGGCCTCGGCGAGGCGCGAGCCGGGCGGTACGACGGCCAGCCCGGCCCGCAGCGCGCCGTGCACGTCCGCCCGGCCGCCGGCGGCCTCGGCGATGGCGGCGGCGGCGAAGAGCGCGGCGTGGACCCCGCACGCCGTGTGGGTGAGGGTGGCGTCCCGCCAGGCCTGTTCGGCGGCGGCGGCCGGGTCGCCGGGGTTGGTCCAGCCGTGGACGTCGGCGCGGATGAGGGCGCCGATCCACTCGCGGAAGGGGTTGTGGTGGGTGGCGGTGTGCGGGGGCTCCAGCCCCTGGAGGAGGTTGCGGTAGGCGACGCGCTCGGCGGTGAAGGTCCGGCCGGCGGGGAGCTCGTCGAGCCAGAGCCGGGCCAGGTCGGCGGTGGTGAAGCCCTTGCCGTGCCGCTGGAGCAGGAGCAGGCCGAGGAGGGGGTGGTCGAGGTCGTCGTCCTCGGGGGTGCCGTCGATGTTCTCGGCGAGGGAGGTGGCTGCGGAGCGGCGGTTCCACGGGTACGCGGCCAGCAGTTCGGCGGGGACGCCGCGTGCGGTGAACCAGTCGTCCAGCGGCCAGTTCCCGGCGGCGCGGGCGAGGGCGCGGATGCCGTCCAGGGGGAGTTTCTCGACGGGTTTGCCGAGTACGCAGCCGACGGCCCGCCCGGCCCAGGCGGCCTCCAGCCTGCGGCGCAGCCCGGGTTCCGGCGGGCGCGCGGCCGGGGGCGGGGACGCGGGCCAGGTGGCCCGGATGGCCGGCCAGTCGGTGGGCTCGGCGCCCGCCGTGGGGACGGGGAGCTCCGCGAGGCCGTCCAGCAGGCGGGTGGCGAGCGCGCGCAGGTCCGGCGCGGCGGGGGCGGGGGAGGCCCCGGCCCGGGCGGGGGCGGGGCGGCCGCCCGCCGCGAGCCATGCGGCGAGGGCCGGGCCGGGGTCGCGGCCGTCCTCCGCCGCCTGGCGCAGCTCGTGGCCGAGCAGGTCCTCGGGCTGGACCCAGGTGAGGCGTACGGGGGCCGGGGCGGCGGTGGCCGGGCCTCCGGCGCAGGAGCCGGTCACCGCGGTGAGGCGATGGCGTCGAAGGCGGCCTCGTGGGCCCGTCGGCGGGACCGGTCCCGGTCGAAGACCTCCCGGGCCACGGCGGCCAGTGCCGCCGCCGGGGCGTGCAGGTCGAGCCGGCTGGCCTCGGCGACCTGCTTGGCCCAGGCGGGCGGTACGGCGGACTCCCCGCCGAGGGCGCCGGCCACCGCCCCGGCCATGGTGGCGATGGAGTCGCAGTCGCGGCCGTAGTTGACGGCTCCGAGCACGGAGGCCTCGTACCGGCCGTCCGCGACCAGCAGCATGCCGAGGGCGACGGGGAGTTCCTCGATGGAGTGCAGGCGCGAGGGGCGACGGGCGCCGAGGGAGGGCGCGCGGTAGTCCGGCCCGACCGAGTCGTACGGGGCCACGGCCGCCCGCAGTGGTGCGAGCGCCGACTCGAAGTCCCGGTGCCGCAGCGCGACTTCGCGTACCGCGGAGATGGCGTCGCGGGTGCCGTCCTTGGCCAGGGCGAGCGCGGTGTCCACCACCGTCGCGGCCGTCGCGCCCGGGGCGCAGGCCGCCGCGACCGCCGCGGCGAACACGCCCGCCGCCTCCCGCCCGTACGAGGACTGGTGCGCGCCCGCGACGTCCAGCGCCTCGGCGTAGGCGGCGGCCGGGTTGCCCGCGTTGACCAGGCCGACCGGCGCCATGTACATCGCCGCGCCGCAGTTGACGATGTTGCCGGTGCCGGCCTCGCGGGGGTCCGCGTGCGCGTAGTGCAGCCGGGTCACGATCCACTTCTCGGCGAGGAAGATCCGCTGGAGGGGCAGGGCCTCGGCCTCCAGCTCGGGGATCCACCGGGGGGTGCCCATCAGGTCCGGCACGAGGTGCTCGGCGACCGCGTAGGCGTCCAGGTGGTCGCGTACGGCCGTGTAGACGCGTACCAGCGCGTGCGTCATGAGGGTGTCGTCGGTGACGTGGCCGTCGCCCTTGTGGTACGGCGCGATGGGCCGGGCGGTGCGCCAGTCCTCGTACCAGGGGCCGACGATGCCGTGGACACGGCCGCCGTGCCGTTCGGCGATCTGCTCGGGGGACCAGCCCTCCACCGGCCCGCCGAGGGCGTCGCCCACGGCGGCGCCGACGAGAGCGCCCGAGAACCGGTCCTCCAGTGTGAGGGTCATGCCCGAATCATCCCTTCGGAGAGGTGAGTTCCGTACGTGAGAGCAGCGCGGCGAGTTCCACGAGGTCGGTTCCGGCCAGTCGGGGCAGGGCGCAGCCGGAGAGGGTGCGGCAGGCCTCGCGCCAGGCGGGGGGGAGGGAGTCGCCGCCGCCGAGGGCGCCGGTGAGGGCGCCCGCGAGGGCGGGGGCGGAGTCGGCGACGCGGGAGAGGCAGGCGGCGGCCGGGACGGCCTCGCAGGTCTTGCCGCGGGCGGCGGTGGCGAGGGCGAGGGCGACGGGGACGGTCTCGGCGGCGGCGATGCCGTAGCTGTAGACGTGGTCGACGATCTGGTGTTCCAGGAGGGGGACGAGGGCGAAGGCGCCGCCGGTCTCCGCGCGGGCGAGTTTGACGGCGTGCCGGGCGTTGCGGCCGATCTCGGTGGGAGCGGGCAGTTGCGCGAGCGCGGCGTCGACGGCGGTGTCGGTGTCCGCGCCGGCGAGGGCGGCGGCGACGGCGGCGGCCATGGCGCGGGCGCCGTGGACGCCGTCGCCGTCCTGGGTGTAGCGGGCATCGAACTCGGCGAGGTCCGCGGCCGCCTCCGGGTCGCCGGGGTGTACGACGGCGAGTACGCAGGCGCGGACGCAGGCGGCGTCGTCGAAGTAGTGCGGGTTGTCGTGGCCGGTGGCGGGCGGGCGCAGGCCGGCGGCGAGGTTGCCGAGGCCGGCGCGTACGGAGATCCGGGCGCGCATCGGCAGGACGGCGGACTCGACCTCGGGGGCCCGTTCCGCGGCGGCGGCGACCTCGCTGGCCAGGGCGTTCCAGGCGAGGTCGATGGCGGCGCGCATGCGGCGGGACCGGGAGAGGTCGCTGAGCAGCACCCCGGCGGCGGTGAGTACGGACTCGGCGGCGAAGGCGGCCCATTCGGCGTCGTCGGAGGGGCCGAGGCGCAGCGGTTCGGGCGGCTGGTTGAGGGCGATGGGGACGGGGAGGGTGGTGGTGGCGTTCTGCTCGGCGAAGGTGTCGAGCTCGCGGGTGAGGCGGCGGGTCCACTCGGGCATCCGGCTGGCCCGGTGCCTCGCTGCGGGCCACCCGGCGGCGTCGCCCGCGGCGAGGCCGAGGAGCAGCCCCTCGATCCGCCGGGCCGCCTCCGGCGGGGTGGCGGGGGTGGCACGCGGTTCCGTGCCGGGTGCCTCCGGCGGTCGGGCGGGGGTACGGCGCCCCGTGCCGGGTGTCTCCGGTGGTGGGGCGGGGGTACGGCGCCCCGTGCCGGATGCCTCCGGCGGGGTGGCGGGGGTGATGCGCGGTTCCGTGCCGGGTGCCTCCGGCGGTCGGGCGGGGGTGCGGGGCTCCGTGCGCGGGGGCCGGCCGGGGGCGGAGATTCCCCCCGCCCCGCCCCTTCCCGGTGCGCCGGCCGGGGCCGCTCCGCCGCGTGACGGGGGCAGGCCCCCGGCCCCCGGGCCCGGGCCCTCGGTGGGAGCGGGCGGGGCGGGAGTGGTGCCGGGCCCGGCCGGCGGGCCGGTGAGGACGAGTACGGCCGCCGGGGGCCGGGACTCCGGGCCCGCGGCCCGGGCGGGACCCGCCGCCCACAGGGCCGTGCCCCGGGCGGGCGGGGTCGTCGTGGCGTCCGGCAGGGCGGCCGCCACCGGCTCGGTCCCGCCGATCGGGGGGAGGTCCCCGGCCCCCGGGCCCGTGCCCCGGGCGGGGGCGGCCGGCGCGGCCGGGGGGGCTGCCACCGGGCCCTGCCCGCCGACGGGGGGCAGGGCCTCGGCCCCCGGACCGGTGCCCCGGGCGGGGACGGCCGGGGGGGCCGCCACCGGCCCTTGCCCGGCCACGGGGGGCAGGGCCTTGGGCCCCGGGGCCGTGCCTCGGGCGGGGGCGGCCGGTGTGGCCGGGGGGACTGCCACCGGCCCTTGCCCGGCGACGGGGGGCAGGGCCTCGGGTTCCGGGGCCCTGCCCCGGGCGGGCGGGGTGGTGGCCCCGGCTGTCGGGTCCGGGGCGTCGGCCGGCGGCCCCGTGGCGGCGCCCGCGTCCGTTCCGGACGCGGTGACGGTCCCGCTCGGCGGTGCTGCGGGCAAGCCGGCCGGGGCCGGGGGGTCGGTGAGGGCCGTGTCCGGGGTCATCGGGCGGGCTCGGTTTCCGGGGTGAGCAGGTCCGCGATGTCCAGGACGTGGTAACCGCGCATCGAGGGCAGGCAGCTGCCCCGGACCGGGCCGATGGCCGAGGCCCAGGCGGCGGGGATGGCGGCGGCGCCCGACAGGGCGCCGGCCAGGGCGCCCGCCACCGCCGCGGTGGTGTCGGCGTCCCGGCCCATGTTCACCGCGGTGAGGACCGAGGCCGGGAAGTCGCCCGCGCAGGCGGCGAAGGCGCCGAAGGCCAGGCCCACCGCCTCCGGGGCCAGGTCCGTCCACGGGTAGCCGCCGATGACCACCGCCGAGCGCACCGCCCGCTCCCCGCGCGGGGCCGCGGTCACCGCCCGGCGCAGCGAGCGGGCCGTCCAGGAGTCGGACGGGATGACGGACAGGGCCGCCGAGACCACCGAGGCGGGGGAGCCGCCGGCCATGGCGGCGGCGACCCCGGCGGCGACGGCCTGGCCGCCGTAGATGCCCTCCCCGTCGTGGCTGACCGTGCCGTCGATCGCGACCAGCCGGGCCGCCTCGGCCGGGCGGCCCGCGGCGAACACCCCGAAGGGGGCCGCCCGCATCGCCAGGCCGTCCGACCAGGCGTGCCGGTGCTGTGCCGAGATCGGCGCCGCCAGTCCCCGGCGGAGGTTCTCCAGGGTGCCGCGCTCCGAGAAGCCGGCGCCCCGGAAGGGGCCCTCGTCCAGGTCGGCGATCCAGTGGTGCCAGGCCCGTTCGACGTGCGCGACGGTCAGGGCGGAGCCGTGCCGGGCCAGCAGCAGGCCCGAGAAGATCGCGTACTCGGTGTCGTCCGTGCCCGCCGGGTCGTCCGAGACGAAGCCCTCGATCCGGCCCCATTTCGCGCGGATCTCCGACGGCTTCATGTTCTCCGCGGGGGCGCCCAGCGCGTCACCCACCGCGAGGCCGAGAAGTGCGCCCCTGGCCCGTTCCAGGAGGACCTGCGGATTGCATGCAATCAGCTCCATGGCGCGCCTCTCCACTTCGTGGGGGACTCATCATGAGCCCTTGGGGGATTTGTGCCACGGCATGAGGTTTGTCGGTCGCCGCGAAACGCCCCCCGCCCGTCCCCGTCACCCGGTCGCCGACCCGTGAAACCCCAGGTAAGTACGGCCTTCCTTGCTGGCGGGAGCCGGAAATCGTCCGTAGTTTCGAGGTGTTCAGGGGGAGTGCCCCGCGCCGGGCACAGCTGCGCGTCGCTTTCGCGTACCCGCTCGTACCCATTCGTACAAAAGGGGAGATACGCCGTGTCCATCATCGACATCGAAGCGCCGCTGCACACCGCCCACCGCGACAACCACACCCACCGCGATGTCAACGGCGGATGGCTGCGGCCGGCCGTCTTCGGCGCCATGGACGGGCTCGTCTCCAACCTCGCCCTGATGACCGGTGTGGCCGGCGGCGCGGTGGCCCCCGCGACGATCGTGATCACGGGCCTCGCCGGTCTCGCGGCCGGCGCGTTCTCGATGGCGGCCGGCGAGTACACCTCCGTCGCCTCGCAGCGCGAGCTGGTCCTCGCCGAGCTGGACGTGGAGCGCCAGCAGCTGCGCAAGCACCCCGTCGACGAGATGGAGGAGCTCGCCGAGCTCTACGTCTCGCGCGGCGTCGAGCCCGCCCTCGCCCGCGAGGTCGCGATGCAGCTCTCGCGCGACCCGGACCAGGCGCTGGAGATCCACGCCCGCGAGGAGCTCGGGATCGACCCCGACGACCTGCCCTCGCCGCTGGTCGCCGCCGTGTCGTCCTTCGGTTCCTTCGCGCTGGGCGCGCTGCTCCCCGTACTGCCCTACCTGCTCGGGGCGACCGCCCTGTGGCCGGCCGTGCTGCTGGCGCTCGTCGGGCTCTTCGCCTGCGGTGCGGTGGTCTCGCGGGTCACGGCCCGGTCGTGGTGGTACAGCGGTATGCGCCAGCTCGTCCTGGGTGGCGCCGCCGCGGGTGTGACGTACATCCTGGGAACCTGGATCGGCGGCGCCATAGGCTAAAGGCCGCGGGAGTGCGACACTATGCAGCACGCAACATAAGTAGTCCGTTACCCGGTGGTTTCGATTCCGTGACCGCTGGGCATCAGACCAGGGCGCCGGGCAATGATGCCCGTCTCGCGCCGGGACCTTCACCCCGTGTTGTGCCCAGCAGACCTCGTCGGAAGCAGCGTCTGCGACCCGAGAATCCCTTGAAGGTCCCTTCTTTCTGCCTCGCGCAGTGTCCGCATGCTGGAATGTGATATCCGGTTCTCGGAATTGCCGTCATCATGTAACCTGCACGAACTTTCGCAGAGGGCCAACGTCGTCCCTCGGCCAGCACATTGCCACGACGACGACGGGAGAGCCGATGCGTTCCGCATCCACGCACTCCGCGACCGGCCTCAGCAACACGGCCTGGTCGCCCATGGACGGTCGCCCCGCCCAGCAGGGCATGTACGACCCCCGCAACGAGAAGGACGCCTGCGGCGTCGGATTCGTGGCGAACCTCACCGGCGAGGCCACCCACACCCTCGTTGAGCAGGCCCTGACCGTCCTGCGGAACCTCGAGCACCGCGGCGCCACCGGCTCCGAGCCGGACTCCGGCGACGGCGCGGGCATCCTGTCCCAGGTGCCGGACGCCTTCCTCCGCGAGGTCGCGGGCTTCGACCTCCCCGAGGCCGGCGCGTACGCCGTCGGCATCGCCTTCCTCCCCGCCGACGGCACCGCACAGGCCGTCGCCGTGGAGCAGATCGAGGCCATCGCCGCCGAGGAGAACCTCACGGTCCTCGGCTGGCGCGAGGTCCCGGTCACCCCCGACCTGCTCGGCAACGGCGCGCGCACCACGATGCCCGCCTTCTCCCAGCTGTTCGTGTCCGGGGGAGGCAGCACCGGCATCGAGCTGGACCGCAAGGCCTTCGTCCTGCGCAAGCGCGCCGAGCGCGAGGCCGGCGTCTACTTCCCGTCGCTCTCCGCCCGCACCATCGTCTACAAGGGCATGCTGACCACCGGCCAGCTGGAGCCCTTCTTCCCGGACCTCTCCGACCGCCGCTTCGCCTCGGCGCTCGCCCTGGTCCACTCCCGGTTCTCGACGAACACCTTCCCGTCCTGGCCGCTCGCCCACCCGTACCGCTTCGTCGCGCACAACGGCGAGATCAACACGGTCAAGGGCAACCGGAACTGGATGAAGGCCCGCGAGTCCCAGCTGGCCACCTCCGCCTTCGGCGAGGGCGCCCTGGACCGCATCTTCCCGATCTGCACCCCGGACGCCTCCGACTCGGCCTCCTTCGACGAGGTCCTGGAGCTGCTCCACCTCGGTGGCCGCTCCCTGCCGCACAGCGTGCTGATGATGATCCCGGAGGCGTGGGAGAACCACACCTCCATGGACCCGGACCGCCGCGCGTTCTACCAGTACCACTCCACGATGATGGAGCCCTGGGACGGCCCGGCCTGCGTCACCTTCACCGACGGCACCCAGGTCGGCGCGGTCCTCGACCGCAACGGCCTGCGCCCCGGCCGCTACTGGGTCACCGACGACGGCCTCGTCGTCCTCGGCTCCGAGGTCGGCGTCCTCGACATCGACCCGTCCAAGGTCGTCCGCAAGGGCCGCCTCCAGCCCGGCAAGATGTTCCTCGTCGACACCGCGCAGAAGCGCATCGTCGAGGACGACGAGATCAAGGACGAGCTGGCCTCCGCCGCCCCCTACGCGGAGTGGCTGGAGACCGGCGAGATCGAGCTGACGGACCTGCCCGAGCGCGAGCACATCGTGCACACCCACGCCTCGGTCACCCGCCGCCAGCAGACCTTCGGCTACACCGAGGAAGAGCTGCGCGTCATCCTCGCGCCCATGGCCCGCACCGGCGGCGAAGCCCTCGGCTCCATGGGCACGGACTCGCCCATCGCGGCCCTGTCCGAGCGCCCGCGCCTGCTCTTCGACTACTTCACCCAGCTCTTCGCGCAGGTCACCAACCCGCCGCTGGACGCCATCCGCGAGGAGCTCGTCACCTCGCTGCTGTCCTCGATCGGCCCGCAGTCCAACCTGCTGGAGCCGACCGCCGCGTCCTGCCGCAGCGTCACCCTGCCCTTCCCGGTGATCGACAACGACGAGCTCGCCAAGCTCATCCACATCAACGCCGACGGCGACATGGCGGGCATGAAGGCCGCCACCCTGTCGGGCCTCTACCGGGTCTCCGGCGGCGGCGAGGCCCTCGCCGCCCGGATCGAGGAGATCCGCGCCGAGGCCGACGCCGCCATCGCGGCCGGCGCCCGCCTGATCGTCCTCTCGGACCGCCACTCGGACGCCGAGCACGCGCCGATCCCGTCGCTGCTGCTCACCGCCGCCGTGCACCACCACCTCATCGCCACCAAGCAGCGCACCCAGGTGGGCCTGCTGGTCGAGGCCGGCGACGTCCGCGAGGTCCACCACGTCGCCCTGCTCATCGGCTACGGCGCCGCGGCCGTCAACCCGTACCTGGCCATGGAGTCCGTCGAGGACCTGCTGCGCGCCGGCACCTTCCTCTCGGACATCGAGCCCGAGCAGGCCATCAAGAACCTGATCTACGCCCTCGGCAAGGGCGTCCTGAAGGTCATGTCCAAGATGGGCATCTCCACCGTCGCCTCCTACCGCGGCGCCCAGGTCTTCGAGGCCGTCGGCCTGGACGAGGAGTTCGTCAGCACGTACTTCGCGGGCACCGCCACCAAGATCGGCGGCGCCGGCCTGGACGTCGTCGCCAAGGAGGTGGCCGCCCGCCACGCCAAGGCGTACCCCGTCTCCGGCATCGCGGCCACGCACCGCGCGCTGGAGATCGGCGGCGAGTACCAGTGGCGCCGCGAGGGCGAGCCGCACCTGTTCGACCCGGAGACGGTCTTCCGCCTCCAGCACGCGACCCGCAACCGCCGGTACGACATCTTCCGCAAGTACACGGACCGCGTGAACGAGCAGTCCGAGCGCCTGATGACGCTCCGCGGCCTGTTCGGCTTCAAGTCGGACCGCCCGTCGATCTCCATCGACGAGGTCGAGCCGGTCTCCGAGATCGTCAAGCGCTTCTCCACCGGCGCCATGTCGTACGGCTCCATCTCCAAGGAGGCGCACGAGACCCTCGCCATCGCCATGAACCAGCTGGGCGCCAAGTCCAACACCGGTGAGGGCGGCGAGGACCCGGACCGCCTGTACGACCCGGCGCGCCGCTCCTCCATCAAGCAGGTCGCCTCCGGCCGCTTCGGTGTCACGAGCGAGTACCTGGTCAACGCGGACGACATCCAGATCAAGATGGCGCAGGGCGCCAAGCCCGGCGAGGGCGGCCAGCTGCCCGGCCACAAGGTCTACCCGTGGGTCGCCAAGACGCGTCACTCGACGCCCGGCGTCGGCCTGATCTCCCCGCCGCCGCACCACGACATCTACTCCATCGAGGACCTGGCCCAGCTGATCCACGACCTCAAGAACGCCAACCCGGTCGCCCGCATCCACGTGAAGCTGGTCTCCGAGGTCGGCGTCGGTACGGTCGCGGCCGGTGTGTCCAAGGCCCACGCGGACGTCGTCCTGATCTCCGGCCACGACGGCGGTACGGGCGCCTCCCCGCTCACCTCGCTCAAGCACGCGGGCGGCCCCTGGGAGCTCGGCCTCGCCGAGACCCAGCAGACCCTGCTGCTCAACGGGCTGCGCGACCGCATCGTGGTCCAGACGGACGGCCAGCTCAAGACCGGCCGCGACGTGGTCATCGCCGCGCTGCTCGGCGCCGAGGAGTTCGGTTTCGCGACCGCGCCGCTCGTCGTCTCCGGCTGCGTCATGATGCGCGTCTGCCACCTGGACACCTGTCCCGTCGGCATCGCCACCCAGAACCCGGTCCTGCGCGACCGCTTCTCCGGCAAGCCCGAGTTCGTCGTCAACTTCTTCGAGTTCATCGCGGAGGAGGTGCGCGAGCTCCTCGCCGAGCTGGGCTTCCGCACGATCGAGGAGGCCGTCGGCCACGCCGAGTTCCTCGACACCAGCAAGGCCGTCACGCACTGGAAGGCCCAGGGCCTCGACCTCGAGCCCCTCTTCTACGTGCCCGAGCTGCCCGAGGGCGCGGTCCGCCACGCCCTGATCGAGCAGGACCACGGTCTGGAGAAGGCCCTCGACAACGAGCTCATCGAGCTCGCCGCCGACGCGCTGAACGCCGACTCCGCCGAGACGGCCCAGCCGGTCCGCGCCCAGGTCGCGATCCGCAACATCAACCGGACCGTCGGCACGATGCTCGGCCACCACGTCACCAAGAAGTTCGGCGGCGCGGGCCTGCCCGACAACACGATCGACCTGACCTTCACCGGTTCGGCCGGCCAGTCCTTCGGCGCCTTCCTGCCGAGCGGTGTCACCCTGCGCCTGGAGGGCGACGCCAACGACTACGTCGGCAAGGGCCTCTCCGGCGGCCGCGTCGTGGTCCGCCCGGACCGCGCCGCCGACCACCTCGCCGAGTACTCCGTCATCGCCGGCAACACCATCGGCTACGGAGCCACCGGCGGCGAGATGTTCCTGCGCGGCCGCACCGGCGAGCGCTTCTGCGTCCGCAACTCCGGCGCCCTGGTCGTCTCGGAGGGCGTGGGCGACCACGGCTGCGAGTACATGACCGGCGGTACGGCGGTCGTCCTCGGCGAGACGGGCCGCAACTTCGCGGCCGGCATGTCGGGCGGCGTCGCGTACGTCATCGACCTCGACCCGCGCCAGGTCAACGCCGGCAACGCGGAGGCCGTAGAGGCCCCCTCGGACGCCGACAAGCAGTGGCTGCACGATGTGGTGCGCCGCCACGAGGAGGAGACCGGCTCGACCGTGGCCGCGAAGCTCCTGGCTGACTGGGACGCCGCCGCGGCCCGCTTCAGCAAGATCATCCCGACCACGTACAAGGCAGTGCTCGCCGCCAAGGACGCCGCTGAGCTGGCCGGACTCTCCGAGTCCGAGACCACCGAGAAGATGATGGAGGCGGCGACCAATGGCTGACCCGAAGGGCTTCCTCACCACCCCGCGCGAGACCGCCTGCACCCGTCCCGTGGCCGAACGCCTCAAGGACTGGAACGAGGTCTACGTCCCGGGCTCGCTGCTCCCGATCATCAGCAAGCAGGCCGGCCGCTGCATGGACTGCGGCATCCCGTTCTGCCACAACGGCTGCCCGCTCGGGAACCTGATCCCGGAGTGGAACGACTACGCGTACCGCGAGGACTGGTCGGCCGCGTCGGAGCGCCTCCACGCCACGAACAACTTCCCGGAGTTCACCGGGCGGCTGTGCCCGGCCCCGTGCGAGTCGGCGTGCGTCCTCGGCATCAACCAGCCGGCCGTCACGATCAAGAACGTCGAAGTCTCGATCATCGACCAGGCCTGGGACAACGGCGACGTCACCCCGCAGGCGCCGGAGCGCCTGTCCGGCAAGACCGTGGCCGTCATCGGCTCCGGCCCGGCCGGCCTGGCCGCCGCCCAGCAGCTGACGCGGGCCGGCCACACCGTGGTGGTGTACGAGCGCGCCGACCGCATCGGCGGGCTGCTGCGCTACGGCATCCCCGAGTTCAAGATGGAGAAGGTGCACATCAACCGCCGCATCGAGCAGATGCGCGCGGAGGGCACCAAGTTCCGCACCGGCATCGAGGTCGGCCGCGACATCACGGCGACGGACCTGCGCAAGCGCTTCGACGCGGTCGTCGTCGCGGCGGGCGCCACCGTCTCCCGCGACCTGCCCGTCCCGGGCCGCGACCTCAAGGGCATCCACTTCGCGATGGAGTACCTGCCCCTCGCGAACAAGGTCCAGGAGGGTGACTTCCTGGCCCCGCCGATCACCGCCGAGGGCAAGCACGTCGTCGTCATCGGCGGCGGCGACACCGGCGCGGACTGCGTGGGCACCGCCCACCGCCAGGGTGCCCTCTCGGTCACCCAGCTGGAGATCATGCCGCGTCCGTCGGAGGACCGCCCGGAGTCCATGCCGTGGCCGACCTTCCCGATGCTGTACAAGGTCACCTCGGCCCACGAGGAGGGCGGCGAGCGGATCTACTCCGTCTCCACCACCCACTTCGAGGGCGACGAGGACGGCAACGTCCAGGCCCTGCACCTGGTCGAGGTCTCCTTCGAGGGCGGCAAGCTGGTCCAGAAGCCCGGCACCGAGCGGGTCCTCCCGGCCCAGCTGGTCACCCTGGCGATGGGCTTCACCGGCACCGACCAGGCCAACGGTCTGGTCGAGCAGTTCGGCGTGAACCTGGACGAGCGGGGCAACATCGCCCGCGACGCCTCGTACGCCACCAACGCCGACGGCGTCTTCGTCGCCGGTGACGCGGGCCGCGGCCAGTCGCTGATCGTGTGGGCCATCGCGGAGGGCCGCTCGGCCGCCCGCGGCGTGGACCGCTACCTGACCGGCACCAGCGCCCTCCCGTACCCGGTCAAGCCGACGGACCGCTCGCTGATGGTGTAACCCAGCAGTACCCCCGCCCTCCGGGGCGGGACCCCTCATACGGTCCGCACAACGACGTGCGGAACTCTGACACCGCGCCCGCCATGTCCCCGACCAGGGATGGCGGGCGCGGTGGCGTTCGGTAGTCGCATGATTGCGTTTAGTTGATCCGTCAGATTGGCGGGGGCTACGCTTTTCGCAAGCGACAGGACTGCGGACGCGGGGAGTTGGCTCATGGCCAAGCCGAAGGACGAGGACGGGGCGCAGACGCCCGAGGAGTTCGCCCGTGAGGAGCTGCGTCGGCACCGGGAGGCGGCTGGGCTGACCCAGGAGGGTCTGGGCGAGAAGATCTTCACGAGTGGGTCTTACGTCGGGCAGATGGAGTGCGGTACGCGGCGGTTGCGACCGGAACTCGCAGTCCTGATCGACAAAGAGCTCGGCACTGGTGACTACTTCGTCCGGTTGGCGAAGGCGTTCAAATCCAAGCACGTTGAGTACTTCGCCGCTGTGGCCGAGCTGGAAGTTCTGGCAACGGGCATCTACGACTATGCCTCCACGTTGGTTCCGGGGCTGCTTCAGACGGCGGACTACGCCCGGGCCGTGGTGCGGGCCGCTAACCCCACAGCTCTGAATGAGTACGTTGAGGGCCTGGTGGAAGCCCGCGTGGATCGCGCGCGACTCCTGGACAATCCGGTGAATCCCGAAATGTGGATCGTTGTGCATGAGGCCGTGCTGCGGACTTGCGTGGGTGGGCGGGCCGTGATGGCAGCGCAGCTGCGGCATATCCGCTCGTACGTCCGCGCCCACCGGGTGACGGTTCAGGTGGTGCCATTCTCGGCCGGTGCCCATGGTGCCCTCGGCTCACTGGTGAGGATCATGCAGTTCGCCGAAGCGCCTGATGTGGCCTACACGGAGGGACCCTACGCGGGTCAGCTGCTCGACTATCCGGCCCTGGTCCGGCGCTACTGGAAGTCATACGATCTCGCCAGGGCCGCTGCGCTGTCACCGGAGGTGTCCCTGACCTTGATCGAGTCGGTGGCAGAGGAGTACGCGGCATGCGTGCAGACGTGAACGGCCTGTCCTGGCGGAAGTCCTCGTACAGCAATGGGGACGGCGGTGAGTGCGTCGAGGTGTCCGGTGACGTCCCGGGCTTGATCCCTGTGCGCGACAGCAAGCTGGCGGGCACGGGCCCGGTAATCGCCTTCCCGGCAGCGGCCTGGTCCTCCTTCATCCAGGACGTGAAGCGCCGAGGCTGATCTCGTACCGCAGCTGCTGTCGCCCGGCGGGCATGACCATCACGTCAGCCTGGATCGCCCGGTCCGCCGAGTCGTACGTGGTGCGGGCGAGCTGGAGCACCGTCTCCACGACCCGCACGCCGACGTGCCCCAGGGCTGCCGGCAGGGTCACGGCGCCGCCGCGGATCCTGGCGGTTCCGGCCGGCGCAGTGCCCGCGGCGATCTCGGCCCCACGCTACGGCACGGCACGGGCTACTCCGGCTGGACGACCGTGGCGCCCCAGCGTATGGACTGGGAGGTGGCCGTCACGGCGGCGCCGAAGCCGCCGGACAGGCCGGTGCCGAGGGGGACCGTGATGCGGGCCGGGGTGTCCTGCGGGCAGGCCAGGGTGAAGGGGGCCGGGTTGCGGTCGGGGTGGTTGTCGAGGACGAAGGACACCTCGATGCTGCCGCCGCCCTCGCAGGCGAACGTGGTGAAGGTGTCCAGCGACGGTGACAGGCCGCCCGAGACGAAACCGCCGTCGCCGATCTGTTCCGGTACCCAGATCAGGCCGTCGGGTCCCGGGTGGCCGATCAGTTCCTCCGCCGCCGATGCCTGTCCTACCCCCGTGCCCAGTGCGAGTACCGCCGTGACCGCTGCGACCGTGAGCGCCTTGCGTGTCATGTCTTCCCCTTGAGTGTCGAGTGTCGACGAGCTGACCGTTCCCACGGTAAGTGCCGCCACTGACAACGCTCCTGGGGCCGGGGGACGGCCCCGGCCGCCCCGTGCCTCAGCCGGCGGGCTCCTCGCGCGGCGGCTCGTCGTCGTTGCCGCGGCGGAGCACCCGCATCCCGCGTGCGGGGGTCCACGAGCGGATCACCAGCTCGTCGCCTTCCACGGTGGTGTGCACCACCTCGGTCAGGTCGGCGTGGAAGACGTGGAAGGGGTGCGCCGGGGCGTCGGTCTCCTCCGCGTACCGGTGCAGCTCCGGCGGCTCCACGACCTCCACCGCCCGCCCCGAGATCCGCACGTCCCCGTCGGGCATGCTGTCGCCCCCGCCCGGGTTGGTGTGCAGCGCGAAGCGCGGGTCGCGCTGGAGGTCACGGGCCTTCATCGAGCCCGGCATCATGCCGAGCCACAGCTCCCCGCCACGGAAGTCGACGTTGAGCCCGGCCACCCGGGGCGAGCCGTCCTTGCGCAGGGTGGCCAGGACGTGGTGCGGGAACTGCGAGAAGCGGGCCCGTACGGCCGCCGCGAAGTCCGGTTCCGCCTTCTCGAACGCTGCCCAGTTGTTCGTCGTCATGCGTCCATCAAACCGTGCCCCGGCGACCGTGGCGGGTCAGACGCGCATGGTGCCTGCGGAGCGGGTGGCCGCTGTCCTACGGGCGGTTGCCGGGGTCCTCGGAGGCGGCGCGGGCCGCCTCCAGCGCGTCGATGTCCTCCAGCATGGCGGCCGCGAGGTCCCGCTCGGAGGTGTAGTACCGCTCGGCCCACTTGAGGGTCAGGGTGGGGTACGCCCAGGCCGCCTCGTCCTGGGCGCCCTCGGCGTCGGCCTCCGCGCCGCGGCGCATGCTCTCCGCGAACTCCTGGTGCCGGAGCAGCACTTCCCGCATCTGCTCCGGCTCCAGCAGGTGGCCCAGCCACAGCCGCAGCATCGGCCCGTGCTTGAGCACCGGCGGGTCGACCGGCGCCTCGCGCGCCCAGGTCCGTACGGCGGTCATGCCCGCGTCGGTGATCCGGTACACGCGCTTGTCGCGGGTGCCGGTGTCCTGGGCGACCATCCGCGAGGAGGCGTAGCCGGCCTTCTCCAGCCGCTTGAGCTCGCTGTAGATCTGGCTGAAGGACGGGCTCCAGTAGAAGAAGCGCAGCGACCGGTCCGACCACTTCTTCAGGTCGTAGCCGGAGAGTTCCTCGCCGAAGGAGAGCAGCCCGAGGACCGCCCAGCCGGTCGCGGGGAGGGTGCGCGGTTTCGTCCCCGCCGACGTGTCGTCTGCCGTCTCGGCCGTCTCGTCTACCACGCAGCGCAGTCTACGACCGGTCCCGCCGCACCCTTTCCCCTATCGGGTATGCCTGCTAGAAGTATTTCTGTTAGGGATAACCGAGAAACGGCCCCGGCTGGAGGGACCCCGTGACGTTCTCGATGCGCTCCGAAGCCCAACTCGTCGCCCCCACCCCCGAACGCGACCTCGCGCCCGTGCGCGATCGGGCGGCCTGAGATGGTCTCCCTGGAGGGCAAGGTCGTGCTCATCACCGGCGCCGCACGCGGCCAGGGCGCCGCCGAGGCCCGGCTGTGCGCCGAGGCCGGCGCGCGGGTCGTCGTCACCGACCTCCGTGAGGAGGAGGGCCGGGCGGTCGCCGCCGGGCTGGGCGGCCAGGGCCTGTACGTACGCCACGACGTGGCCGACGCCGGCAGCTGGGCCGGGGTGGTGCGCGAGGCGGTGGCCGCCTTCGGGACGGTCTCCGCCCTGGTCAACAACGCCGCCCTGTGGCGCACCGCGCACGTCGAGGAGCAGAGCGAGGAGGGCTTCGAGGAACTGCTGCGGGTCAACCTGCTCGGGCCCTTCCTCGGCATCCGGGCACTGGCCCCGGTGCTGCGCGCCGGCGGGGGCGGCTCCGTCGTCAACATCTCCTCCACCGCCGGACTGGTCGGCATCCCCGGCCACGCGGCGTACGGGTCCGCCAAGTTCGGGCTGCGCGGGCTGACCCGGTCGGCGGCGCTGGACCTGGCCCCGGACGGGATCCGGGTCAACTCGGTGCACCCCGGGGCCATCGACACCCCGATGGTGGCCGACGCCGTCGCGGGGCGGGACTGGTCGCACGTGCCGCTGGGGCGGATGGGCCGGCCCGGGGAGGTCGGGGAACTGGTGCTGTTCCTGTGCTCGGACGCCTCCTCGTACATCACGGGCGCGGAGTTCGCGGTCGACGGGGGGATGACGGCGCGATGACGCGGGACGAGCTGTCAGGGGCCGCGCGGCGACTGTGCGACGTGATGGCCGCCGGCTTCCCCGGGCCCGGGGACGTGGCCGCCCTGCGGGCCGCGGTGGCCGCCGGGGCCCCGGCGCGCCCGGCGGGGCCGGAGGTGGCCTCGGTGTACGACACCACCGCGGGCGGGGTGCCGGTGCGGGTGTACGACCCCGCGCCCGGGGCGGCGGGCCGGCCGCTGGCGGTGTACCTCCACGGCGGCGGGTGGGTGATGTGCGGCCCGGACACCCATGACGCCCTGTGCCGCACCCTGGCCTCGGCCTCCGGGGCGGTGGTCGTTTCCGCCGACTACCGGCTCGCCCCGGAACACCCCTGGCCGGCGGCGGCCGATGACGCGCTGGCCGTGCTGCTGTGGGCGCGGGCCGAGGCGGTCCGGCTCGGCTGCGACCCGGGCCGGGTGGTGGTGGCGGGGGACTCCAGCGGGGGCAACCTGGCGGCGGTCACCGCGCTGCGGGCCCCCGGACTGGTCGCCGGGCAGCTGCTGGCGTACCCGCCGCTGGACGCCTCGATGGGCTCCGAGTCGGTGGCGGCGTACGGGCGGGGGTACTTCCACACCGCCGCGCACATGGCCTGGTACTGGGACCAGTACGGCGGCGACCCCGCCCACCCGCACGTCTCGCCGCTGCGGGCCGCCGAGGTGGCCGGGCTGCCGCGCACGCTGGTCCTCCTCGCGGACTGCGACCTGCTGCGCGACGAGGGGCTGGCGTACGCGCGCCGCCTGGCGCGGGCGGGGGTCGACTGCGAGGTCCGGCTCTACCCGGGGGTCTTCCACGGCTTCCTCGGCCTGCCCCTGCCGGCCGCGCGGACGGCGGTGACGGGAGCGGCGGCCTGGCTGGCGGCGACGCCCTGAAGGGTCGAGGGGGCGGGGCGGCCGGATTCGAACCGGCGTCCTCCCCTTCGCAAGGGGGTGCAACGACCTCTGTACCACGACCCCGCCCGTGCGGCCGATCGTACGGCCCCGCGACGGGGGGAGAGAGAAGGGCGGGGCGGCCGGATTCGAACCGGCGTCCTCCTCCATGCTGTGTAGGCGCACTACCTCTGTGCTACGACCCCGCTTGAGATGGATCTTAGACGACCCCCGGCGGGGTCCGCACCGGGATATCCCCGGCATGATGTGTCCATGCCTGCCTTCCTGCTGCGCGCCCTGCTGCTCCTCGCCGTGGAGTCCGGGGCCGCCGCGCTGCTGCGCGATGCCGGGACGCCGTGGATCCCCGTGCTGCTGGCGGTGTTCGTGGCCGGCTCGGCCGTACCGCACGGAACCGAGGCGGAGTTCGCCGGCCGCTTCCTGGTCGCGCTGACCGCGGTCGGGGCCGCCCGGCTGGGGGCCACGGCCTGGGAGGGGCGCGGCCTGCCCGCGGCGGTGGGGCTCGGTGCGCTGCTGCTGTTCCAGACGGCGGTCCTGATGCGGCTGTCCCTGCGCGGGCGGCGCCGCTCAGCGCGCCGGACCTGAGGGCCGCGGGGCTCCGGTGTACCGGTGCAGTCTCACGGTCGGCGGGCCGGCCGCGTCCGGGTAGGCCAGTGAGCCCAGATAGGGCAGGGGGAGCGCCAGGTCGACGGCCCGCCAGTGGGCCGGCACGCCCGGTACGGCCGTGCGGACCCGCACCGGTCCCGGATCGGCGGGCCGGGTCTCCAGTGCCGACAGGTCGGCGACGATGCCCGTGCCCACGCCCTTGAGCACGGCCTCCTTGCGGGTCCAGCAGCGCAGGAAGGCCCGGTTGCGCTCCCCGGCGTCGGCGATCGCGCCGACGTGGCCGCGCTCGGCCGGCGTCAGTGCCTTGGCGGCCATCTCCGGTGACCACGCCCGGCGGCGCCCGTGCTCCACGTCGACCCCGACCGGGTGCCCGGCGACGGCCAGCAGGCCGCAGCCCCGGGTGTGGGAGATGCTGATCCACAGGTCGTTGCGGGGGTGACGGACGTACGGGGGACCGTGCCCGGCGTCGGCGCACTCGGGACACGGCCGGCGGCCGAACTCGACCTGCTCCGGCGGGACGTCGAGCAGTGCGCCCAGCACCGTGCGGACGGCCGCCCGGGAGGCGGTGAAGTCGGGCCGGCGGTCGGCCGGCCGCCTGGCGGCAGCCGCGAGCTCGGCGGCGGTGAGCGGGCCCGGGTCGCCCGGGCGGGAGACCTCCTCGGTGAGCCACCACCAGATCTCCGCGGCCGCCGGGCCGTCGGTGCCGCCGCGTGCGGGGTCGGGCCGCCGGAGTGCTGTGGTCCTGGTCACGTTCGCCGTTCTCCTCGGTGCCCGGCACTCGGCCGGGCGGGCCTGGTGACTGTAGGAGCCGGGGGAGCGGACTGCGGCGGCGCTGGCAGCAAGATGCCAGGAGGGGGCCGGGATGTGACCCTACGCACCGGTCAGTTCGCCGACCGCAGCCGTCCGGGCCCCCGTGCAGGCAGCTTCCTGTGAAGTGCGCCCGCACCGGAACCGGAATAACTCTCCAGTAATAAGAGCGGCATCGGGCCATTCCCGGAAATTCCCGCACCGGCGAGAAGTTCAACAATCACTCACCGTAGGGGCTCGGTTGACCGTCCGACTTCGAGCGGGATAGCCTCGCTGGGGGCGCGGCGCTGTGACGAGAAGGCGGGGGAAGTTGGGCAACGGAAAAACAGAGCCGCAGCCGATCACCCGGAAAAGAGCTCCGGTCGACGATGAAGTCAGCCGGGCACTTTTGCAGGTTCAGGGACTCATTGAGGCGGCCCAAAGCCGCCGCTCCCCGGCGGGTCCCGAGCATTCTGTCCGAATACTGGAACGCGACGAGGACGTCATCGGGGTTTCCGGTCGCCTGGCAGAGAACGCCCGGCGGGACGTGAGCGTCATCGTGCAGGCCGCCTCCTCCCGGGCGGGGGCGGTGGCGCTGGACCTGATGCGGTCCGCGTCCGGGGCGGGGCCGGCCGGCGGGGCGCGGGTCCGGTTGCTGTGCGCGCCCGCCGTCGTGCGCGCCGCGGCGTTCCGCGAAGCGCTGGCCGGCGCTGACGGATGCGTGGTCAGGGTCGCCGAATGCGCCCTCAACGAGGCCGTCGTGGTGGACGGTTCGGTGGCCGTGCTGTGGTCCGGGCCGCGCGGCGGCGACAAGGTCGTGTCCCTGGTCGAGGACCCCGCGCCGGTCACCGCGCTGACCGCCCTGTTCGCCGCGGTGTGGAACGGGGCGACGGTCTGGGAAGCCGGGACCAGCAGGGCCCGCAGCGAGACGGGGCAGCGGATCCTGGAGGCCCTGCGCGACGGCCGCACCGATGCGGCCGCGGCCCGCGAGCTCTCCATCCCGCTGCGTACGTACCGCCGCTACGTGGCGGAAATAATGCGCGAACTCGGGGCGGATTCGCGATTTCAGGCGGGGGTCTGTGCGGTGTGGTTCGGCTTGTTGAAGAAGGACGAATAGCGGCGGATGGCCGGGGCGGCGCCGACGGTGTCCCGGCCTTCGCGGTGAAACAAAAGCATTTTGGGGGAAATGTGATGGGTCAAGGGCGTGGCGAAATGCAGCGCGGCGAGGAATTCGATGGGGTGCTCGGCGATATACACGACCTTATAGACGAAGCGGTCTCGAAATACCGGGAGTGGTGCAACCGGAGCCCGATCGACACGCCCGTCGGGCCGGGCTGCAGCGGCATGCGGGAGGCCGCCCGGCACCTGGTCGCGCAGGCGCGGCACAGCGTGGACGTGGTCGTCGCCGCCGGCGGGGACAAGGCGGTGGAGGTGTGCACCGCGCTGTCCCACCTGCTGCGCGGGGAGCGGGCCGGGGTGAGGGCGCGCGTGCTGTGCACCCACGCGACGGTCGAGCAGGAGTCCTTCCGCGACTTCCTCAAGGCGGACCACCCCTTCGGCATACGGGTGGCGCCGATGCCGTACCTGGAGACGCTGGTGGTCGACGGCCAGGTGGCGCTCGTCCGCGCCGAGCGCACCGCCGACGCGGCGGTGATCCGCACCCCGGCCGTCCTGGAGCCCTTCCAGGCGCTGTTCGCGAGCGCCTGGCGGGGCGCGGCGCCCCCGGGCGGCGGCATCGGGCCGGCCAGCCCGCTGCGCAGCGACTTCACGGCCGGTGTCCTGCGGCAGCTGCACACGGGGAACACCGACGACACCGCGGCCCGCGAGCTCGGGGTGTCGGTGCGCACCTACCGCCGCTACGTCGCCGAGATCATGGAGGCGCTCGGGACGAAGTCCCGCTTCCAGGCCGGCGTGCGGGCCGCCGAGCACGGGCTGATCCGCCCGCCGGTCCCGTCCGCCCGCGGCGGCGAGCGGTGCGGTCTGACCGCTCCACCGCTGCGGCCAGGCGGGCAGCTAGCTGCCAATTCCGTTCTGCGCGGTGCGAATGCGCGCCGTATACCGGCCGGTATGACACCTTGCTGACAGTTCGCGGATGACATGTGGCCCGGCCGCTCCGGAGAAAACTACGGTGCATCCGGCGCGGCCGCCGCCGCGTTCGGGCGGCTCATTACCGACGGGCCCCCGAATCCGCCGACTTTTGGGGGAACGGCCGATGAGCGAGTTGTCGACGGAGGGCCGGGAGGACCGCCTCGCCGAATTCCACGCACTGCGCGAACAGGTCCGGCAGGGCCCGGGTGAACAGGCGACCGCGGCGCAGCACGCCAGGGGAAAACTGACCGCCCGCGAACGCATCGACCTGCTGCTCGACGACGGCTCCTTCCACGAGGTGGAGCCGCTGCGCAGGCACCGGGCGACCGGCTTCGGGCTGGAGGACAGGAAGCCGCACACCGACGGAGTGGTCACCGGCTGGGGAACCGTGCACGGCCGCACGGTCTTCACCTACGCGCACGACTTCCGGATCTTCGGCGGGGCGCTGGGCGAGGCCCACGCCGAGAAGATCCACAAGATCATGGACATGGCCCTGACGGCCGGTGCCCCGCTGGTCTCCCTCAACGACGGTGCGGGCGCACGCATCCAGGAGGGCGTCTCGGCGCTGGCGGGCTACGGGGGCATCTTCCAGCGCAACACCAGGGCCTCGGGCGTCATCCCGCAGATCTCCGTCATGCTCGGCCCCTGTGCGGGCGGCGCCGCGTACTCCCCGGCGCTGACGGACTTCGTGTTCATGGTCCGCGAGACCTCGCAGATGTTCATCACCGGCCCGGACGTCGTCCGTGCCGTGACCGGCGAGGAGATCTCCCAGAACGGACTGGGCGGAGCCGACGTCCACTCGGCCGTCTCGGGCGTCTCCCACTTCGCCTACGACGACGAACGCTCCTGCCTGGAGGACGTCCGCTTCCTGCTGTCGCTGCTGCCGCAGAACAACCAGGAGAACCCGCCGCACCTCCCCGGGGGCGACCCGGCCGGCCGGCGCTGCGAGGCGCTCGCGGAGCTGGTCCCCGCCGACGGCAACCGCCCCTACGACATGCGGCGGGTGATCGCGGAGATCGTCGACGACGGCGAGTTCCTGGAGGTCCACGAGCTGTGGGCGACGAACGTGCTGTGCGTGCTGGCCCGCGTCGACGGGCACGTCACCGGCATCGTCGCCAGCCAGCCGCAGTCGCTGGCCGGCGTCCTCGACATCGACGCCAGCGACAAGGCCGGCCGGTTCGTGCAGCTCTGCGACGCCTTCAACATCCCGCTGGTCACCCTGCTCGACGTACCCGGCTTCCTGCCGGGCGTCGACCAGGAGCACGGCGGGATCATCCGGCACGGCGCCAAACTGCTGTACTCCTACTGCGCCGCGACGGTGCCGCGCGTCCAGGTCATCCTGCGCAAGGCCTACGGCGGCGCGTACATCGTCATGGACTCCCGCTCCATAGGTGCCGACCTCTCCTTCGCGTGGCCCACCAACGAGATCGCCGTGATGGGTGCCGAGGGCGCCGCGAACGTCATCTTCCGCCGGGAGATCAACGCCGCGGCCGACCCCGAGGCGGTACGGGCCCAGCGGATCAAGGAGTACCGGACCGAGCTGATGCACCCGTACTACGCGGCCGAACGCGGCCTCGTCGACGACGTGATCGACCCCGCCGACACCCGTTCCGTCCTCGCTGCCTCCCTCGCGATGCTCCGCACCAAGTACGCCGAACTGCCGGGCCGCAAGCACGGCAATCCGCCGATGTGACGGGGGGACGGTCCACGATGCACCCGCACACCCACGGCGAACCGCTGTTCCGCGTCACCCGGGGAGCGCCCGCCGCCGAGGAGCTCGCCGCGCTCGCCGCGGTCCTCCTCGCGCGGGCCGCGGCCACCGCGGCGGACGCCGGCGCCGGCCTGCCGCCCGCCCGCCCCCGGGGGCCCCACCGCGGCGGCCGCCACATCCCGCCCGGCGCCTGGCGGCGCTCCGCCTGAACGGTTCGCGTCCGGCCGGAAAATGCCATCCGAGCGGCCCTCCGGACGCTCCGGAAAGCGCGCTGGCAGCTAACTGACACGAGCCTTCTGCACCGCCCGGCCGACTGAATAGAGTCGAAACCGACGCGGAAATAGATCGCGCATTCTTTACGAACTCCCACCAATCTCCGTCAGGAATGAGGGACCACTGTGTCCGCTACGACCGAAGAGCGCCGCGAGACCATCAAGGACATCGTCTGCGACATCCTCGAGATCGACCCCGAGGACGTGACCGACACCAGCCTCTTCAAGGAGGACCACGACGCGGACTCGCTGCGCGCGATCGAAATCCTCGCCTCCTTGGAGAAGGAATTCAACGTCGTCATCAACCAGACCGAACTCGGCCGGATGGTGAACCTCGACGGCGTATACGAAGTCGTCGCGGAAGCCGCCGACTGGAAGTAGGACCGGGCGGCGCCGTGCGCACGTACGCAGCACCTCACGGACACCGCACCGCACGGACGCACCACCTTGGGAACGGCCGGCTGCCCCGGCCCTCGAGACAACGGGATGAACATGTCTGATGTACCGGCGAACAGGGTGGTCATCACCGGGCTCGGTGCGGTCTCCAGCATCGGGCTGGGCGCCGCCGAGTTCCTCTCCGGACTGCGTTCGGGCCGTAGCGCCGCAAAACCGATCACGGCATTCGACACCGACGGCTTCGACCACGCCAACGGCTGCGAGATCACCGACTTCGACCCGGCCCGCTGGATCCGCAACCTGGAGCCCGAAACGCTCGGCCGGGCCAGCCAGTTCTCGGTGACCGCGGCCCGGATGGCGACCGAGGACGCGGCGCTGCCGGAGGACCACCTGCGCGCCGGACGCGTCCTCATCTCGATCGGCACCACCGACGGCGAATCCCGCGACCTCGACCAGCTCGTCGAGACCGAGGTCCGCGAGGGCCCCGAGCGGATGGACCCCACGGTCACCGCCCGGGTGCCCGCCGGCCGCCTCTCGGCGGCCATCGCCCACGAGTTCGGGCTCAGCCGCGTCGAGGCCGTCACCCTCCCCACCGCCTGCGCGGCCGGGAACTACGCCATCGGCTACGGCTTCGACGCCGTCCGCACCGGGGAGGCCGACTACGCCCTCGTCGGCGGTGCCGACGCCCTGTGCCGCAAGACCTTCACCGGCTTCTACCGGCTCGGCACCATCGCCCCCGAGCTGTGCCGGCCCTTCGACGTGGACCGCAAGGGCATCCTCACCGGCGAGGGGGCGGGCGTCCTGCTGCTGGAGACCCTGGAGTCCGCACGGGCGCGCGGCGCCCGGATCTACGCGGAGGTGCTCGGGTACGGGCTGAACTGCGACGCCCACCACCCGGTCGCCCCCGACCAGGACAGCGTCGCGCAGTGCATGCGGCTCGCGCTGGACGGAGCCGGGGTCTCGGCCGGGGACGTGGACTTCATCTCCGCCCACGGCACCGGCACCAAGGCCAACGACGTCACCGAAGCCCGGGCCATCCGGCAGGTGTTCGGCGACCGCCCCCCGAAGACCGTCTCGATCAAGTCGATGCTCGGCCACAGCATGGGCGCGGCCAGCGCCCTGGCCTCCATCGGCTGCGCGCTCGCCCTGACCGAGGGGTTCATCCCGCCCACGATCAACCACGTCGAGACCGACCCCGAATGCGCCGTGGACTGCGTACCCAACCACGCCGTCGAGGCCGACCTGCGCGTCGTGCAGAACAACGGGCTGGCCTTCGGCGGCAACAACTCCGTAGTGATCTTCGGCAAGTACGAGGAGTCCGTCGCATGACCGCACGTCCCGCACCGGCCGGAGCGGCCGTCCCCGACCTCGTCTTCACCGGACTGGGCGCGGTGGCGAGCATCGGCAACGGCGTCGACGAGGTGTTCGAGGCCCTCTGCGCGGGCCGCACCGGCCGGGCCCCGCTCCGCGGCTTCGACCCCGCCGGCTTCCGAGCCCGGCACGCCTACGAGATCGACGACCGGCCCGCCCCCGGAACCGACGAGCCCGCCCGCGCCACCCGCTGGCTGCTCGCCGCCATCGCCGAGGCCGCCCGGGACGCCGGACTCGGAGAGGACCTGTCCGACGTACCGATCCTGGTCGGCACCGGGCTGCGCGAACTGCGCTCGGCGGAACTGCGCTGGCGGGACGGGGCCGACTTCGACATGGCCGGCCTGCACTTCGGCACGGCCCTGCGCGAACGCTTCGGCGCCCACCGGACCTACACCTTCTCCAACGCCTGCTCCGCCTCCCTGTACGCGCTCGCCATGGGCGGCGACCTGCTCGCCGAAGGTGCGGCCGGCACCGGCGACACCGTCATCGTCGCGGGCGTGGACACCCTCACCGAGAGCATGTACGGGCTGCTCGACCGGGTCCACATGGAAGCCCCCGACACACTGCGGCCCTTCGACCGCGACCGCAAGGGCGTCCTCATGGGCGAGGGCGCGGCCGCCGTGGTCCTGCGGCGCGCGGGCACGGACGGCGGACGCCGCGACCCGGCCCCCTCGGGCCGGCCGGTACGAGGCCGGCTCCGCTCCGTCCACGTCAACTGCGACGGCTACCACGTCACCGCCCCCGACCGCGACGGCATCGCCGAGGCCGTCCGCGGCGCCCACCGCGACGCCGGCGTGAAACCGAAGGACATCGGCCTGGTGATGCTGCACGGCACCGGCACCCTGCTCAACGACGAGGCCGAGGCGGCCGCCATCGGCGACGTCTTCGGCCCCGACACGGCCACCCCCCTGATGACGGCGGTGAAGTCGATGACCGGGCACACCTCGGGCGGCTCCGGCCTGCTCAGCCTGATCGTCGCCCTCAAGGCCCTCGAATCGGGGCGGATCCCGCCCGTCATCGGGCTGCGCGAGCCGATCGACGAGGCGGCCGGCTTCCGCCTCGTACGGGACCGGGCCGCGACCGCCCGCCCCTCCCTGGCCCAGATCGACGCCTTCGGCTTCGGCGGCGTCAACGCGGTCGCCATCGTGGAGAGGGCAGCACTGTGACCACCAGCACCGCGACCACCACCAGCACCACGGGCAGAGACACCGCGGGCCACAGTCCCGAGGACAGCTGCCCCCCGGACGCCGAAGCGATCCTGGTGACCGGCATCGGCACCGCCCTGCCCGGCATCACCGACGCCGGCGGCCTGCTCGCGGCCGACCTCCCGGCCGGAGCCGCCCCCGTCGACCCGGGCGCCCTGATCGGGCGCCGGGGCCTGCGCTACAAGGACCGCGCCTCACAGCTCGCCCTGTGCGCCGCCCAGGAAGGCCTGCGCGACGCCGGCCTGCTCGGGGACGGCACACCGGAGCTCCCCGGCGGCTCCACCGCCGTCGTCGTCAGCTCCAACCTGGGCAACCTCGACACCGTCTGCGAGGTCGCCGACGGCATCAAGGAACACGGCGTCGCCGGAATCAGCCCCATGGGGCTGCCCAACGCGTCGAGCAACGTCGTCGCCTCCTCCGTCGCCATCCGGCACGGCCTGCGCGGCCCCAACGTGATGGTCTGCAACGGCCCCACCTCCGGACTCGACGCCGTCCACTGGGCCGCCGTGCTGATCCGCGCGGGCCGCGCGGACCGGGCCCTGGTCATCGGCGTCGAAACCCACAACCGCTACGTCGAGGGCCTCCTCGGACGGCCCGCCGGCGAACTCCTGGACGGAGCCGCCGCCCTGGTCCTGGAGCGGTCCTCCGCCGCCGCCGCGCGCGGCGCCGAAGCCCTCGCCGTACTCGGCGGCTACGCCCGGGAAGCCGACGTCGAAGCCTGCCTGGAACGGCTCCTGGACACCCCCCGGGGGCCGCTGCGCCCCGGCCTGTGGCTCGTCCCCGAGGGCTACACCGGCGAACCCGGGGCCCTGCGCGGCGGCGACGTCCCGCGCCACGACCTCACCCGTACCCTCGGCGCCGCCTCCGGAGCGCTCGGCGTGCTCCAGTGCGCGGCCGCCGCCGCCCGGCTCGCCCGCCCGGACGCCCCCGCCGGCCCCGTACTGGCCAGCTCCGGCACCGACACCGACGACGCCTGCGCGGCCCTGCTGCTCACCGCCGTCCCCGGCAGCGCGTGAGCCCGGCCCCCGAGCCGGTGACGGTCGCGCTGCGCCGGGCCGGCCGCGCCCCCGGCGCTCGGCGGATCCTGCTGCTGCACGGACTCGCCGGCGGCGCCGGGGTCTGGGACGCCTACCTGGAGCAGACCGCCGGCTCCCCCGACGAGGTGTGGACCGCCGAACTGCCCTGGCGGGCCGAAACGGTGCCCGGCTGGACCGGCCGGGCACCCGCCCACTGGGCGGAGCGGGCCATCGGCCTGGTACCCGGCGGCCCGGACGTCGTGATCGCCCACTCGTTCGGCGCCAACGCCCTGCTCGCGCACCTCGCCGCGCGGGACCCGGCCGCCCCCGCCCCCGCCGGGAGCGGCCCGCCGGGACCCCGGGCCGTGGTCCTGGTGTCGCCGTTCTACCGGCCGGACCCGGAAGGGTTCGACTGGGAGGCGATCTCCTACTACCTGAACGACTTCGACCGGATCCTCGCCGACGGCCTGCGGGTCCGCTCCGGCGGCCGGATACCGGACGCGACCCGCCGGGACATGGCGCTCAAGGTCCGCGACCGCATCGGCCCGTACGGCTGGGTGAGCTTCTTCGACACCTACCTGCGGACCCCCGCCCTGCGCACCGAACGGCTGACGATGCCCTGCCTGATCGTCGGCGGCGAGGGGGACTTCGCGTCCTTCCCCGCCGACAGCCGCGCCCTGTGCGCGGCCCTGCCCCGCGCCGAGGCCGAGATCCTGCCCGACTGCGGCCACTTCGCGATGACCGAGCGGGCACCGGAGTTCGCCCTCCGCACCGAGGAGTTCCTCCGGACCGCCGGGTGACGGGCCGATCCCCCCGCACCGCACCAACCGCCGACAAGGAAGCGAACGACATGAGCAACCCGACCGCAACGGCCGTCACGTACCTGTTGGAGAGCGCCACCACGCTGCGCCTGCGCCCCCGCTTCGAGGGCTCCAACATCAACACCTGGATCGGCTTCAAGCACGTCAACTACCTCGTCGAGGAAGCCGTCCTGGAGCACTTCCGCAGCGCCGGACTGCCCTCCCGCGAGCTGTTCGAGGAGCACGGCCTCGGTCTCGACGTCGTCGACCTCGACACCCGCATCCTGCACGCCTTCCACCAGGACGACGAGGCCCGCGCCGTCGTCGTGCCCGCCACGAAGGACGGCGACACCCGCTTCGGCTTCTCCGTCACCCTCTACGTCGAGCGCGACGGCCGCGAGCTGAAGGCCGTCACCTCGAAGGTGAAGGTCTCCCTGCGCGCCGACGACTACCTCGCGCCGCTCGCCCACCCCGAGGAGCTGAGCCGCTTCGCCACCCCGCGACTGGGCGGAACCGGGGAGCGCTCCGCGCACCACGGCACGCCGGCCGCCCCGGCCCCCACCACGGCCCTGTCCGCCGGCCGCGGCACCACCGGCGCGGACCCGGTCCTGGAGCAGCTCCTCGCCGGGGAGAACGCCTTCGGCTGGAAGTGGCGGATCCCCTACCCGTACTGCCACTTCAACGAGCGCCTCGCCCTGTCCGGCTACCTGCGCCAGATCGAGGAGGTCGTCGACCTGTTCCTCGCCGACCGCGGGATCTCCATCAAGACCCTGCTGGACGACCGCCGCTGGATCCCGGTCGTGCCCCGCTCGCAGGTCCGCTTCCTCGACGAGGCCCTGATGGAGGAGGACCTGTACACGGTCTTCACCGTCGAGGAGGTCTTCAAGGACTTCACCTACACGGCCCGCACCGACTTCTACGTGGTGCGCGAAGGCCGCCTCGTGCAGACCGCCACCGGCCGCATCACCCACGGCTACGCCGTCTTCGAGAACCGCCGCGACTGGAGCCTGGTCGGCTTCGACGAGCGTGTCGTCAAGGCGCTGGGCGAGGTACCCGCCGCCGTCTGACCGGCCGCACCGGCCACCGACCACCACGTCCCCCCCGCATCCGGAGTAGACCCGATGGAACAAGTGCTGATCACTGGTCTGGGCGCGATCTCGCACCTGGGCCTCGGGGTCGATGCCTTCTGGCACGGCCTGATGCGGGCGGAGGGCGGTCCCGCGCCGGCCGCCGATCCGTACGCGCGGATGGACATCCCGCTCATGTACACGGCCCCCGCGGTGCCCGGGTCGCCCGCGCTGTCCACGCCGTCCGAACTGCCCGGAGCCGCCTCCCGCTTCGCCGTGGAGGCGGCCCGCCAGGCACTGGCCGACGCCGGACTGACCGGCCCCGGAGCGGTCCCGGCCGCACCCGAGCGGATCGCCGTGGTCATCGGCACCGGCATGGGCGACTCCGGGCTGCACGAGCAGTGGCGGGTGGCGGAGCGGCCCGCCGGCGACTCCTGGTCCCCGGTGTTCTCCGTCGCCAGTGCCGTCGGCGCGTGGCTCGGCGCCGAGGGCGCCAACAGCAGCATCAGCAACGCCTGCGCCGCCAGCGGATTCGGCCTCTCGGCCGCGGCCGACCTGATCCGCACGGGCGCCGCGGACGTGGTCGTCGCCGGGGGCGCCGAGGCGTACTCCCGGGTCGCCCTGGCCTGCTTCAACCGGCTCGGCGCCGTCGACCCGCAGCGGTGCCGGCCCTTCGACGCGAACCGCCGGGGCACCGTCTTCGGCGAGGGCGCCGGGATCATGGTGCTCGAATCCGCGGCGCACGCCGCCGCCCGCCGGGCCCCGAAGGTCTACGCGAGGCTCGCCGGCGAGGGCTGGAGCTGCGACGCCCACCACGCGACGGCCCCCGAGCCCGGCGGCACCCAGATCGTCCGGGCCATGCGCGAGGCGCTGGACCGGGCGGGCGCCGCGCCGGACCAGGTCGGCTGCGTCGTCCCGCACGGCACCGGCACCGCCCTCAACGACGCCGTCGAGAGCCGGGCCCTGCACGCCGTGCTCGGCGGGAGCGCCCCGCGCACCCCCCTGTACAGCCTCAAGGCCCTGGTGGGGCACACCGGCGGTGCGGCCGCCGCACTCGGTGTCGTCGCCGCCGCGCTGATCCTCCACCACCGGGCCGTCCCGCCCAACCACCCCGTCGCCGAACAGGACCCCGCCTGCGACGTGTTCCTGCCGGTGCAGCGGACCGGCCTCGCGGGCCCCTACGCCCTCGTCAACGCGTACGCCTTCGGCGGCAACAACGTATCCCTCGTCCTCCAGGAGGCCGGCGCATGACCACGGCTCCGCACAGCGCCCCCGCCACCGGCCCCGCCCTCGTGGTCTCCGGCATCGGCGTGGTGACCCCGCGCGGCGGGCGCCCGCAGGACGCGGCGCGCGCCGCCCGGGACGCGGAACCGGTACCGGCCGACGGCTGGTTCGACCACCGCACCCGGCTCGGGCCGCGCGGCTACAAGTACCTGCCGGCCGCCTCCCAGTTCTTCCTCGCCGCCGCGAAGGAGGCCCTCGCGGACGCCGGGGACGAGCCGGACCGCCGGCCCGGCGAACTGCGCGGCGCCGCCGTCGGCACCAACAGCTCCGCGGCCGCCCTGCACGAGGCCATGGACGCCACCGTCCTCACGGAGGGAGCGGGCGCACTCAGCCCCGTCACCGCGCCCTACTTCTCCATCAACCTGTTCGGCAGCCGGCTGGCCACCGAGCACGGCCTGAAGGCCTTCAACCTCACCGTCACCTCACCGCGCACCGCCGGCCTGGAGTCGATCGAGGCGGGCGCCCGGGCCGTGGCGGCCGGCCGCGCGGACTGGCTCCTCGCCGGGGCCACCGAGGACGCCCTGGCCGCCGCGCACGCCGGCCGCGGGCAGTCCGAGCGCGGGGCCGTGGCCCTCGTCCTGGAACCGCTGGAGGCCGTACGGGCCCGCGGCGGCCCGGCGTACGGCCACTGCCGGGTCAGGAGCATGTTCCTGCCCCCGCACGCGGCGGCGCGGCCCGAGGGGGCGGACCGGGCCCGGCGGCTGATCGGCTCCGGCCTCGCCCTGCTCGGCGCGGACACCCCGCCCGCACGGGTGGTCGCCGTCCTCGACGACTCGGCCGTCGGCCGCGCGGTGGCCGGGGCGCTCGGCCCGGACGCCGAACTGGTCCCGGCCGGCGCGGGGGCCCTGGAGCCGCTGGTCCAGGCGGCCGGGGCGCTGGCCGGACTGGACGGGCCCGTGCTGGTCGTCACGGCCGCGGCGCAGGGGAACCTCGCGCTGGCCCTGCTCACCCCGCCCTCCGACGCCGCCTGACCCGTACCCGTACACGCACGAAGAGCACGAAGAGCACGAAGAGAGAGAGTTCATGACCACGTCACTTGAGGGTTCCTGGTGCCTCGTCCTCGGCTCCTCCAGCGGGATCGGCCTGGCCACCGCCCGGGCCCTCGCGGACGAGGGGGCCAACATCCTCGGCGTCCACTTCGACACCGCCGAGGGCCAGGAGAAGGCCGGGGCGGCCGTCGAGGAGATCCGCTCGACCGGGGTGCGGGCCGAGTTCTTCAACGCGAACGCGGCCGCGCCGGCCACCAGGAGCGAACTGGTGCCCCGCATCGCCGGGCTGACGGGGGGCCGGCCGCTGCGCGTGGTGCTGCACTCCCTGGCCTTCGGCACGCTGCTGCCGTACCTGCCCGCCGACGGCGACCCCGCCATCACGGGCCGCCAGATGGACATGACGCTGAACGTGATGGCCCACTCCCTCGTCTACTGGACGCAGGCCCTGGACGCGGCCGGGCTGCTGGGCGAGGGCTCGAAGATCTTCGCCATGACCAGCGCCGGCGACCAGCGGGTGACCGCGAGCTACGGAGCGGTGTCGGCCGCCAAGTGCGCCCTGGAGTCGCACGTGCGGCAGCTGGCCCTCGAACTCGCCCCGCGGCGCGTCGCCGTCAACTCCCTGCGCGCGGGCGTCACGGTCACCCCCTCGCTGGAGCGCATACCCGGCCACGACAAGCTCGTCGAGACCGCCGCACGCGCCAACCCGCACGGCCGGCTGACCCGCCCCGAGGACGTGGCCGAGGCCGTCGTCACCCTGGCCCGCACCGACTCCTCCTGGATCACCGGCAACGTGATCGGCGTCGACGGCGGCGAGGCGCTGACCACCTGATGCCCACCGACACCCGACCGGACGAACGGCCCGCCGCCGTGCCGCGCGCCCTGCACACCCTGCGGGCCCTGCCCACCGCGGTGCGCCTCGCCGCCCGGCACGCCCACGAGCTGTACCACCCGCCGCCGGCCCGCCCCGGCCGGACCCCGCGGAGCAAGGGCCTGCCGACGCGCTCCCTGACCGTCCGCACCACCCTCGACGGGTTGCGCCTGGACGCCTGGGTGGTGCCCGGCGACGGCCCGCACACCGTCATCCTCTGCCACGGCATGGGCCGCACCAAGTCCAGCGTGCTCGGCCACATCCGGCTGCTGCACGACGCGGGCCACCACGTGGTCGCGTACGACATGCGCAACCACGGCGAGAGCGGACGCGACAGCCGCTGGGGAGCCATGTCCGAGCGCTACACGAGCGACCTCGCGGACGTCGTCGCGGCGGTGCGCCGGGACCCCGAGGTCGGCGGCGGCCGGCTCGCCCTCTTCGGCTTCTCCTTCTCCACCTGGGTCTCCCTGCACGTCCTGCGCCGCGTCGGCACGCCCGTGGCCGCGGTCGTCTGCGACAGCGGCCCGATGTCCGACACCGCCGCCGGGCTGCGGCACTTCGCCGACCTGCGCCGGCCGGCCCTGCCCGAAGGCATCCGGGAGGGCGCGGCGTTCGCCCTCTACCACCGGCTGTTCGCCCTGCTGTCGCTGCGCATGCTGGCCGTCCGGGACTTCCCGCCGGACCTGAGCGGACTGCCCACCCGGCTGCTGTTCGTGGCCGGCGCACAGGACCCGGTGATCAGCGAGGCCCAGATCGCGGGCGTCGCCGACCACTACCCGGACGCGGAGCGGTGGACCGCCCCGCAGGCCATGCACATGAGCGCCCTGCGTTTCGACGCGGCGGAATACCGGCGCCGCGTACCGGAGTTCCTCGCGGCGGCCTTCGCCGCCGCCGGGCGGGAGACGGAGGGCACCGGCCGTGGCTGACTACCTGCTCGTGGAATCCCAGGGCGGCTGGGCCGGACCCGGGGCCGGGGCCTTCCTCGACGACGCGGCCCGGCTGGCCGGCGACGGCCACGGCGTGGTCGTCCTGCTGATCGAGAACGGCGTCACCGAAGGCCTCCGCGGCGCCGGACCGGCCGTGGGACGGGTCCTGGCGGCCGGCGGCGAGGTGTGGGCCGACGGGTTCTCCCTGGACCAGCGGGCGCTCCCGCGGCACCGGCTGGCCGAGGGAGTCCGGCCGGTGGACATGGACGAGGTGGCGGAGCGGCTGCTGGCGCCCGCCGTACAGGGAGTGTGGCACTGACATGGCACGACAGCTTCCGCGCGCGGACGTGCTGATCGCCGTCATGGGCGCCCCGCACACCGGTGACCTGGTCACCTCGGCCTTCCGGCTGGCGCAGGCCCTGCTCGCCCGGGGGGCCTCGGTCCACCTGTGGACCTGCGGCCACGCCACCGGACTGACCCGGTCCGCGCTCGGCGCGGACAAACCGCGCAACGTCGTGGACTGGGTCCGGGAGTACCCGACGACCGCCACCCTGGCGGCCGAGCTCATGGCGGCCCACCCGGTCTCCCTGACCTGGTTCGCCTGCCGGTTCTGCAGCCAGGAGCGAGGGGTCGAGGCCCACGTCCCGGGGGTCAGGCTGCGCGCCCCGTTCAAGTTCACCGAGCATCTCGACGCCGCGGACAAGGCGTTCTTCCTGGGGGTGTGCTGACCGTGTCCGTCACCCGACGCCGGCTGCTGATCATCGAGAGGGCCTACCGGGGCTCCGTCGAGACCCAGTTCGCCGACGTGCTGTACCTGGCCCGCGAACTGAACCGGCAGCAGGGCGGCCTGGACATCCTGCTGCGCGGCCTCGCGGTCACCTTCGCCGCGGACGCCGCCCCGCCGCCCGCCCTGCGCGTCGGCGGCCGCGTCCTCGACACCCTGCCCGACCCGCGCGCGTCCCTGCGCACGCTGCTCGAGGAGGGCGCCCGGGTCTGGGCGGAGGACGGGGACCTGGCCCGGCTCGGGGCCGGCCCCGGCCGGCTGCTGCCGGGGGTCCGCCTGGCCGGACCGGAGGACCGCCCGCACTGGTCCTCGTACCAGGGCGTGCACTTCCTGTGACGCCCGGGGCCCTCATGTCCAGCCCAGCCCCCCAGCCCCACCGAAGCCACCGAAGGAGCACCGCGATCATGGAAACCGCCACCCCCGCCGGGCGAGGGCCGCTCATCACCGCCTGGTCCGCCGTCTCGCCGTTCGGGCTGGACGGCGCGGACCTCACGGCCGGCCTCGCCGCCGGCCGCCCCGCCGCGACCGCCCTCGACCCGTCCGAATGGGGCGGGCCCGTGGACACCGCCTGCCTGGTCCCCGACTTCAGCAGCAAGGCCGTACTGGGCCGCAAGGGCACCCGCTCGATGGACCGGGTGACCGGCCTGGCCGTCACCGCCGTCGGCCGGCTCCTCCAGGACGAGCGGGGCGGGCGGATCCCCGGCGTCGGCGAGGACGCCGGACTGGTGCTGGGCACCAACACCGGCAGCGCCCAGAGCATGATGGACTTCACCCGCGACTCCCTGGTCCAGGAGAAGCCGTTCTACGTGGACCCCATGCGGTTCCCCAACACGGTGATGAACTGCGCCGCCGGGCAGTGCGCCATCTGGCACCGGCTCAAGGGCCCCAACACCACCGTGGCGGGCGGCCGGGCCTCCGGACTCCTCGCCCTCAACTACGCCCTGCGGATCCAGCGTTCGGGCCACACCTCCACCGTGCTGTGCGGGGCGGTGGAGGAGTTCTCGCCGGCCCGCGCCTGGCTGGAGGTGCACACCCGGCGGCCGGACGAGGCCGACGCCGTACTCGGCGAGGGCGCCGCGGTACTGCTGCTGGAATCCGCCGAAGCGGCCCGGGAGCACGGGCGGCCGGGCCTGGCCGAGGTCCTCGCCCTGGAGTTCGGCGTCTTCCACACCGACGAGAACGCCGGCGCGGTGCTGGCCGACTGCGTCGGCCGGGCGCTGGACCGCGCCGCCGTCCGCGCGGACGAGGTCGGCCTCGTCGCCGACTCGCAGGCGCACGGAGTGCGCGGCGACGGCGAACGCGCCGCCCTGCGGAAGGTGTTCGGCGAGCACGGCCCCTCGCGCGTGCCCGGCGCCGACCTGATCGGCGACACGCACGCGGCCTCCGCCTCCTTCCAGATCGCGGCCGTGCTGGCCACCGCCGAGCACCGGGGGGACCTGGCCGGCACCGTCGCCCTCGTCACCTCCGTCGACCGCGACGGCGTGGCCGGCTGCGCCCTCCTGCGCCTGCGCTGAGCACCCGGGAGCAGCCGCACCACCGCCGGCCGCACCCACGCCCGCACCACATCCACCAACCCGATGAACCCGATGAATCCGATGAAGGAGAAAGACATGTCCGAGACCACCGCCGCCCCCGCCCTGGACCTCGACGACCTGCGCGGCACCGTCGCCGACGTCCTGGACGTCGAGGAGTCGGAGCTCACCGACGAGGCCGACTTCGTGAACGACCTGGGCGTCGACTCCCTGATGGCCCTGGAGGTCATGGTCGTCCTGGAGAAGAAGTACGGGGTCAAGCTCGGCGAGTCCGAGCTGAAGGAGGTCACCTGCCTGCGCAAGGCGTACGACCTGCTCGACACCAAGCTCCAGGCCGCCTGATGCCGGCCCCGGTCGCAAGCCCCGTCCGCGCGGTGCCGGCGGTGGGCGAGCCCACCCCCGCCGGCCCCCGCACCACGGTCCGCGTCGACGCCGACGAGCAGGTCTTCCCCGGCCACTACCCCGGCTTCCCGATCTTCCCCGGGGTGTGCATCGTGGAACTGGTCCACCGCAGCGCCGTGGCCGCCGCCCCCGTCCCGGACGTCCCGGTGACCCTCCGGGCCGTGGAGTCCACGCGCTTCCTCAGCCCGGTCTTCCCCGGCGACGCCCTCACCATCGACCTCGCCTGGTCCCGCCGCGGCGAGCACTGGCGCTGCGACGCCGTCGCCGCCACCGGCCGGGGCCGCGCCGCGACGGTCCGCCTGCGCTTCACCGAAGGGAGCAACCCGTGCTGACGATCACCCGGATCAAGCAGGTCCTGCCGCACCGGTATCCGATGCTGCTCGTCGACCGGGTGACCGAGCTGGTCCCCGGCGAGCGGCTGACCGCCCTCAAGGCGGTCACCTGCAACGAGCCCTGGTACGCGGACCTCGCCCCGGACGCCGACGAGGCCGGCCACGGCTACCCGCAGACCCTGCTCATCGAGTCCTGGTGCCAGGCGGCGGGCGTCCTCGCCGCCTGGGACCGGCCCAACCCCGACGTGCTCTCGGGCCAGGTGATGCTCTTCGGCAGCATCTCCGACGTCGTCCTGCACCGGCCGGTGCTCCCCGGCTCGGTGCTGGAGCACCGGATCCGGCTGTTCCGCGCCCTCAGCGACACCGTGATCTTCGAAGGGGAGTCGCTCGTCGACGGCGAGACCGTCATGGAGGTCGGCCGGGTGGTCATGGCCATGCGCCCCGCGCAGGAGCTGACCGACGCACGTACGCAGAGCACGGCCGCCGCCGCGGCCGGCGCCAAGTGAGGAGGAGCCGCATGTCGGACAGCACCACCGGGGTCGCCCTGGTCACCGGCGGGACCCGCGGCATCGGCCGGGCCACCGTGCTCCGCCTGGCCCGCGACGGCCACGACGTGGCCTTCTGCTACACCTCGCGGCCGGACGCCGCCGCGGAACTGGAGAAGGAGGTGGCCGAACTCGGCGTCCGCGCCTACGGCCACCGCGCCGACGTCGCGGACGCCGACGCGGTCCGCGCCCTCGTCGCCGAGACCGAGGACCGCCTCGGCGGCATCGACACCGTCGTGACCTCCGCCGGCATCGTCCGCGACCAGCCGCTGCTGATGATGTCGGACGACGACTGGCAGCAGGTGCTCCGCGTCAACCTGGACGGCACCTACCACGTCTGCCGCTCCGTGGTCTTCGAGATGATGAAGCGCAAGAAGGGCTGCATCGTCAACATCTCCTCGGTCGCGGGCGTCTACGGACACGCCACGCAGACCAACTACTCCGCCTCGAAGGCGGGCATCATCGGCTTCACCAAGGCCCTCGCCAAGGAGACCGGCCACTACGGCATCCGCGCCAACGCCATCGCGCCCGGCTTCATCGAGACCGACATGACCGCCGGCCTGTCCGGAAAGGTCCGCGAGGAGGCCCTGAAGGGCATCCCGCTGCGCCGCCTGGGCCGCGCCGAGGAAGTGGCCGACGCGGTCGCGTACCTGGTCGGCGCCGAGTACGTGACGGGAGCCGTGCTGCAGATCGACGGAGGACTCGTTGTCTGACCACCGCCCCCCGGCGGGCCGCCGCGCCGCGCGGCGGGCGGGTCCCCCGCGCTTCTACTTCTCCCTGCGCAGCCCCTACTCCTGGCTCGCCCACCGGGACCTGCACGCCCGCCACCCCGGCCTCGCGGACCTGGTCGAATGGCGGCCGTTCTTCGAGCCGGACGAGACGAGCGCCCGCGCCCTGGCCGCGGCCGGCGGGCACTTCCCGTACGTGGCCATGTCCCGGGAGAAACACCTGTACATCCTCCAGGACGTACGGCGCCTCGCCCGCGCGCGCGGACTGGAACCCACCTGGCCCGTGGACCGCGACCCCTGCTGGGAGGTCCCGCACCTGGCCTGGATGGCGGCGGCCGACCGGGGCCGGGGCCCGCGGTTCGTCGAACTGGCCCAACGGGCCCGCTGGGAGGAGGGCCGCGACATCTGCGACCCGCGGGTGATGGGGGAACTGGCCGAGGCGCTCGGCCTGCCCCCGGACCTGCTGGCCGGGGCCGCACGGGACCCCGGGCTGCGCGAACGGGGCGTGGCGGCACTGCTCGACGTACACCGCGACGGCGTCTTCGGAGTTCCCTTCTTCGTCGACGGCCGCGAGAAATTCTGGGGCGCGGACCGGCTGGCGGATTTCGCCGATTCCGTTCGGGCCCGGCTGCCCGAGGTGTCCAACGGGTGGGAAGACGCCGGGAAAACGAGCGTTCCGCCGACTCGTGCCGATACGGTGGCGCGGTCGGCAGAAGGGGGCCATGCCGGGGGCTGCGGCTGAAGCCGAAAGCCGCACCGGACCGCCCCGTCACATTCACCGAGGGGAATTCAGTTGCAGAGGGAAGTCAACCGTCCTGAGATACGGGAAAACGCCGCGGCGGAAAGCGGATCCGCCCAAAGGACGGCACTCCGGCGGGGCCCCCTCGGAGCGCTGGCCTCGCTGCTGGCGCTGCCCGCGGCCCCGGCGTACGGGGCGGCGCTCTCCTACCTCGTCTACCACCCGCCCCGCCGGCCGCACCACAAGCACCCGCGCGACTTCGGCCTGCCCGTGGAAGAGGTGTCCGTCCCCCTCCCCGGAGGCGGTCGCACGCTGCACGTCTGGCTGTGCCGCGGCGGCCGGGACCGGGTCGTGGTCATCGGGCACGGCATCGGCCTGAGCAAGTCGGCGAGCCTCGCACAGGCCGCGTTCCTGCACGAGGCCGGCTACACCGTGGCCCTGTTCGACCACCGCAACCACGGGCTCAGCGACGCGGACAAGGCCTTCTGGGGACTGAGCGAACGCCACACCGACGACGTCGTCGCGGTCGTCGAGCACCTGCGCGGATACGACGAGTACCAGGACGCCCGCTACGCCGTCTTCGGCTTCTCCTTCTCCACCTTCCCCTCGCTCTACCTCCTGGGAAGGCCCGGCTGCCCCGTCGACGCCGTCATCTGCGACAGCGGCCCGGCCCTGGAACTGAGGCCGCTGTTCGAGAACTTCCTGCGCGCCAAGGGGCTCCCCGTCCCGGGCCCGCTGCGCTCCGGACCGTCCTGGGCCCTGCTCACCTCGGTGTTCGCCCGGCTGGGCACGGCCATGCTCCAGGCGGACTGGCCGCCGCCGGCGCGCGGCGCCTACCTGCACACGCCGGTGCTGGTGCTGGCCGGCGAGGACGACAGCATCATCCCCGTCGAGAACGTACGGGCGCTGGCCGGCCGCTATCCCGAGGCGGAGGTCGAGGTGCTGCCGGCGACCGAACACCTCCAGGGCATGAAGACCGACCCGGACCGCTACCGCACCGCGGTCCTGGACTTCCTCAAGCGGGCGCTGGGGTAGGGGGCCGCCATGGATCTCCCCCGGAACTGGGGCGCGCGGCCCACGGAGCAGGCCGCCGCCTACCCCTGCGACGGGCTGCTCGGCCCGGCCGCCGAGCCGTGGCTGCGGGCGGTCACCGTCGCCGCCGACCCGCCCGAGGTGTTCCGCTGGCTGTGCCAGCTCAAGGTGGCCCCGTACAGCTACGACCTGCTGGACAACTTCGGCCGGCGCAGCCCCCGCAGGCTCACCCCGGGCGCCGAACGCCTGGCGGCGGGCCAGCGGGTCATGACCATCTTCGAACTGGTCTCCTTCGAGCAGGACCACGAGCTGACCCTGCTGCTCACCACCCCGTGGGCGGTACGCGCCTTCGGCGGGTTCGCGCTGACCTACCGGGTGAGCGCCCTGGGGCCCGGCCGCAGCCGTCTCGTGGCCAAGCTGATGGCCGGCCGCCACACCGGCCCGCTGGGCGGGGCCCGGCTGCGGATGATGGCCTGGGGCGACCTGCTGATGATGCGGCGCCAGCTGCTCACCCTGCGCGAGCTGGCCGAAGCCGGGGCGACTGGCAGTTAACTGCCAGCCGGACGGCATTCGTTGACCGTGCTTCGCGCCGACGTGGACGATCACGGGGCAGTCCTTCGCCCCAACCGAGAGGTCGTGTCACGTGGTTCAGCAGTTCGCCGGTCCCCGGCCGGACCAGCCGGCGGGCGGTGCCGCCGGGGCCCCGCCGGGGCGCCGGTGGCTCGCCCTCGCCGTGCTGGTGCTGGCCCAGCTGACCGTCTGGCTCGACAACACGATCCTGAACGTGGCCCTGAAGACCCTGGCCGACCCGGACGAGGGCCTGGGGGCGAGCCCCCACCAGCTCCAGTGGAGCATCAGCTCCTACACCCTCATCTTCGCGGTGATGCTGTTCACCGGAGGCGTCCTCGGGGACCGGTACGGACACCGCCGGCTGCTGCTGACCGGGACGGCCGTGTTCGCCGCCGCCTCCTTGTGGGCGGGGCTGAGCGGCAGCCCCGGCGAGCTGGTCGTCGCGCGCGGCGCCATGGGCATCGGCAGCGCGCTGATCATGCCGGCCACGCTCTCCCTGATCTCGGCCGTCTTCGAGGCCCGGGAGCGGGCGATGGCGATCGCGATCTGGTCCGGTGCCAGCGGCCTGGCCATCGCGGCGGGCCCGCTGGCCGGCGGCGCGCTGCTGGAGCGCTTCTGGTGGGGCTCGGTCTTCCTGGTCAACCTGCCGCTCGCCGCCGTGACCCTGGCCGGCGCCGTGCTCCTGCTGCCGGCGGGCCGCCACCACGGCCGCGCGAAGCTCGACCCGGTCGGCGTGGCGCTGTCGACCGCCGGGCTGCTGGCCGTGGTCTACGGGCTGATCGAGGGCGGCCACCGGGGCGAGTGGACCGCGTGGGGCGTACTCGGGCCGATCGCCGGCGGCCTGGCCGTGCTCACCGTCTTCGTCCTCGTCGAGCTGCGGGTCGCCACCCCCAGCCTGGACGTGCGCCTCTTCGCCAACGCCCGCTTCAGCGGCGCCACCACCTCCGTGATGCTCGTCTACTTCAGCCTGTCCGGGTCGATGTTCTACACCGCCTTCTACCTCCAGGGCGTACGGGAGCAGACCCCCTTCGAGGCGGGGCTGAACCTGGTGCCGGTCGCGGCCGGGGTGCTGCTGGGCGCGCCCCTGTCGGCGGGCCTGGTGCGCCGCTTCGGCCTCGGACCGGTGGTGGCCCCGGCGATGCTGGTGGCCGCCGGCACCTTCCTGGCGTACGTCCGGCTGGGCCCGGACACCCCGATGGCCTGGTTCTGGCTGCTGATGCTGGTCCAGGGCGCGACGCTGGGCGCCGCCATGGCGCCGACCACCGAGGCGGTCATGTCGGTGCTGCCCCCGGAGCGCACCGGGGCGGGCTCGGCGGTGAACAACTCGGTGCGGCAGATCGGCGGGGTGCTCGGCGTCGCCGTCCTCGGCTCCCTGCTGACCGGCTCCTACCGTACGGACGTCACCCCGGCCCTGGCCGGGCTGCCGGGCCCGGCGGCGGACGCGGCCGGCGACTCGGCCGAGGCCGCCCGGCTGGTCGCCGGGCGGCTGGGCCGGCCCGACCTGGCGGCGGCCGCCGACCAGAGCTTCCTGCACGCCATGCACACCACCTCGCTGGTCGCCGCCGCCGCTGCCGCGGCCGGGGCCCTCGTGGTCCTGCTGTCCTTCCGCCGCTCCGACGGGCCTTCTGGCAGCTAGCTGCCCGGGCATTGCCGGCGGAAGCCGGCGGCGGCTGATTTCCGAACGGGCACGGCGAAGTCCGTTCGAGGAATTCTCCGCCTGGGAGGAACAGAAATGTCTCCTGAGGTCGGCACGCCCGTCCGTCCGGTCCGAAAGTGAAGGGCCGGGTCGGCATCGGAAACACCTGGGAATTCAAGAAGGACCGGCTGGACCTTTTCCGCGCACCTTCGAATCCTGTGGTGACATCGGTGCCTACCGGCTCGCCGGACAGGACTGCTATTTCGTCAGTTCCGTCGAGATGGCCCACGAGATCCTCATCAGGAACGGGTCGCTCTTCGAGGAGACCGACCGCTTCCGCGCCTTCGCCCGGCCCTTGCCCGGCGACGGGCTGCTCACCGCCCTCCGCGGAGACCGCGGCCCGGCCCCCACCCCCCACGGAGGCCCCGGCCGCCGGCCCGGCCCGCTGCCCGTACCCCCACGACGGGGACGGCCCGCGACCAGGGGCGATTTGGAAGAGTCCCGCGGACCGGGTATTTTTCCTGTCGAGGCGCCGCTAGCTCAGTTGGTTAGAGCAGCTGACTCTTAATCAGCGGGTCCGGGGTTCGAGTCCCTGGCGGCGCACCTGATCTTCGGGCGGTTCCCGGTACACCGGGAACCGCCCGAAGTCGTTTCCGCCGCGGCGGCCGCTCGTCTAGGGTCGCGGGCATGTCCACCACCACCCTCTGGCGTCCCACCGGCCCCGTAGAGCTCGAACTGGTGCGCGCCCTCGACTGGCGGGCCTGGCCGCCGCGCCTGCCGGAGCAGCCGATCTTCTATCCGGTGCTCAACGAGGACTACGCGGTCCGCATCGCCCGCGACTGGAACGTCAAGCACGACGGCGCCGGCTTCGTGACCCGCTTCGAGGTCGACTCGGCGTTCCTTGAGCGCTACCCCGTCCAGCGGGCGGGCGGCGAGACCATCCTGGAACTCTGGGTCCCGGCCGAGGAACTCCCCGAGTTCAACGCGCACATCGTGGGGCGCATCGAGGTGGTCCGGGAGTTCCGCTGAGCGGCGCCGGGTACCGGGTGCGGGGTGGTGTGCCGCTGCGCGGGCCGCTTCCCGCCCCGCCCTCCGCCCGTTCCTCCCCCGGCTACCGCTGAGAGGTGCCCCGGGCGGGGCCGGCCTAGCCCACCACCTCCGCCCGGCACCGTGACGGCCCGCCCCACGCGTCGCGCAGCGGGCGGGCCTTGCGCAGCCACAGGGACAGGTCCAGCTCCTCCGTGTAGCCGACCGCGCCGTGCAGCTGGAGGGCGGTGAGCGCGGCCGCGTACGCCGCCTCGCCGGCCGTCAGCTTCGCCGCCGCCACGTCCCGGCGGGACAGGGACAGCGCCGCCGCCCACAGCAGCGGCCGGGCGAACTCCAGCGCCAGCAGGGTGTCCGCCAGCCGGTGCTTGACCGCCTGGAATCCGCCGATCGGCGTCCCGAACTGGGTGCGCTGCTTCGCGTACTCCACCGTCCGCGCCAGCAGCGCCTCGCCCACGCCCAGGCACTGGGCCGCCGTCAGCAGCCGCGCCCAGCGCAGGGCCGTCCCCGCCGCCGCCGTCACCGCCGGGCCCGCCGCCAGCGGCTCCCCGTCCCCGGCCGGCCGGTACAGCCGCCTCGCCGGGTCGGTGGACGCCAGCGGCTCGCCGGGGCCGGCGGCCAGCCGCAGCTCGCCGGCCTCCGTCACCGTGAAGCGGTGCGTCGCCGCGTCCGCGTCCAGGGCGTACGGGGAGCCGCCCGGTAGCGTCACCGTCGCCGAGGCCCCGCCCGAGGCGAGCCCCGGCAGGAAGCGCTTCGACAGCGCCTCGTCGCCCAGCTCGGCGAGGAGCACCGCGGCCGCCGCCGTCTCCACCACCGGCCCCGGCACCCCGGCCCGCCCCAGCTCGACGAAGCCGAGCGCCAGCTCCACCGGCAGCGGGCCCACCCCCTCGTACGCCTCCGGCACGGCCAGCGCGAACAGGCCCGTCCCGGCGAGAGCGGACCACACCGCCCGCCCGGGCCCGTGCTCCCCGGCCGCCCAGGCCCGTACGGCCGCAGGGACCCCGGCCGCGCCCAGCAGGGAGCGCAGCGTACGGGCGTAGTCGGACTGTTCCTCGGTCGGCAGGAAGCGCATCAGCGGCGGCCCTTCGGGAGGCCGAGCAGCCGCTCGGCGATGATGTCGCGCTGGATCTCGTTCGTGCCCGCGTAGATCGGCCCGGCCAGCGAGAAGACCCACGGCTCGGCCCACTCGCCCTCGGCGAGCTCCGCGTCCGCGCCCAGCAGGTCCAGGGCCGTCTCGTGCAGGGCGATGTCGTACTGGGACCAGAACACCTTGTTCAGGCTGGACTCGGCGCCGATCCGCTCGCCCGCCGCGAACCGGGAGGCGCCCGTCCAGGTGAACAGCTCGTAGGCGCGGGCCCCGACCACCGCGTCCGCGACCCGGTCGCGCAGCGCCGTGTCGGCGGGGTCGCCCTGCGCGCGCCACAGCCGGGCCAGCCGGTCGGCGGCGGCCAGGAACCGGCCGGGGGAGCGCAGGGTCAGGCCCCGCTCGTTGCCGGTGGTCGACATCGCGATCCGCCAGCCCTGCCCCGGCTCGCCGATCACGTCCTCGTCGGGGACGAACACCCCGTCCAGGAAGAGCTCCGCGAAGGCCGGCTTGCCGTCGAGGCGGCCGATGGGCCGTACCGTCACCCCGGGGGCCCGCAGGTCGAACATCAGGTAGGTCAGCCCCTGGTGCGGCTTCGGCGCCCCGGGATCGGTGCGGAAGATGCCGAAGGCCCGGTCGGCGAAGGCGGCCCGCGAGGACCAGGTCTTCTGCCCGTGCAGCAGCCAGCCGCCCTCCGTGCGCACCGCCCGCGAGCTGAGCGAGGCCAGGTCGGAGCCGGACTCCGGTTCCGACCAGGCCTGCGCCCAGATCACCTCGCCGCTCGCCATGGGGGGCAGTACGCGGGCCCGCTGCTCGGCGGTGGCGTGCTCGAACAGGGTCGGGGCCAGCAGGCTGATGCCGTTCTGCGAGACCCGGCCGGGGGCGCCCGCCGCCCAGTACTCCTCCTCGAAGACGAGCCACCGCTCGATGTCCGCGCCCCGGCCCCCGTACTCCTCGGGCCAGGACACCGCCGACCAGCGGTCCGCGTGCAGCAGCGCCTCCCACTCGCGGTGCGCGGCGAATCCCTCCCCGGTCTCCAGGGAGGGCAGGGGGCGGGCCGGGACGTGGGAGCGGAGCCAGTCGCGGGCCTCGGCCCGGAAGTCCTCCACGCCGGGGGAGTGGTCGAGGTTCACGAGGCGCTCGCCTCCTGGTGGGCGTCGCGCCCCGGGGTGCCGATGTCGTGGCCGGCGGAGAAGTGGTCGCCGGCCCCGGCCGGGACGACCACCTTCACTTCGGGGTCGCCGGCGGCCCGGTGGAAGGCGTCGTCCAGGGCGCAGGTCATCGCGCTGTTCCGGGCGTTGCGGTAGCGGGGACGGTTCGTGGTCGCGTACGCGACGGGACCGCGCACGGCGTACTGCGCCGGGGAGCCGGCGGGCGGACCCGCGGGCGGGTCGGCGGGGGAGTCTTCGGCAAAGGCGTCGGCGGCGGGCATCGGCACATCCTTCCCTAACAAGTGTTTGGTAGGTTAACGTACGGCCATGAGCAGCGTCGAGGAGTTCCGCACCGAGGTCCGCAGCCGGCTCCGCGCCCACCTCACCGGCGGGTGACCGGCAGCGGCTCTTCCTCTTCTCCCGCGCGGACACCCTCTGCGCGGGCTCCGACGAGATCCAGCGCAACATCGTTGCCGAGCGGATCCTCGGCCTTCCCAAGGAGGTACGGGCATGACCGCCCCCGCGTACGTCCCGGCCCACGGGCTGCTCAAGGACCGCACCGCCGTCATCACCGCCGCCGCCGGGGCGGGCATCGGCGGCGCCACCGCCCGCCGCTTCCTGGAGGAGGGCGCCACCGTACTGATCAGCGACGCCCACGCCCGGCGCCTGAAGGAGACCGAGGAAGCCCTCGCCGCCGAGTTCGGGCCCGGCCGCGTCGCCTCCCTGCCCTGCGACGTCACCGCCGAGGAACAGGTCCGGGCCCTCTTCGCGCACGCCGGGGAACTCCACGGCGGCCTCGACGTCGTCGTCAACAACGCCGGCCTCGGCGGCACCGCGAACCTCGTCGACATGACCGACGAACAGTGGGGCCGGGTCCTCGACGTCACCCTCAACGGCACCTTCCGCTGCACCCGCGCCGCCCTGCGCTCCCTGAAGGCCTCCGGACGCGGCGGCGTCCTCGTCAACAACGCCTCCGTCATCGGCTGGCGCGCCCAGACCGGCCAGGCCCACTACGCCGCCGCCAAGGCCGGGGTGATGGCCCTGACCCGCTGCGCGGCCCTGGAGGCCGCGGAGTTCGGCGTACGCGTCAACGCGGTCGCCCCCAGCCTGGCCATGCACCCGCACCTGGTGAAGGTCACCAGCGAGGAACTGCTGGACGAGCTGACGGCCCGCGAGGCCTTCGGCCGGTACGCCGAGCCCTGGGAGATCGCCAACGTCATCGTCTTCCTGGCCAGCGGCTACTCGTCGTACATGACGGGCGAGACGGTGTCGGTCAGCAGCCAGCACGCGTAGGCCGAGAATGGGCCCGTGCCAACGAACAAGCCGAAGAAGACACAGGTGACCGCCTCGCCGGAGCGCCGCCGGGAACTCCTCGACACCGCCGCCGAGGTCTTCGCCGCCCAGGGCTACAACGCCACCACCGTCCGCAAGATCGCCGACGCCGCCGGGATGCTCGCCGGCAGCCTCTACTACCACTTCGATTCCAAGGAATCGATGCTCGACGAGATCCTCTCGGCCTTCCTGAACGAGCTGTGGGCGGGGTACGACACCGTCCTCGCCGCCGGCCTCGGCCCCAGGGAGACCATCGAGGCCCTCGTCACCGAGTCCTTCCGGGAGATCGACCGGCACCGAGCCGCCGTCGCCATCTACCAGAAGGAGGCCCGCACCCTCTCCGCGCAGCCCCGCTTCCACTACCTCTCCGACTCGCAGGTCAAGTTCGAGAAGGCGTGGCTGGGGACGCTGGAGCGGGGCGTCGCCGCCCAGGTCTTCCGCGCCGACCTCGACATCCGCCTCACCTACCGCTTCGTCCGCGACACGGTGTGGGTCGCGGCGTCCTGGTACCGGCCGGGCGGCCAGCACAGCCCGGAGGAGATCGCCCGCCAGTACCTGTCGATGGTGCTGGACGGGATCGCCGTACGCCCCTGACCCCGTTGAGGAGCCCGTCATGCCCGAGGCCTACATAGTCGACGCCGTACGCACCCCCGTGGGGCGGCGCGGCGGCGGCCTGTCCGCCGTGCACCCCGCCGACCTGGGCGCGCACGTCCTGAAGGCGCTGGTCGAGCGGTCCGGGGTGGACCCGGCCGCGGTGGAGGACGTGGTGTTCGGCTGCCTGGACACCGTCGGGCCGCAGGCGGGCGACATCGCCCGGACGGCGTGGCTGGCCGCCGGCCTGCCCGAGGAGGTCCCCGGCGTCACCGTCGACCGGCAGTGCGGGTCCTCCCAGCAGGCCGTGCACTTCGCGGCGCAGGGCGTCCTGTCCGGGACCCAGGACCTGGTGGTGGCGGGCGGCACCCAGAACATGTCGATGATCCCCATCGCCTTCGCCTCCCGGCAGGCCGCCGAGCCGCTGGGCTTCACCGAGGGCCCCTACGCGGGATCGCGCGGCTGGCGGGCCCGGTACGGGGACGCTCCGGTCAACCAGTTCCACGGGGCGCAGCTCATCGCCGAGAAGTGGGGGATCTCGCGGCAGGACATGGAGGAGTTCGCCCTGCGCTCCCACCGGCGGGCGCTCCGCGCCATCGACGAGGGCCGCTTCGACCGGGAGACCGTCGCCTACGGGGACGTGGCGGTGGACGAGGGCCCGCGCCGGGACACCACCCTGGAGAAGATGGCCGGCCTGAAGCCGGTCGTCGAGGGCGGCACCATCACGGCGGCCGTCTCCTCCCAGGTATCCGACGGCGCGGCGGCCATGCTGATCGCCTCCGAGCGGGCGGTCGCCGAGCACGGCCTGACCCCCCGGGCCCGCATCCACCACCTGTCGGTCCGCGGCGAGGACCCCATCCGCATGCTGTCCGCCCCGATCCCGGCGACCGCGTACGCCCTGAAGAAGACCGGGCTGACCCTGGACGAGATCGACCTGGTCGAGATCAACGAGGCCTTCGCGCCGGTGGTCCTGGCCTGGCTGAAGGAGACGGGCGCCGACCCGGACCGGGTCAACGTCAACGGGGGCGCCATCGCCCTGGGCCACCCGCTGGGCGCGACGGGCGTGAAGCTGATGACCACCCTGCTGCACGAGCTGGAGCGCACGGGGGGCCGCTACGGCCTCCAGACGATGTGCGAGGGCGGCGGGCAGGCCAACGTGACGATCATCGAGCGGCTCTGAGCCGGGTCCGGACCGGCGGGGCTGCGGCCATATGACGTAGGTCGCAGCGCCACCGGGCCGGGGTGTGCTAGCTTAGGGGCAGTTGCAGTTGTGGTACCCATGAACTTTATGTGCGCCTGACGGGATTGCTCCGACAGGCGCTTTTATTGTTTTTGCCGGATTCTCCCGGATGGGGCCCTTGCCGCCTATTCAGGAGATACAAATGGCTAACGGTACCGTGAAGTGGTTCAACTCGGAAAAGGGCTTCGGCTTCATCGAGCAGGACGGCGGCGGCCCGGACGTCTTCGCCCACTACTCGAACATCGCCACCCAGGGCTTCCGTGAGCTGACCGAGGGTCAGCGCGTGACCTTCGACGTCACCCAGGGCCAGAAGGGCCCCCAGGCGGAGAACATCCTCCCCGCCTAATTTCTTCAGCATGCCGGGGTCCGCACCGCACGGTGCGGACCCCGGCTTGTCTGCTGTCTCCACCCTTGTTCGACCTGCCGGCTTCAGGAGGGCTTTTCCGCATGACCAGCTCCAGCTCCGCACGACCCAGCCGCCGCCCCACCCGGGGTCGAGGTGCGGCCCAGGGGCGTCCGAAGTCTGGCGCGGGACGGCAGAAGTCCGCACCCGTGGCCCGGCCCCAGGAATTCACCATGCCCGAACCGCAGGCCCCGGCCCTCCCGCCGGTCGCCGCGTTCGAGGACATGGACATGCCCGAGGCGCTGCTGAAGACCCTCGCCGCCCAGGGCGTCACCGAGCCGTTCCCCATCCAGGCCGCCACCCTGCCGAACTCGCTCGCCGGCCGCGACCTGCTCGGCCGCGGCCGCACCGGCTCCGGCAAGACCCTCGCCTTCGGCCTGGCCGTGCTCTCCCGCACCGCCGGCCGCCGCGCCCAGCCCAAGGCGCCGCTCGCGATGGTCCTCGTACCGACCCGCGAGCTGGCCCAGCAGGTCACCGACGCCCTGAGCCCCTACGCCACGGCCGTCAACCTGCGCATCGCGACCGTCGTCGGCGGCATGTCGATCAACCGGCAGTCCGGCGCCCTGCGCCGCGGCGCCGAGGTGCTCGTCGCCACCCCCGGCCGCCTCAAGGACCTCATCGACCGCGGCGACGCCGACCTCTCGCAGGTCACCGTCACCGTCCTCGACGAAGCCGACCAGATGACCGACATGGGCTTCATGCCGCAGGTCACCGCCCTGCTCAAGCAGGTCGCGCCCGGCGGCCAGACCATGCTGTTCTCGGCGACCCTCGACAAGAACATCGACAAGCTCGTCAAGATGTTCCTGACCGACCCGGTCGGCCACTCCGTCGACCCGTCGGCCGGCGCGGTCACCACCATGGAGCACCACGTCCTGTACGTCATGGACGAGACCGACAAGAAGGCCGTGGCGACCCGCATAGCCGCCCGCGACGGCCGGGTCATCATGTTCGTGGACACCAAGCGGGGCGTCGACCGCATGGTCAAGCGGCTGCTCGCCGACGGCGTCCGCGCCTCCGGCCTGCACGGCGGCCGCTCCCAGCCGCAGCGCAACCGCACCCTCGACTGGTTCAAGAGCGGCGAGGTCACCGCGCTGATCGCCACCAACGTGGCCGCACGCGGCATCCACATCGACGACCTCGACCTCGTCGTCAACGTGGACCCGCCGACCGACCACAAGGACTACCTGCACCGCGGCGGCCGCACCGCCCGCGCCGGCGAGTCCGGCAGCGTCGTCACGCTGGTCCTGCCCGACCAGAAGCGCGACATGTCCCGCCTGATGTCGGACGCCGGGATCACCCCCCGCACCGCGCAGGTCAAGTCCTCCGACGAGGAGCTGTCCCGCCTCACCGGCGCCCGCGAGCCCTCCGGCGTCCCCGTCGTGCTGGAGGTCCCCCAGCCCCCGCAGCCCAAGGCGCGCACCGGCTCGGGCTCCGGCTCCGGTTCCTCGCGCCGCCGCTCGGGCGGCGGCTCCCGCGGCGGCTCCGCGACCGGCTCCGCCCCCGCGGCCGGCGGCCGCGGCCGGCGCTCCGGCGGCTCCGCCTCCGGGCAGGCCCCCGCCGCCGGCTCGGGCCAGGCCCGCCGCGGCCAGGGCTCCGGCCAGGGCAACGGCGGTGCCCCCGCCCAGGGACGCCGCTCGGGCGGCTCGTCCTCCGGCGGTGCCGCCGCGGCCTCCGCGCGCAGCCGCGTCGGCACGGGCGGCCAGGGCCGCCGCCGGGCGGTCTGACCCGGAGCATCCGCAGCACCCGCAGCACACACGGACGGACGCCGGGCCGCGCGCAGCACGCGCGCGGCCCGGCGTCCGGCGTTCCCGGCCACAGCACTAGCGGACCAGCTTGTCCTGCAGCTTCATCAGCGTCCGCAGGTCCAGGCCCAGACCGTCCGTGAGATAGCCGTAGAAGCTCCCGTAATCGGCCTCCAGCTGCGTCGTCGCCGCGTCCAGGTAGTCCTGGCGGACCTCCTGGAGCGGGATGAGCAGGTCCGGGTTCTGCATCCGCCCCGACTGCTTCAGCCCCGCCCGCACCTGGGCGTCGTACGCCGCCCGGAACGTGTTCGAGGCCAGGTAGTCCTGCTCGGCCGTCTCCTGCGGCACGGCCAGCGAACGCAGCAGGACATAGCTCAGCCAGCCCGTACGGTCCTTGCCGGACGTGCAGTGGTACAGCAGCGGGCCCTGGTTCCCGTCCGCGATCTCCCGCAGCGTCGTCGCCAGCTGCGCCCGGTTCTCGGGGCTGGTCACGAAGGTGCGGTAGATGTCCCGCATGTACGCCTCGGCGCGCCCGCCGCCGAGCATCTGCTCCTGCTTCACGGGATCGCCGGTGGCTATCGCGCCGACCAGGGTGCCGTACAGGCCCAGGTCGCTGATCGGGCGGGAGGTGGCCGAGAGCCCGGACGGCAGCCGGTCGGCGCCGTCGTACTGGAGCTCCATCGGGATGCGGAAGTCGACGGCCTTCGTGAGGCCCAGACCCGCGACGGTGGTGATGTCCGCCGGGGTCAGCTTGCTCAGCGCGTCGGAGCGGTACACCAGCCCCTGGCGGACCTGACCGCCGGTGTAGGTGCGGTAGCCGCCGACGTCCCGGAAGTTGACGGCGCCCTGGAGGGGGATCTGCCGGATCGTCTCCGGCGAGTACTGCCGCTGGTACGGGTGCCTGGCGTACGCGGCGCCGTCCGCCGGCGCCGCGTACGCGGAGGCGGCGGGCAGGGTCCCGATGGCGAGGGCGGCGGCGACCGCCGCGGTCGCCAGGCGGATTCGGGCACGGCTCATCTTTGCGACTCCTGAAACGGAGAAGGGGGATCACCCTGGTGGTGGCAGGGTGTGGAGCGAGTGCAGTGCTTCCATTGCCTGTCGTGCTTCGGCCATGACGCGGGAGACGAGTTCCGCACAGGACGGCAGATCCTCGATCACCCCCGCGACCTGGCCCGATGCCATGACGCCGAGGTCCGTACGGCCCTCGACCATGGACGCCTTCAGGAGCATCGGGGTGTTCGCCGCCAGCAGGACCTGGCTCCAGGACAGGTCCTTGCCGTGTTTCATCGCCAGGCCGTCGCGCACCATCTGCGCCCAGGACAGGCCCGACAGCTTCCGGAAGCCGGCCGCGTGCCGTACCGCCCGCGCCAGCGCCCCGGCGCGGCCCGACCGCTCCAGGGCCGTGACCAGCTCGGTGCGCAGCATCCGGTGCGGCAGCCCGTCGACGGCCGTGGTGACGGTGACGTCCTTGACCGTGGCCTTCAGGTACTCGGCCTTCACCGCGTCGGGGACGGTGGAATCGGAGGTCAGCAGGAAGCGGGTGCCCATCGCGATGCCCGCCGCCCCGTACGCCAGCGCCGCGACCAGGCCCCGCCCGTCGCTGAAGCCGCCCGCCGCGATCACCGGGACGTCCACCGCGTCGACCACCTGCGGAAGCAGCACCGTGGTGGCCACGTCACCGGTGTGCCCGCCGCCCTCGCCGCCCTGCACGATCACCGCGTCCGCGCCCCAGGCCACGACCTTCTCGGCGTGCCGGCGCGCCCCGACCGAGGGGATCACCACCACCCCGGCGTCCTTCAGCCGGGCGATCAGCTCCCGGGACGGCGCGAGCGCGAACGACGCCACCCGCACGCCCTCGTCGATGATCAGCCGGACCCGCTCGGCCGCGTCCCAGGCGTCCGCCCGCAGGTTCACCCCGAACGGAGCGTCCGTGCGGGACCCGACCTCCCGGACCGCCGCCCGCAGCTGCTCCACGGTCATCGTCGCCGAGGCCAGGATGCCCAGCGCCCCCGCGTTCGCCGCCGCCGAGACCAGGCGCGGCCCGGCCACCCAGCCCATGCCCGTCTGCACGATCGGACAGCGGACCCCGACCAGCTTGGTGAATGCCGTCTCCATCGCCGACTCCCGTCCCTCCGCCGCCGCGCCTCAGACCCGGACTTCCCGGTCCCGCAGGCCCTGGGGGTCGATCACCTCGCGGATCAGCCGCAGCTCCTCGGCGCTCGGCTCCCGCGTGTACGGGACCCCGTCCGCGACCGCCAGTTCGAACCCGGTCGCCGCGCGGACCTGCTCGACCGTGACGCCCGGGTGCAGGGAGGCCAGGCGCATCGAGCGGTCCGGGCCGGTGAAGTCGAAGACCCCGAGGTCGCTGACCACCCGCGGCAGCCGGTGGAAGCGGGTCACCCCGGCCGCCTCCGCGCGGTCGTACCCCACCCCGCTGACCATGTCGACGCGCTCGACGAACACCCGGGGGGAGTGCTTGGGGACCCAGTAGCTCACCGGGTTGTTCAGGGTGTTCACGGGCGCGCCGCGCACCCCGAGGAGCTGGCGGGAGGGCCGCTCCCAGTCGCCGATGCAGGAGATGTTCTGGTTGCCGTACCGGTCGATCTGGCTGGCGCCCATCATCACGTGCCGCCGCCCGCCGGTGACCATCGTCAGGTGGCGGCGGTACGGCAGCCAGCCCTCGGGCGTGCCGTCGAGGCCGACCAGCAGGGCCTCGCCGTCGGTGAGCAGCAGGTCGGGGGAGAAGGTGCGCTTGGCGAGCCGGGCCCCGAAGGAGGGGATCAGCCCCATCGGGCTGGCGAGGACCTCGCCGTTGTCGCGCCAGGCCTCGGCGCAGGCGATCACGCAGTATTCCTGTCGGGTGGCGGCGGTCGCGGCGGTCACTTCTGCTCCTCGTGCCAGGTCCGGACGGCGGTCTGGTAGTCGTGCTCGCTCCCGCCGGCCAGGAAGCGGGCGGCGAACTCGGGCCAGGGGGTGGCGGCGTACAGCTTCTGGAAGGCCTCGTCGCGGTCGTAGTCGGGGGCGCAGGAGGTGAAGTGCGCGCCGTTCGGGGTCTCCACGACCCCGGTGACGGAGTGCCGGCTGACCAGGAGGGACTGCGGGGGCCCCGACTTGGCCAGCTCGGCGGTCTCCACGAGCTGTTCGCAGGAGACGTACGCGGCGTCGGCGGCCTCGCAGAAGAGGTCGTCGAAGTAGGGGTCCGGGCCCAGGTACTGGGCGTTGCCGAGCCGGTCGGCGCGGTTGAGGTGCACCAGGGCCGCGTCCAGGCGCAGGGCGGGTACGGCGACGAACTCCTCGCCGTCGGCGTACGGGGAGGTGACGGTGCGCAGTCCGGGGTTGACCCGCATCACGTCGGAGCCGAGGCCGGCCCGGACGGGCATGAAGGGCAGCCGGTTCGCGGCGGCGTGCAGCCCCCACATGAACATGGCCTCGTCGTACTCGGTGAGGGCGATGGCCCCGCTCTCGCGGGCGGCACGGAAGTTCGGCTCCAGGGCGATGGAGTCGAGGGTGGCGAAGGGGGCGACGAGCCTGCGGATCCGTCCGGCGGCGGCCAGCAGCCCGACGTCGGGGCCGCCGTACGAGACCACGGTGAGACCGGTGATCTCCGAGCGGAGCAGTGCTCGCACCAGGGCCATGGGCTTGCGCCGGGAGCCCCAGCCGCCGATGCCGAGGGTCATTCCGCTGCTGAGCTGCCCGATCACCTCTTCGGGGGTCATCGTCTTGTCCGTCATGCGGTCTCCTCCCGTCCCTTTCCAGAGGTCGAGCCCTTGCCGAAGGTGTCGCGGACGCGGTCGGCGACCCCGCTGAGGTTGGCCTCGAAGGTGAAGCCCTGTTCGAAGCGGTAGCTGCGGCGCACGTCCACGGGGTCGATGCCGTTGATGGCCGCCTTGGCCAGGCGGATGAGGTAGCCGTCCTTCCTGGCGATCTCGGCGGCCAGCTCCAGGGCGGCGTCCCTCAGCCGTTCGGGCGGGACCACCTTCCAGACGGAGCCGTGCGCGTGGAGTTCGGCGGCGGTGGCGGTGCGCGAGGTGTAGTACAGGGCGCGCATCAGGTGCTGCGGGACGAGACGGGCCAGGTGGGTGGCGGCCCCGAGGGCGCCCCGGTCGAGCTCCGGGAGCCCGAAGACCGCGTCCTCGCTCGCGACGATCGCGTCGGCGTTGCCGACCAGGCCGATGCCGCCGCCCAGGCAGAACCCGTTCACCGCGGCGACCACCGGAACCTCGCACTCGTAGACGGCGGCGAAGGCCTCGTAGCAGCCGCGGTTGGCGGCGATGAGGGCGTCGTGCCCGGTGTCGCGCTGCATCTCCTTGATGTCGACCCCGGCGTTGAAGCCCCGGCCCTCGGCGGCCAGGACCACGCAGCGGACCTCGGGGTCGCGGCCGGCGGCGCGCAGGGCGTCGGCGAGGTCGTACCAGCCCTGTACGGGGAGCGCGTTGACGGGCGGGAAGTCGGCTGTGACGAGTGCGATGCCCTTGGCCGGGCCGGAGGTGGAGACACCCATGAGCGGATCAGCTACCTTTCCACCAAACATTTGTTAGGTGAGGAAGGTAGCAGCCGATGGAGCTCAAGGGGAGGGTTGTCGTCGTCACCGGCGGAACCCGGGGGGTGGGCGCCGGGATCGCGCGCTCGTTCCTCACGGCCGGGGCGGAGGTCGTCGTCTGCGCCCGGCGGCCACCGCGGGAGCCGGTGGCGGCAGGCGGGCGGCAGGCCGCCTTCACCGCCGTGGACCTGCGCGACCCGGCCGCCGTGAGGGAGTTCCTCGACGCCGTCGGCGAGCGCCACGGGCGGCTCGACTGCCTGGTGAACAACGCCGGCGGAACCCCGTACCGGCTGCTGGGGGAGGGCGGTGCCGAGCGGCACGCCCGGGTCGTCGAACTCAACCTGGTGGCCCCGATGACGGCCTCGCTCGCCGCGTACCCGTGGCTGCGCGAGAGCCGCGGCTCGGTCGTGATGGTCGGCAGCGTCAGCGGCACCCGCCCCTCGCCGGGGACGGCGGCCTACGGCGCGGCCAAGGCGGGCCTGGAGAACCTGGCCCGCTCGATGGCGGTGGAATGGGCGCCCGAAGTACGCGTCAACTCGCTCGTCCTGGGCATGGTGCGGACCGAACTGGCGCACCTGCACTACGGGGACGAGGCGGGCATCGCGGCGGTCGGCGCCACCGTGCCGCTGGGACGGCTGGCCGAGCCCTCGGACGTGGGGGAGGCGGCGGTGTTCCTCGCCTCCGGCAGGGCGGGCTACGTGAGCGGCGCGAGCCTGCTGGTGCACGGGGGCGGGGAGCGCCCCGCGTTCCTGGACGCGGCAACGGTCAACAAGGAGAGCTGAGGCGGACATGGGCATTGCGGACGGACGCGTGGTGATCGTGACGGGCGCGGGACGGGGACTGGGCCGGGCCCACGCCCTGGCCTTCGCGGCGGAGGGCGCGCGGGTGGTCGTCAACGACCTCGGCGTGGGCCTCGACGGCCGCCCGGGGCCCGACAGCCCGGCGTCGCTGGTCGTCGAGGAGATCCGGGCCTCGGGCGGCGAGGCGGTGGCGCACGGCGGGGACATAGCCTCGCAGGAGGGCGCGGCCTCGCTGGTGGACTGCGCGGTCTCCGCCTTCGGCGGCCTGGACACCCTCGTCAACAACGCCGGGTTCCTGCGGGACCGGATGCTGGTCAACCTCGGGGAGGCCGACTGGGACGCGGTGATGCGGGTGCACCTCAAGGGGCACTTCCTGCCGCTGCGGTCGGCGGCCGCGTGGTGGCGGGCCGAGGCGAAGGCCGGGCGCCCGCGGGCCGCCCGGGTGGTCAACACCTCCTCCGGGGCGGGACTGCTGGGCTCCGTCGGCCAGGGCAACTACAGCGCGGCCAAGGCGGGGATCCTCGGCCTGACGCTCGTGGCGGCGGCCGAGATGGAGCGGTACGGCGTCCAGGTCAACGCGATCGCCCCGGCGGCACGGACCCGGATGACGGAGCAGACCTTCGCCGAGTCGATGGCCGCGCCGGAGACCGGGGGCTTCGACGCGATGGCCCCGGAGAACGTGTCCCCGCTGGTGGTGTGGCTGGGCTCCGAGGAATCCGCGGGCGTAACGGGGCGGGTCTTCGAGGTGGAGGGCGGCCGGATCACGGTGATGGAGGGCTGGCGTCCAGGCCCCACCGCCGATCGCGGCGCGCGCTGGACCCCGTTCCGGGCGGGGGTGGCCGTGACGGAGCTCCTCGCGGAATCCGAGCCCCCGCTCCCCCCGTACGGCTCCCGGTAGCCCGGCCCCGCCGCCCAGGCCCCTCCGGCGGCCCGGCAGTCCGGCTCCGGCCGGTCGGCCCGGGTGGCCCCCGACCGCAGCCCGGTCGGCCCGGATGGCTCGGCGGGGGCGGCCGACTGGCCAGGGCGGGCCGGGGGTGGGTGCGGGTGGGTGGCCGCTGCGCGGGGCCGGTTCCCCTACCCGCCCTTCGCCCGTTCCCCGGGGCTGCGCCCCGGACCCCCTGGGGGCTCCGCCCCCCGCCCCCCCCCGGGGCTGCGCCCCCGGACCCCCTGGGGCTGCGCCCCCGGACCCCGCCTGGGGGCTCCGCCCCCGGGACCTCCCCCGGCTACCGCTGGGAGGTGTCCCCAGGCGAGGGTGGATCCGCCTGGCGGAGCCGGAGTGCGCGCAGCGCACTTCCAGCCCCGCCGGTGTTTGAGGCGCGGGCGCGGTAGCGCCGTGCAGTGAGCCGCGCCCGGCGACCGAGGGCGAGAAAGGGTGAAGGGCGGGGAGGGGCAAGCCCCGCGCAGCGGCGGCGCGGCCACCGGTCCGGGGAACCGGCCATCGTGGGCGGCGGGGTGGATCAGGGCCGCCGTCCCCGGGCTGATGGGCGGCGCGGCGGACGAGCCCGCTCCGCCGGTTCCGGCCAGGAATGGGGCCCGGGAACACCCCGGAACGGCCTTGGCCGTATCACGCCCTCCCCACCCCAGCGGCAGCGTGATGGCATGTCCACGCCGAATTCCCGACGAATGGGGAACCCAACATGCCGCCGCTCCGCAGAATCGCCGTCGGCGCAGCCATCACGGTGCTGTCGGCCCTGGCCGCACCCGTCCAGGCGCAGGCCCAGGCGCACGCCCAGGCCGGCCCCCCGTCCATTCCGCCGCCCGGCCGCATCACCGTCGACGTCGTCGGCGTCAACGGCTCCGGCTGCCCCCAGGGCACCGCCACCGTCGCCGCCGCCTCCGACAACACCGCCTTCACCGTCACCTACAGCAACTACCTCGCCCAGACCGGCGCCGGCTCCGGCGGCACCGAGTTCCGCAAGAACTGCCAGCTGGCCCTGCGGATCCACGTCCCCCAGGGGTTCACGTACGCCATCGCCCGCGCCGACTACCGCGGCTTCGCCCACCTCCAGCGCGGCGCCTACGGCCAGGAGCGCGCGAACTACTACTTCCAGGGCAACGCCCAGACGGCCCGCACCACCCACCAGTTCAACGGCCCCTTCACCGACAACTGGCAGGCCGGCGACCAGACCGAGTACGCAGACCTCGTCTGGGCCCCCTGCGGTGAGGAGCGCAACCTCAACGTCAACACCGAACTGCGGGTCTACGGCGGCACCTCCAGCCCGCAGGCGCTGAGCTTCATGAGCATGGACTCGACCGACGGCAGCGTCAGCACCGTCTACCACTTCGAGTGGAAGGAATGCCCCGTCCGCTGACGCCAGCGCCCGAAGCCACCCGGAGGTCAGGAGTGACAACGATGTCTCGCCCCAGGACCCGCACACTGCTCATCGGCGCCGCGGCCGCCGCACTGGTCACCGCGTCCACCCCCGCCGTCGCCGGCGGCCCGATCACCGTCCCGCCCGACAAGATCGTGATCGAGCTCGCCACCGTCAACGGCTCCGGCTGCCGCGAAGGCACCGCCCAGGTCGCCGTCGCCCCCGACAACACCGCCTTCACCGTCACCTACAGCGACTACATGGCCCAGGTCGGCCCGGGCGCCCCGCCGACCGGCTTCCGCAAGAACTGCCAGCTCAATCTCCGCGTCCACGTGCCCTCCGGCTTCACCTACGCCATCGTGCAGGCCGATTACCGCGGATTCGCATTCCTCCAGCCCGGCGCGTCCGGCCAGGAAAGGGCGAACTACTACTTCCAGGGAATGCCGCAGACGTCGCAGCGGACCCACCAGTTCACCGGCCCCCTCAACGACAACTGGCAGACGAGCGACAAGACGGAATACGCAGACCTCGTCTGGGCCCCGTGCGGTGAAAAGCGCAACTTCAACATCAACACCGAACTGCGCGTGAACGCCGGCACCTCCAGCCCCCAGACCACGAGCTTCATGGCCATGGACTCCACCGACGCCAGCGTCAGCACCCTCTACCACCTCGCCTGGCAGGTCTGCCCCGGCGGCCCGAAGAAGAGCTAGCGCGCGCCTTTCCGCCGGTGTTCCCGCTCAGCGGGAACACCGGCTCCCGAACGTCCGCCGCCGCTGCGCCGACGGCGCCGCCGTGACCGGCCACAACGTCGGCCTCTCGTCGCCCGTCATGCAGGCCAGTACTCCTGCCGGGAGGGAGCCTGCGGCGCCTGCCGCTGCCGGGTGGCGGAGGGCGAGGTGAGGACGGCCCGCAACGAGGTCCTGGACGGCGAGGACCTGACCGGCGGGTACGTCCTGGCCTGCCAGGCGCTGCCGCTGACCGACCGGGTCCGGATCACGTACGACCCCTGGCCCGAACGGCAAATGGGCTCCGGGCCCGGCCCCCTGGCGAGGGGTCGGGGCCGGAGCCCTTCTCGTGCGCTGCCATATGACTACCCGCTACATCCACTCGCTGAACCGCAGCCGGCCCATCATGTTGTCCATCGCCCGCGCCGGCACCGCCGGCTCCAGGTCGGGGGGCGGACAGCCGGGTGCTGCGCGGGGACGCCACCCCGGTCCCGGGCCTGTACGCGGCCGGGAACTGGTCGGCGGCGGTGATGGGGGGCACCTGCCCCGGCCCGGGGGCGAGCATCGGCCCGGCGAGGGCCTTCGCCTGGGCGGCGGTCAACGCCATCGCGGGGGATCGGGGCGCCGCAGCCGGCGGCCCCTGACGGAGTCACGTGTTCCGTTGCCGGGCCGCGGGAACATATGCCCGATACGGCGGTGACGGGGGTGGGGCATGAAGGAAGAACGCTGGACAGGGGTCTACCTGGGGCTGAACGCCGCCGTGTGGGCGGCGCAGCTCTGGGTCCTGTGGGATCCGGACCTCCAGGGTGTCCAGGACGCCATCGGCTGGTGGATGCTGGCCATCTTCTTCGGCGTCCCCGTCCTGTTCGGCATCCTGCTCGTGTTCCTCCTCGACGAGCCCGGGGTACCCGGCGACGGCGACTCCGGCGGCACCGACTGGACGCGCGAGGAGAGCTGCGGCAGCCGCCTCTACGGCTGCGGCGGCTGAGCCGGCGGCGCCGGAGCGGGGCGGCCGCCGGGTGGGCGGCCGCCCGGGCGTGCCGGGTCAGGACAGCTTGCCGCCGTAGTCCGGCAGCTTCACGGTGCGCTCGGCGTGCCCGCCGGCCAGGTCGCTCTCGTTGTTCCCGATGTTGGCGATGATCGTGTAGCCGCGCGCCTCGATCTCGGCCCGCTTGGCCGTCTTGTAGGCGCTGACCTGCTCGAACAGGGCGGGCAGGTCCCGCACGTACAGCCCGCTGACCGGGTAGCCGACCGACTTCAGGTTCCGCTCGGTCATCGAGTACACGATCCCGGGGCGGGCGGTGACGAAGAAGATCGCCACGCCGCGCTGGTCCGCGTACTGGGTCAGTGCGCGGACCTTCTCGATCGCGGGCGTGGGGAAGGTCCAGAACCAGTGGAAGTCCGTCTCCAGCGACGAGTTGTCGATGTCGAGGACGATCGCGGGCTTCTCGCCGGCCGGGGAGGCGGCGATGCGCCGCTCGATGGCGGGGCGCGCGGCGTCGATCACGGCGGCCACGTCGCGCTGCCAGGTGGCGTAGTCGATGCCGAGGATCGCCGCGTTGCCGCCGGGCGCGGAGGTGATGGCGGCGGCGGTGACCGGCGCCGGGACCGGCGCGGGGGCGGCGGGGGCCGCCTCGGCGGCGGTGGCCGGAAGCAGGGTCAGCACGGCGGCGGCGACGGCCACGGCGGCGGCTGCGGTACGGGACGTGCGGGTGCGGGGGGTGCTGCGCATGTGGGGGCGCTCCTCGGTCACGACTTGGCATGTACGTGACCAGGGTTGGCCAGAACCGCACCCATGTCTACTGGCCGGTAGGAAACATTTTGTGACCGCCCGGTGAATGATCTTCCACTTCCGGAGTGGCGCCGGAACTTGTCCGAAAAGGCGTTCTTGATGGCGGCCCGGGGCCGGATGTGTCATGGACGCGTCATTCACCCGATGGCACGCACAGCCCAACCCCCCACGAAAGGCAGTGTGTTGACCGTGACCACCCTTGGCAGGATCGTCAAGCGCGCCCTCGCCGTCGGCGCCGTCACCCTCGCCGCCGTCAGCCTCCAGCCCGCCGGAGCCAACGCCTCACCCACCCCCGTCGTCGGCGGCACCCGCGCCGCACAGGGCGAGTTCCCCTTCATGGTCCGCCTCTCCATGGGCTGCGGCGGAGCCCTCTACACCCAGCAGATCGTCCTCACCGCCGCCCACTGCGTCAGCGGCTCCGGCAACAACACCTCCATCACCGCCACCGCCGGCGTCGTCGACCTCCAGAGCAGCAGCGCCATCAAGGTCAAGTCCACCAAGGTGCTCCAGGCCCCCGGCTACAACGGCAAGGGCAGGGACTGGGCCCTGATCAAGCTCGCCAAGCCGGTCAACCTGCCCACCCTCAAGATCGCCGACACCAAGGCCTACGACAACGGCACCTTCACCGTCGCCGGCTGGGGCGCCGCCCGCGAAGGCGGCGGCCAGCAGCGCTACCTCCTCAAGGCCCAGGTCCCCTTCGTCTCCGACGCCTCCTGCCAGAGCTCCTACGGCAACGACCTCGTCCCCGCCGAGGAGATCTGCGCCGGCTACGACCAGGGCGGCGTCGACACCTGCCAGGGCGACTCCGGCGGCCCCATGTTCCGCCGCGACAACAACAACGCCTGGATCCAGGTCGGCATCGTCAGCTGGGGCGAGGGCTGCGCCCGCGCCGGCTACCCCGGCGTGTACACCGAGGTCTCCACCTTCGCCGCCGACATCAAGGCCGCCGCGGCCACCCTGTAGGCGCCCGGGCGGCCCCCGGCCGCTCCCGCTCGTCCTTCCGGCCGGACCCGAACCGGCCGGAAGGGCGAGGCGCAATGTCCCGAACGCCCCTGACGTCGATATCCGCGCCGCCCGCCGCCCGCCGCCCTGTGGTTGCGGGCGGCAGCGCGCGCCGGTCCCACGGGAGGAATCCAGCGGCATCGGCGCGCGACAGTGGCGCCCCCGGCCCCGACCCCCGGCCCCGTCTCACGGACCGACTGGCAGAGGTGCCGGCGACGCCCGCCACGTAAGCTCGGGAACCATGAACAACAGCGACATCGACGAGATCGACGAGAACGTCACCGCCGAACTGTCCCGCCTGCGCGACAGCATCGACAACATCGACGCGGCCGTGGTCCACATGCTCGCCGAGCGCTTCAAGTGCACCCAGCAGGTCGGCCACCTCAAGGCCAAGCACCAGCTGCCCCCGGCCGACCCGGGCCGCGAGGCCAGCCAGATCGCCCGCCTCCGCCAGCTCGCCGAAAACGCCAAACTCGACCCGGCCTTCGCCGAAAAACTCCTCAACTTCATCATCGCCGAAGTCATCCGCCACCACGAGACCATCGCCGCCGGCGAGGAGTAGAGGCACCGGGCCGGGCACCCGCCCGGCCCCGGCCGCACCACCCCGGCCGGGACCCGCCCCACCCGCCCGCGAAACCCCTGGGAGCAGACGCGGCCATCCGGCAGCATGGGCCGCATGTCCGCACTGACGCGCAACGAAGCGCAGCTCCGAGCCCAGCTCCTCGACGTCCACGACTACGTCGTCAGCCTCGACCTCACCACCGGCGACGAGACCTTCGACTCCGCCACCGTCATCCGGTTCACCGCCCGCACGACCGGAGACACCTTCGTCGAACTCAAGCCGGAAGAGCTGCGCACCGCCACCCTCGACGGCAACCCCCTCGACCCGGCCACCCTCACCGACAACCGCCTCCCGCTCACCGGCCTCACCCCCGGCCCCCACGAGCTGCGCATCGACGCCCGCATGCGCTACTCCCGCACCGGCGAGGGACTGCACCGCTTCACCGACCCCGCGGACGGGGAGACGTACGTCTACTCCCAGATGTTCATGGACGACGTCCAGCGCGTCTTCCCCGCCTTCGACCAGCCCGACCTGAAGGCCGTCTTCGAGTTCACCGTCGCCGCCCCCGCACACTGGACCGTCCTCGCCAACGGCATCACCACCCGCACCGGCGACCGCGAGCACGACGGCGCCGGCCTCTGGACCTCCGCCGCCACCCCCGTCATCTCCACCTACCTCGCCGCCGTCGCCGCAGGCCCCTGGCACAGCGTCATCACCACCCACGCCGGACTCCCCTTCGGCATCCACTGCCGCAAGTCCCTCGCCCCCCACCTCGACGCCGACGCCGACGAGATCCTCTCCGTCACCACCGCCTGCTACGACCGCTACCACGAGAAGTTCACCGAGCCCTACCCCTTCGACTCCTACGACCAGGCCTTCGTCCCCGAGTTCAACGCCGGCGCCATGGAAAACCCCGGCCTCGTCACCTTCCGCGACGAATTCGTCTTCCGCTCCGCCGTCACCGACACCGAACGCCAGCGCCGCGCCATGGTCATCGCCCACGAGATGGCCCACATGTGGTTCGGCGACCTCGTCACCCTCGCCTGGTTCGACGACATCTGGCTCAACGAGTCCTTCGCCGAATACATGGGCTACCAGACCCTCACCGAAGCCACCCGCTTCACCGGCACCTGGACCGAATTCGGCATGGAACGCAAGCCCTGGGGCTACGCCGCCGACCAGCGCCCCTCCACCCACCCCGTCGCCCCCGGCCCCGACGACGTCCCCGACACCGCCTCCGCCCTCCTCAACTTCGACGGCATCTCCTACGCCAAGGGCGCCTCCGCCCTCCGCCAGCTCGTCGCCTGGCTCGGCGAGAAGGACTTCCTCGCCGGCATCAACACCCACTTCACCCGCCACAAGTTCGCCAACGCCTCCCTCGCCGACTTCGTGGACTCCCTCGCCGCCCACACCGACCGCGACGTCCACGCCTGGGCAGAAACCTGGCTCCGCACCACCGGCACCGACACCCTCACCCCCCGCATCCAGGACAGCCCCGGCGGCTGGACCCTCACCGTCGACCGCCACGGCAGCCGCCCCCACCGCATCCAGGCCGGCACCTACGCCCGCGCCGCCGACGGCACCCTCGAACGCACCGAACTCCTCGACCTCGACGTCCCCACCGACGAGGTCCTCTCCTCCGCCGGCCCCCGCCCCGACCTCCTCGTCCTCAACGACGGCGACCTCACCTACGCCAAGATCCGCCTCGACGGAACCTCACTCGAAACCGCCCTCCGCGGCCTCTCCCGCATCCCCGACCCCCTCACCCGCGCCGTCGTCTGGGGCTCCCTGCGCGACATGGTCCGCGACGGCGAACTCGACCCCGCCGACTACCTCCACACCCTCGCCGCCCACATCCCCGAAGAATCCGACCTCGCCGTCGTCCAAGGCGTCCTCGGCTTCGCCCGCACCCAGATCGCCGACCGCTACGTCGCCCCCGCCGACCGCGACACCGCCCTCGGCCTCATCACCACCGCCACCCGCGACCTCCTGCGCCGCACCGAGGACGGCACCGACCCGGGCCTGCGCCTCGCTGCCGTACGCACCCTCATCGACAGCGCCACCCAGCCCGACACCATCGCCGCCTGGCTCGCCGACGGCACCGTCACCGGCGGCCCCGAACTCGACCCCGAACTCCGCTGGCGCATCCTCGCCCGCCTCTCCGTACTCGGCGCCGTCGACGGAGCCGCCATCGACACCGCCCTCGCCGACGACCCCAGCGCCACCGGACAGCAGGGCGCCGCCCGCTGCCACGCCTCCCTCCCCACCCCCGAGGCCAAGGCCGCCGCCTGGCAGCGCCTCTTCCACGACGACACCCTGTCCAACTACCTCTTCACCGCCACCGCCCACGGCTTCTGGCAGCCCGAACAGGCCGACCTCGTACGCGACTACGTCCCCCGCTACTACCCCGAAGCCGTCGCCCTCGCCACCCGCCGCGGGCCCGCCATCGGCGAAGCAGCCGGCCGCTGGGCCTTCCCCGCCCACGCCGTCGACCCCGCCAACCTCCGGACCGGCCACACCTGCCTCGAAGACCCCGAGATCATCCCCATGCTGCGCCGCGTCCTCGTCGACCAGCTCGACGACCTCGCCCGCGCCCTGCGCGTCCGCGGCGCCTGACCCCGTACGCACCCCACCCGTCGGGCGGCCACGCCACCACCCCGGCCGCCCGACGGGCCCCGCCCCGTCCGCGTACGCTTCGTCCCGTGCCGCCCTCCCACCTGCATCGCGTCGCCGTTCTCGTCCTCGAGGGGGCCAAACCGCTCGACGTCGGCATCCCCGCACAGGTCTTCACGACCCGCGCGAGCATGCCGTACGAAGTCCGCGTCTGCGGCGCCGCACCCGGACTCGTCACCGGCGGCGACGGACTCTCCTACTACGTCACCCACGGGCTCGACGCACTCGCCTGGGCCGACATCGTCTTCGTCCCCGGCTACCGCTTCCCCGACCGCGACGACCCGCCCCAGCCCGTCCTCGACGCGCTGACCGCCGCCCACCGGCGCGGCGCCCGCCTCGCCGCCATCTCCACCGGAGCCTTCGCCCTCGCCGCCACCGGCCTCCTCGACGGCAAACGCGCCACCACCCACTGGCACTACGCTCGCGCCCTCGCCGCCAAACACCCCCACGTCCACGTCGACGAGAACGTCCTCTTCGTCGACGAGGGCAGCGTCCTCACCTCCGCCGGCGCCGCCTCCGGCATCGACCTGTGCCTGCACATCCTGCGCCGCGACCTCGGCGTCGCCGCCTCCAACCACGCCGCCCGCCGCCTCGTCGCCGCCCCCTACCGCAGCGGCGGCCAAGCCCAGTACGTACCGCGCAGCGTCCCCGAACCCCTCGGCGAACGCTTCGCCGCCACCCGCGAATGGGCCCTGCACCGCCTCGCCGAACCCCTCACCCTCGAAACCCTCGCCCAGCACGCCGCCGTGTCCCCCCGCACCTTCTCCCGCCGCTTCGTCGAAGACACCGGATACACCCCCATGCAATGGGTCATGCGCGCCCGTATCGACCTCGCCCGCGAACTCCTCGAACGCTCCGAACGCGGAGTCGAACAGATCGCCGCCGACGTCGGCCTCGGCACCGGCGCCAACCTGCGCCTCCACTTCCAGCGCATCCTCGACACCACCCCCACCGAATACCGCCGCACCTTCACCCAGGGCGACTGACCCGACCCCTGGCGGGATCCTTTCGAACCATGGCGATCTCGCCCCTGTCACGCCCGCACGCCACACGCGAACCTGATGGCGCGAACAGAAGGGACTGGCACACATGACTCGCATCGCCATCAACGGATTCGGCCGCATCGGACGCAACGTGCTGCGCGCGCTCCTCGAACGCGACAGCAACCTCGAGGTCGTCGCCATCAACGACCTCACCGAACCCGCCACCCTCGCCCGGCTGCTCGCCTACGACACCACCTCCGGCCGCCTCGGCCGCCCGGTCACCGTCGAAGGCGACGTCCTCGTCGTCGACGGCCACCGCATCAAGGTCCTCGCCGAACGCGAGCCCGCCCAGCTGCCGTGGGCCGACCTCGAAGTCGACCTCGTCCTCGAAGCCACCGGCCGCTTCACCTCCGCCGAGGCCGCCCGCGCCCACATCAAGGCCGGCGCCCGCAAGGTCCTCGTCAGCGCCCCCTCCGACGGCGCCGACGTCACCCTCGCGTACGGCGTCAACACCGACGCCTACGACGCGGAACTGCACACGGTCGTCTCGAACGCCTCCTGCACGACCAACGCCCTCGCGCCGCTGGCCTCCGTCCTGGACGACCTCGCCGGCATCGAGCACGGCTTCATGACCACGGTGCACGCCTACACCCAGGAGCAGAACCTCCAGGACGGCCCGCACCGCGACCCCCGCCGCGCCCGCGCCGCCGGCGTCAACATCGTCCCGACCTCGACGGGCGCCGCCAAGGCCATCGGCCTGGTCCTGCCGCAGCTCGACGGCAAGCTGTCGGGCGACTCGATCCGCGTACCCGTACCGGTGGGCTCCATCGTCGAGCTCAACACCACCGTCGCCCGCGACGTGACCCGCGAGCAGGTCCTGGAGGCCTACCGCACCGCCGCCGCGGGCCCGCTGGCCGGAGTGCTCGAATACTCGGACGACCCGCTGGTCTCCTCCGACATCACGGGCAACCCCGCCTCCTCGATCTTCGACTCCGAGCTCACCCGCGTCGAGGGCCGCCACATCAAGGTCGTCGCCTGGTACGACAACGAGTGGGGCTTCTCGAACCGCGTGATCGACACCCTCACCCTCCTGGCGAAGTAACCCGCCCTCAGGGCCCCATACCGAGCGCCGCAGTTGGTACTGACCTGGCAACTGCGGCGCTCAGCCATGCCCAGAACCAACCCCGGCCGCCCTCTCCAGTCACCGGCCGACAACCCACCGGCCCCGACCGGTTACCCCATTCGGGTCTGATCGTTGTACCGGTCGGGTGTCCCGCCCACCCCGGTGACAGCAGGAGGACCGATGACCGAGCCAGGGCCCGCGCCCGCCCCCGCGCCCCCGCTCGCCGGCGGCCCCCACGCAGCAGAAACGCTGCGCCCCCTCCTCGACACCGTCCTCACCGCCCTCCACACCGGCGCGGCCGAACGCAAAGGCCCCCTCCCCGCCGGCGGCCCCGACGCCACCACGGCCCGCGTCCGGGCCGCACTGGGCGACGTGTTCCCCGCCCACGGCACCGGCGCCCACGAAGCCCTGGCCACCCTCGTGCACACCCTCGCCGCCGGCGCCGCAGACCCCGCAGACCCCCTCTGCGCCGCCCACCTGCACTGCCCCCCGCTCGCCGTCGCGGCCGCCGCCGACCTCGCCGTCAGCGCCCTCAACCCCTCCCTCGACTCCTGGGACCAGGCCCCCGCCGCCTCCGCCATCGAGGCCCTCCTCACCCGCACCCTCGCCGCCGAGTTCTACGACACCCCCCGCGCCGACGCCCTCCTCACCACCGGCGGCACCGAAGCCAACCAGCTGGCCCTGCTCCTCGCCCGCGAACGCCACGGCCCCCGCCTCACCGTCCTCCACGGCGCCAACGCCCACCACTCCGTCCCGCGCGCCGCCTGGCTCCTCGGCCTCCCCCCGGCCACCTCCCTCCCCACCCCCACCGGCACCCTCGACCCCGCCACCCTCGACGCGGCCCTCGCCGACACCCCCGGCCCCGCCCTCGTCACCGCCACCGCCGGCACCACCGACGCAGGCCTCATCGACCCCCTCGACGCCCTCGCCGACGTCTGCGAACGCCACCGCGCCGAACTCCACGTAGACGCCGCCTACGGCGGAGCCCTCACCTTCAGCCCCCGCCACCGCACCAAGCTGAACGGCCTCCACCGAGCCCGGTCCATCACCATCGACCTGCACAAACTCGGCTGGCAACCCGTCGCCGCCGGCCTCCTCGCCGTCCCCGACACCACCCTCCTGGCACCCCTCGCCCACCAGGCCGACTACCTCAACGCCACCGACGACACCGAAGCCGGCCTCCCCGACCTCCTCGGCCGCTCCCTGCGCACCACCCGCCGCCCCGACGCCTTCAAGATCGCCGCCACCCTCCGCTCACTCGGCCGCGACGGCCTCGCCCGGCTCATCGACCACACCTGCGCCACAGCCCACCGGCTCGCCGAAACCCTCGACGCACACCCCGGCTTCGAACTCCACGCGCACCCCACCATCACGACGGTCCTCTTCCGGCCCACCCCCACCGACGACGACCGCCTCGCCGCCCTGCGCCGCACCCTCCTCCACGACGGCACCGCCGTCCTCGGCCGCGCCACCGCCGACGGCCGGCTATGGCTCAAGGCGACCCTGCTCAACCCCCACACCACCACGCGGGACCTGGACACCCTCGTCGCCCTCCTGGAAGGCAGCACCCACCGATGACCGCCCAGCACGATGCACCCCACGACCTCGTCGGAATCGGCATCGGCCCCTTCAACCTCTCCCTCGCCGCCCTCGCCCACGGCCTCCCCCAACAAGGCGTCGACCGCCTCGCCACCGCCTTCTACGACCAGCGCCGCGACTTCCGCTGGCACCCCGGACTCCTCCTCGACGGAGCCACCCTCCAGGTCCCCTTCCTCGCCGACCTCGTCACCCTCGCCGACCCCGCCAGCCCCTGGACCTTCCTCAGCTACCTCAAGCACAAGGAACGGCTCTTCCCCTTCTACTTCGCCGAGCAGTTCCACATCCAACGCGCCGAATACGACGCCTACTGCCGCTGGGTCGCCGGACGCCTCCCCGGCCTGCACTTCGGCCACCAGGTCGACGCCGTCCGCTGGAACCCCGAACGCGACCTCTTCGAAGTCGACTACACCCAGCTCGACACCGACGGGGAAGCCGAAGCCCTCGGCCGCACCTACACCCGCAACCTCGTCCTCGGCATCGGCACCGCCCCCTACGTCCCCGAACCCCTGCGCCCCCTCGCCGACGCCCCCACCGTCCCCGTCATCCACTCCGCCGACTACCTCGACAACCGCACGCGCATCCTCGGCGCCGAACACGTCACCGTCATCGGCTCCGGCCAGTCAGGAGCCGAAGTCTTCCTCGACCTGCTCCGCACCCGCCCCGCCGGCCGCGAACGCCTCACCTGGCTCGCCCGCACCCCCTCCTTCGCCCCCATGGAGTACTCCAAGCTCGGCCTCGAACACTTCACCCCCGACTACACCCGCTACTTCCACGACCTCCCCGAACCCGTCCGCGACCGCCTCGTCCCCGCGCAATGGCAACTCCACAAGGGCATCGACACCGCCACCATCGCCGCCATCCACGAAGAGCTCTACCGGCGCACCCTCCACGGCGGCTGGCCCGACACCGTCCTCACCCCCGGAGTCACCGTCCGCACCGCCGGCCGGGTGGCCACCACCAAGGTCGAACTCCACCTCGAACACACCCAGCAGGGCACCCGCTCCCGCCTCACCACCGACGCCGTCGTCCTCGCCACCGGCTACAAGGAACGCCCCCTCACCAGCCTCTTCGCCGGCCTCGACCCCTACATGCGCAAGGACTCCTCCGGCCGCCCCCGCATCGACGACCGCTACCGCATGATCCTCGACCCCTCCGTCAGCGGAACCGTCTTCGTCCAGAACGGCGAACGCCACACCCACGGCGTCGGCACCCCCGACCTCGGCCTCGCCGCCTGGCGCAGCGCCGCCATCCTCAACACCCTCACCGGCAAAGAGCCCTACCCCCAGCCCCACCGCACCGCCTTCACCACCTTCGGCCTCGAACAGCGCACCCCCACCCGCCCCCACCCGCCGGTCGGACTCCGCCCCCTCGTCGACCACCCGTGACGCGAACGGCCGGGACCCGCCACAGCAGGACCCGGCCGCACACACGCCGCAGGACGGCACGAACGCCTAGAACACCGGCACGCCCGCCCGCGTCAGCCGCCAGTCCACCGAAGCGAACCGAGCCGGATCCACCGTGCCCTTCGCCTTCACCCACTGGATGATCGTGTTGCGGATCTCGTCCGAGTTCGCCCACAACTGCTTCGCCTTCGGCACGTGCGGGAACGCCCCGCCACCCGAAGCCCGGTAATTGTTCACCGCGAACACGAACTGCCCCGCCGGATCCACCGGCTTCCCCGCGAACGACAGCCCCGTGATCCGCGAACCCACCGGCTGCGCGATGTCGATGTCGTACGTCAGCCCGTACACCGCGTCGTAGTTGTAGTCCGGGATGTTCTCCGCGTTCGTCAGCTTCGCCGGATCCACCGCACCACCCGCAGCCGTCTGCACGTAATACCGCGCCGAGTACTCCAGGTAGTCCTTCAGCTGCGCACCCGTCAGCAGACGCGCCTCCAGGGTGTTCTCGAACGGGTACAGCCCCGCCGCGTCCTTGATCGTCACCTGGCCGGCCGGTATCGCCGCCGTCCGCGAGAAGCAGGACGCCTGGGACAGCACCGGCAGCGCACCCCACTCGGAACCGGCCAGGGCGGCCTTCACCGTCTCCGCCTGCACGTGGTTGATCAGGTCGATGATCGGCACGTCCTTCACCGGCCCCTCGGCCGACGACATCGCCTGCGTCGACGTCCCGATCACCTGGTTGACGTACGACACCACCTTGCGGTGCTCGTCCGACAGCAGCCGCGTGATCTTCGGGTCCTCGGCCGCCGTGTTCGAGTTCAGCACCTTCGCCGAGACCTTCGCCACCGACCAGCGGCCCCGCTCCCACGACAGCTCGAAGTCGAACAGCGTCAGCCGCTGACCCCACTTCAGCGGCTCCGACAGCACCACGTCCTTGCCGGTCGCCTTGTTCTTCACCCGGTACTCGGGGATCTCCGTGTGCGCGTGCCCCACCAGGATCGCGTCGATGCCCGGCACCTGCTCCGCCACCAGACCCGCCGCGTTCTCGACGTACGGCAGCTGGTCACCGTACGAGGACGTACCGCTCGACCCCGAATGCGCCGACACGATCACCACGTCCGCACCCATCGACCGCAGCCTCGGCACGTACTTCGCCGCCTGCTCCTCCAGACCCGGGAACGTCATCTGCCCCTGCACGTTCGCCTTGTCCCAGATCGCGATCCCCGGGTTCGTCAGACCCAGCACCGCCACCTTCACGTCCCGCCCGTGCGGGGTGCGCAGCCGGTGCATGCTGTACGGCGGGAACGCCGGCCGCAGCGTCTTCGCGTCCAGCGCGTTCGCCCCCAGCAGCGGGAAGTCGCACTGCTCCTCGAACTTCCGCAGCACCGGAATGCCGTAGTTGAACTCGTGGTTCCCCAGCGCCGCCGCGTCGTACCCGATCGCGTTCATCGCCTGCGCCATCGGATGCACCGGACCACGCCGCGCCGTGATCGGATCCACCTTCGCGTAGTAGTACGAAAGCTGCGTCCCCTGGATCGTGTCACCCGCGTCGATCAGCAGCGTGTTGCAACGCCCCTTCTCCGCGCGGACCTGCTCCACCAGCGTCGAGATCTTCGCCAGACCGACGTCGTTGTGCGCCTTGTCGTCGAACTCCTTGTCCGTGAAGTAGTCCCAGTTGAAGACGTTCCCGTGCAGATCGGTCGTACCCATCACGGTGAACGCGTACGTCTTGGAAGCCTTCGACGGCGCGGCCGAGGCGGCGGCCGGAGAGCTCGTGGCCCCCGTCATCGCCACAGCGGCACCCGTGGCGGCCGAAGCCCCCATGAACGTCCTACGGTCAAACGCCATTGCCATCTCCCCTTGTGAGGCGTGTTACGAAGCGTGAACGACGCGCGTAGATTCTGACCCACCAGTAACAAGCCGCAACACCCCCCTCAGGTTTCGATCCGATGACCAGACCCGAACGGGCGACGGTGCGAGAGTGAAACCATGACCCAGGACGTCCCGAACGCCGCCCACCAGCCCTACGGAACCCCCGAAGTCCCCCGCGTCGCCGTCCGCGGAGAAGCCCGCCTCGAAGTCGACCCCGAGATCGCCCGCATCGGCATTACCGTCAGCGCCCGAGGCACCGACCGCCGCACCGCCCTCGACGACCTCACCCGCCGCAACAACACCGTCCTCGAACTCCTCAAGAGCTACGGCGAACCCGTCGAGAAGATCGAAACCGGCTCCTTCTCCATCACCCCCGAACTCACCCGCCACGGCCGCGGCGAACGCATCCGCACCTACCACGGCCGCGTCCACGTCACCGCCGAACTCAACGACTTCACCACCCTCGGCGAACTCACCACCCGCCTCGCCGACTTCGACCTCACCCAGGTCGACGGCCCCTGGTGGGCCCTGCGCCCCACCTCACCCGCCCACGGCGAAGCCCGCCGCCAAGCCGTACTCGAAGCCGTCCAGCGCGCCCGCGAATACGCCCACGCCCTCGGCGCCGACCTCGCCGCCCTCGTCGAACTCGCCGACCTCGGAGCCGAGGACGCGGCCCCCTACCCCCGCCCCGGCGGGGGAATGCGCACCATGGCCTTCGCCGCCCCCGCCGAGGACGCCGGCGCCCCGCCCCTCGACCTCGAACCCCAGCGCCAGACCGTCTTCGCCCAGGTCAACGCCCGCTTCACCATGACCCCGCCCCGGCTCTGAAAAACCCCCTCGGGGGTGCTCATCAGAGCACCCCCACGCACATTCAAATAATGTCAACAAGCTTTCGCTCAAAGGTCGTTGGGGAGACGCCCTTCCCTCATTTCCTACCCCCCGGTAGGGCATACGCTCGCCCCATGCGCCGAGCGAAAATCGTATGTACCCTGGGCCCCGCCACCGACTCATACGACCAGATCAAAGCCCTGGTCGAAGCCGGGATGGACATCGCCCGCCTCAACCTCAGCCACGGCACCTACGCCGAACACGAGGAGCGCTACCAACGCGTACGCAAGGCCTCCGACGAGACCGGCCGCAGCGTCGGCGTCCTCGCCGACCTTCAAGGCCCGAAGATCCGCCTCGGCCGCTTCCGTGAAGGCCCCGTACTCCTTGAACGCGGCGACGCATTCACCATCACCGTCGAAGACCACCAGGGCGACCGCCACACCTGCGGCACCACCTACAAGGGCCTCGCCGACGACGTCACCACCGGCGAACGCATCCTCGTCGACGACGGCCGCGTCACCCTCGAAGTCACCTCCGTCGACGGCCCCCGCGTCCACACCCGCGTCATCGAAGGCGGCATGGTCTCCGACCACAAGGGCCTCAACCTCCCCGGCGTCGCCGTCTCCGTCCCCGCCCTCTCCGACAAGGACATCGAAGACCTCCGCTGGGCCCTGCGCACCGGCGCCGACGTCATCGCCCTCTCCTTCGTCCGCACCGGCCGCGACGTCGAAGACGTCCACCGCATCATGGACGAGGAAGGCCGACGCCTCCCCGTCATCGCGAAGATCGAGAAGCCCCAGGCCGTCGAAAGCATCGACGACATCGTCGCCGCCTTCGACGGAATCATGGTCGCCCGCGGCGACCTCGGCGTCGAAATGCCCCTCGAACAAGTCCCCATCGTCCAGAAGCGCGCCATCAAACTCGCCAAGCGCAACGCCAAGCCGGTCATCGTCGCCACCCAGATGCTCGACTCGATGATCGACAACAGCCGCCCCACCCGCGCCGAAGCCTCCGACGTCGCCAATGCCGTCATCGACGGCACCGACGCCGTCATGCTCTCCGGCGAGACCAGCGTCGGCAAACACCCCATCGACACCGTCCGCACCATGGCCCGGATCGTCGAAGCCGCCGAAGAGGACATCCTCGCCAAGGGCCTCCCGCCCCTCACCGAACGCAACAAGCCCCGCACCCAGGGCGGAGCCGTCGCCCGCGCCGCCGCCGAGATGGGCGACTTCCTCGGCGCCAAATTCCTCGTCGCCTTCACCCAGAGCGGCGACACCGTCCGCCGCCTCTCCCGCTACCGCAGCCCCATCCCCCTCCTCGCCTTCACCCCAGACCCCGCCACCCGCTCCCAGCTCAACCTCACCTGGGGCGTCGAAACCTTCCTCGGCCCCCACGTCGACTCCACCGACGCCATGGTCGCCCAGGTCGAGGAGGAACTCCTGCGCATCGGACGCTGCGTCCCCGGCGACGTCGTCGTCATCACCGCCGGCTCACCCCCCGGCGTCACCGGCAAGACCAACCTCGTCCGCATCCACCACATCGGCGACCCCGTCCGCTGACCCCCCCGCACACGCAAGCGCCGCCGGAACCCCCACAGGAGGCCGGCGGCGCTTCACGTTCCCTGCCCTACCAGCCGAACCGCCGGTCCACCTCGGCCTCGAACTCCTCGAACGACAACACCGCATCACCGTTCTTGTCCGCCGCATCGAACAACGCCGACGACGCATCCGGGTCCCCGAGCCCCCAGAACGGCAGATCCCCCCGAGCCGCCAACGTCGGCCCCTTGTCCCGCAACGCCGAAATCACCTCAGCCCTGGTCAGCTCCCCGTCATGGTTCAGATCCAGCGCATCGAACAGCTTCCGAGCCTTCTCGCTCACCGAAACGTCCCTCCACCACGAACACCGTTGTCCCCCTCAACCTAGGGCACCGACCCCGCCGCCACCCCCGGCACCGATCAGAACTCCGGCCCGACGTGGGCGTCCATGAGCGCGACGGATTCCTTCCGGTGGTTGAGCCCGTTCGTACATGCGAGCGACGCTGTCGTGCGAAATTCGCTCACGTGCCGCATTTGGCTACGCTTCGCTGAAACGAGTGAAGGTCACGCGATATTCGCGTGACCTTGGAAAAGAAGGAAAAGTGCCCCGGGTCGGACTCGAACCGACACTGTATGGGTTTTGAATCCATCGCCTGCTGCCAATTGGGCTACCGGGGCCCGGCGAATCGAAGGTTACCCCTGACCCGCTGCGTGTCCACCTTACCGTAGCTAGGTAGGCTCGGGGGAGCTTGATATGCCCCGTAAAGAGGAGCCTCCGTGACCGCCGAGCACGAGTCGACGCCCATGCCCGACGCCGACCAGTCGCACGTTCCGCCGCTGACGACCCGCGTCGTCATCGCCGAGGACGAGGCGCTCATCCGTCTCGACCTGAAAGAGATGCTCGAAGAGGAGGGCTACTCCGTCGTGGGCGAGGCCGGGGACGGGCAGACGGCCGTCGAGCTGGCCCGGGAGCACCGGCCCGACCTGGTGATCCTCGACGTGAAGATGCCCGTCCTCGACGGGATCTCCGCCGCCGAGAAGATCGCGGAGGAGTCCATCGCCCCCGTGCTCATGCTCACCGCGTTCTCGCAGCGCGACCTCGTCGAGCGGGCGCGGGACGCGGGGGCCATGGCGTACCTGGTCAAGCCCTTCAGCAAGAGCGACGTCGTCCCGGCCATCGAGATGGCCGTGTCCCGGTTCGCCGAGCTGAAGGCGCTGGAGAAGGAGGTCGCGGACCTTTCCGCGCGCCTGGAGACCCGCAAGCTCGTGGACCGGGCCAAGAGCATCCTGCAGACCGAGTACAAGCTCTCCGAGCCGGCCGCGTTCCGGTGGATCCAGAAGACCTCCATGGACCGCCGCATGTCCATGCAGCAGGTCGCCGAGGCGGTCATCGAGGACGCCGAGGAGAAGAAGCAGAACGCCGGGAAGTAGTTCCGGACACGCGTGAGGCCCGTCTCCCCCCGAGGGGAGACGGGCCTCACGGCTTCTGTCGGCTAGTCCTCGCCGAGGTAGGCCTTGCGGACGTCCTCGTTGACGAGGAGCTCGCGGCCCGGGCCCGACAGGACGATCTTGCCGATCTCCATGACGTGGCCCTGGTCGGCCAGCGACAGCGCGGCCTGGGCGTTCTGCTCGACCAGCAGGATCGTGGTGCCGGCCGCCTTCAGCTCGGCGATGGTCGCCATGATCTTCTGCATCATCAGCGGGGAGAGACCCATCGAGGGCTCGTCCAGCATGAGCAGCTTCGGCTGCGACATGAGCGCGCGGCCCATGGCGAGCATCTGCTGCTCGCCGCCGGAGAGGGTGCCGGCGGCCTGCTTGCGGCGCTCTCCCAGGATCGGGAAGAGGTCGTAGGCGCGCTGGACGTCCTTCTGGATGCCTTCCTTGTCGCTGCGGAGGAAGGCGCCGAGGAGGAGGTTGTCCTCGATCGACATGCGCGGGAAGATGTGCCGCCCCTCGGGGGAGTGGGCGAGTCCGAGCGAGACGATGTCGTGCGCGGGGACCTTCTTCAGCGACTTGCCCTGGAACTTGATCTGGCCGCCCTTGGGCTTGATCAGGCCGGACAGGGTCCGCAGGGTGGTGGTCTTGCCGGCGCCGTTGGTGCCGATGAGGGTGACGATCTCGCCCTCGTTGACGCTGAAGGAGATGCCCTTGACGGCTTCGATCTTGCCGTAGGCGACGCGGAGGTCCTCGACCTCCAGGAGTGCGGTCACTTGGCCTCTCCGTCCGTGCTGGTGGTGCTGTCCGCCTCGCCGGTCGCGGTGCTGTCGGCGGATTCCGCGGCTTCGTCCTCGGCGGCCTCGACGGCCTCGACGGCGGCCTCGGCTTCGGCCACGACCTCGGCCTCGGCGGCTTCCTCGGCGGCCTCTACTTCGGCGGCTTCTTCGGCGCCGGGGGCGCCTTCGAAGGGCTCGCCGAGGTAGGCGGCGACGACGCGCTCGTCGCTCTGGACCTCGCCGGCGGTGCCTTCGATGAGCTTCTCGCCCTGGACCAGGCAGGCGACGCGGTCGCAGAGGTTGAAGATGAAGCGCATGTCGTGCTCGATGACGAGTACGGCGATGCCCATGTCCCGGATGGCGAAGATGAGTTCCTCGGTGGCCCGGGTCTCCTGCGGGTTCATGCCGGCGGTGGGCTCGTCCAGGAGGATGAGGCCCGGGTCGCTGGCGAGGGCGCGGGCGATCTCCAGCTTGCGCTGCTCGCCGTAGGGGAGGTTGCGGGCCAGGTGTTCGGCCTTGTCGGCGAGGCCGATGAACTCCAGGAGCTCCATGGCGCGCTCGCGGCTGGCCTGCTCCTCCTTGCCGAAGCTGGGAAGGCGCAGGAGGGCGGACCAGAGGCCTTCCTTGGTGCGGGTGTGGCGTCCGACGAGGACGTTTTCCAGGACCGTCATGTTGTTGAAGAGACGGATGTTCTGGAAGGTGCGGGCGATGCCGGCCGCGGTGACCTTGAAGGACTTGGGGGGCAGGACCGTGCCCTTGTACCGGACTTCGCCCTCGGTGGGGATGTAGAGGCCGGTGAGGCAGTTGAAGAAGGTGGTCTTGCCGGCACCGTTGGGGCCGATGAGGCCGACGATCTCGCCGCTGCGGACGGTGAGGTCGACGTTCTTGACGGCGGTGAGGCCGCCGAAGCGCATCGTGACACCGCGGGCGTCGAGGACGGTCTCGGCGGTGGCCGTTTCGGTCGTGGTGGTGGTCATGGATCAGGCCCCTGCCTTGCCGAGGACTGTGGGCGCTTCGAGGTCCTTGTGGAGTTCGAGCTGGTTGCGCCGGTTGGGGATGAGGCCTTCGGGGCGCAGGCGCATCAGGATGACGAGCGCGATGCCGAAGACGAGGAGCTGGTACTCGCCCAGGAACTGGAGCTTGTTGGGGATCATGAAGAGGAGGGCGCCGCCGACGAGGGGGCCGGAGATGGTGCCCATGCCGCCGAGTACGACTGCCGCGAGGAGGAAGGCGGAGTTCGGGGGGACGGCGTTGGCGAAGACGTACTGGTCCGGGGTGACGGTGTAGTTCACGTGGGCCTGTACGGCTCCGGCGAGGCCGGCGAGGGTGGCGCCGAGGGCGAAGGCGATGAGCTTGACGCGGAAGCCGTTGATGCCCATGGCTTCGGCGGCGGTCTCGTCTTCGCGGATGGCGACCCAGGCGCGGCCGATGCGGGATTCGGCGCTGCGGCGGAAGACCATGATCACGATGAGGGTGACCAGGAGCATCAGCAGGAAGTAGTTGGCGAAGCGGCCGACGGCGATTCCGGCGATGCTGTGGGTGGCGCCGAAGTCGAACCCGAAGAGGTCGACGTTGGGGACGCCGGCGACGCCGTTGGGGCCGTTGGTGAGGTCGGGGCCGGAGACGCCGTCGAGGTTGTTCATCGAGATGCGGAAGATCTCTCCGAAGCCCAGGGTGACGATGGCGAGGTAGTCGCCGCGCAGGCGCAGGGTCGGGGCGCCGATGAGGACGCCGAAGACCATGGAGGCGAGCGCGCCGAGGAGGATCGCGGCCCAGAAGGGGAGGTGCACTCCGAAGGGGGAGTTGGGGGAGCCCGAGACCAGGGCGGCGGTGTAGGCGCCGACGCCGAGGAAGGCGACGTAGCCGAGGTCGAGGAGGCCGGTGAGGCCGACGACGATGTTCAGGCCGAGGGCGACGGTGGCGAAGATGAGGATGTTGACGCCGAGGGTCGCGTACTGGTCGTCGGTCTGGGTGAGGGGGAAGGCGGCGGCCGCGACGAAGGCGCCGACGAGGGCGACGTTGCGGTGCTTGTTGGTGAGGGCGGTGAAGCGGGCCACCAGGCCGGCCTTGTTGAGGGCCGTGAAGCCGAAGCCGGCGGTGATCAGGAAGCCGATGAAGAGTTCCTGGTAGGGGGTGGTGACGCCGTAGGTGAAGACGCCGAGGGCGACGGCGAGGACGGCGGTGATGATGAGGATCTCGGCGTAGGCCGGGAGGGCGCGGGCCGGCTTCGGGGTGCCGCTGGCGTGGGCGGCCTTGGTGACGGCCCAGCTGTTGCCGATGTTGTGCTTGGTCTGCTCCCACCAGCTGTCTTCGGGGTCCGCGAGCTCGGTGGCGGGGCGCTCGAAGGGGAGGGAGCGGGCGCCGAGGTAGGCGGCGAGCGCGGTGACGATGGCGACGAAGCCGCCGGGCTCCAGGTTGACGAGGCCGCCGAGGGTGTTGCTGATCGCCCAGGCGGTGTAGGCCACGGTCAGGAGGGTGCCGAGGGCGCAGAGCTTGATCGCGGCGTCGGTTCCGGCGGGGGCGATCCAGCGCAGGCCCTTGATGCCGTAGGAGCTGAGGCCGAAGAGGGTGGTGAGGGCGCCGCCGACGAGGACGAGCCACTGGAGGCCGCCGGGGTATCCGTAGACGGTGAGGTCGCCGGGGAAGGCGGAGGTCCAGGTCCAGGCGAGGAAGCAGGACAGGGCGGTGAGGGCGCCGCCGGCGGTCGCGAGGGCGCGGGCGGTCTTCTCGGGGAGGGAGATTCCCGCTCGGCCGGTGGCCGCCGTCTGCGGCGTGGTGTCTGTGGTGGTCGTCATGGTTCTCACGCCCTGTCCGCCACGCGCTCGCCCATCAGGCCCTGGGGCCGGAAGAGGAGTACGAGGATGAGGAGTACGAACGCCCAGGTGTTGCCCCAGGACTGGCCGCCGAGCTGCTGCATGCCCGGTACGTCGGCGATGTAGGCGGTGGTCAGGGTTTCGGCGAGGCCGAGGACGATGCCGCCGATCATGGCGCCGTAGATGTTGCCGATGCCGCCGAGGACGGCTGCGGTGAAGGCCTTGAGGCCGAGGATGAAGCCCATGCGGTAGTTGACTTCGCCGTACTTGAGGCCGTAGGCGACGGCTCCGACGGCGGCGAAGGCGGCGCCGAGGGCGAAGGCGACCGTGATGATGCGGTCGGTGTTGATGCCCATGAGCTTCGCGGTGTCGGGGTCCTGGGCGGTTGCCTGCATGCCGCGGCCGGTGCGGGTCTTCTTGACGAAGAAGCCGAGGAAGGCCATGGAGATGGGGGCGGCGAGGAGCAGGAAGACGTCACCGGTCTGGATGGTGATGCTGCCGAGGTGGAAGGGGCCGCCGGGGATTTCGGGGAAGACGACGGAGGACTTCGCGTCGGGGTACCAGGCCCACACGACCTGCTGGAGGACGATGGAGAGGCCGATGGCGGTGATGAGCGGGGCGAGGCGGGGGGCGCTGCGCAGGGGCCGGTAGGCGAACCGTTCGGCACCGACGGCGATGAGGGTGGCGACGATGATGGCGCCTATGAGCATGAGGGGCAGGGCCACCCACATGGTGGTGCCGCCGGGGAGCATCAGCCAGACCGTGAGGGCTCCGAACCCGCCGGTCATGAAGATCTCGCCGTGGGCGAAGTTGATGAGCTGGACGATGCCATAGACCATCGTGTAGCCGATGGCGACGAGCCCGTACATGGATCCCAGTAGCAGGCCGTTGACCAGCTGTTGCGGCAGTTCGTGCACCGCAGGTCCTCCGAGTCTTTCGACGGATGTGACACCGCGCGGGGCGCCATGGTGCGCGCCCCGCGCGGCAGGTGAGGGGTGAGGGCTAGGGGGTCAGCCGGTGGGAGGTCAGCCGGCGAGGGTGCCGGACTCGACGGTCTTGAAGTCGTCGCCGTCGACCTTGTAGACGGTGAGCTGCTTGTTGGTGGCGTCGCCGAACTCGTCGAAGGAGACCTTGCCGGTCACGCCTTCGAAGTTGACGCCCTGGACGGCCTCGAGGACCTTGGCGCGGGCGTCGGAGGGGAGCTTGCCGTTGTTGGCCTCGACGACCTTCTTGACGGCCTCGATGACGGCCCAGGCGGAGTCGTACGAGTAGCCGCCGTAGGCGGAGTAGTCGTCCTTGTAGCCGGCCTTCTTGTAGTTGTCGACGAACTCCTTGGCGGAGGCCAGGCTCTCGACGGGGGCGCCGACGGAGGTGCAGAGGTCGCCCTGGGCGCCGGCACCGGCGAGCTCGACGTACTTCTTGTCCTTCATGCCGTCGCCGCCGACGAGCGGGATGTTGGTGCCGGAGGCCTTGATCTGCTTGCTGAGCGGGCCGGCCGCCGGGTACTCGCCGCCGTAGTAGACGACGTCGGCGCCGGAGCTCTTGACCTGGGTCACGATTGCCGAGAAGTCCTTGGACTCGGGGTCGATGTGGCCTTCGCCGGCGACCTGGCCGCCGAGCTTGGTGAACTCGCCCTTGAAGGTCCCGGCGAGGCCGGCGCCGTAGGTCTTCTTGTCATCGATGATGAAGACCTTCTTCTTGCCCGCCTTGTTGAAGAGGTACTGCGCCGCGTACGGGCCCTGGATGGCGTCCGTGGTGGCGGTGCGGAAGTAGCTCTTGTAGGTGCGGGTCTTCTGGCCCTCGGCCCACTTGGGGCCCTGGGTCAGGGAGGGGCTGGTGTTGGCCGGGGAGATCTGGGCCAGCTTCGCGTCGTCGAAGACCTTCTGCATGGCTTCGGAGACGGAGGAGTTGAGGGGGCCGACGACGCCGAGGACGTCCTTGTCGGCGGTGAGCTTGGTGGCGTTCTGCTGGCCGGAGGAGGCCTGCGCCTGGTCGTCGAGGGCCTGGATCTTGAAGGTGACGCCCTTGACGTACTTCTTCTCGTTGGCCTGCTTGGCGGCGAGGTCCGCGGAGTTCTTGATGCCGAGGCCGAGGGCGGAGAGGTCGCCCGTCAGCGGGGCGTCGACGCCGATGACGACGGTGGTGCCACCGTCGCCGGTGGATCCGCCCTTGTCGTCGCGCGAGCCGCAGGCGGTGAGAGTGAGAGCGCCCGCGGCGAGGGCGGCGGTCACGGCGATGAGCTGACGAGAACGCACGATCAGTCCTTTCCTGGCGCCGCGTCCCCCGTGGGACGCGTCGAGTCGAACGCGGGGACCGAACTGAGGAAATCCGGCGGTCGCGGTAACTGGCCGTGACTCTAGGCGGCTCATCGGCCTATATGGAGGGCTGAGGCCAATGATGTGACTCTCTTGTTATGCCACGGCGTAATACATAGCGGTTCGCGGCGGGTGGAACGGGGGAATTCAGGCCGGTTCGTCTTGTCCGCATGGTGAGACGGGGCAGGACCATCGGGCGGTTTGAGTCCTGTCACGCCAGGACTCTGGGGGTTTTTGCTCATGACGGCCCGGCGGTGGCCGTGTCTCGGGCTTCGGGACAGGCCCTGGTCAGGGCGGCAGAAAGATCTCTGGCATATCGGTCACCGGGGATGTAACTGTGATCCTCTTTCTGGAATCCATTACTCAGGGTCACTTCCAGGAATGGGAGCCCCGAATTCCGTGCTACATGCACGCAGTCTTTTGCCTGAATGAGAACCAAGAGCTCGCGGACTTCCCCCGCACCGACCGTGGCCGGGAGCGGTGGCCGGATCGTCACGCCCAGCGCCGGGGACGGCTGCCCGATCCGCTCCACCGTGACGGCGGGTCCGCCCGCCGTCCGCACACGCACAGTGAACGCGAAGGCGGCTCCCTCGGGCGCCGGCTCCACCGGCTCCCCGTACGTGAGCGACAGGGACTGCGAGGGGGCGGGCGGGACCTCGGGCCGCGGCGGCTCGGGCCGCGTGGCGTAGATGCGGGCGGCGGCCGCGGCCAGTACGGCGGCCGACGCGACGGAGAGGACGGCCCTGCGGTGGCGGGCGTAGCGGGAGCGGATCCAGTCCGCTCGGGGCGTACGCGGACCCCTGCGCGGGCCCTGTCCGTCCCCGGTGCCCTCGCCGGGTTCCACCGGGCCGATGCCGGCGCTCACTGCCGGGGCCCGCCGGTCGGGGTGCCCGAGCGGTGGCGCTCGGCGCAGCGGGCCTCCGCGTCGCGGGCGGCGCGCTCGGGGGCGGCGCGCTCGGGGGCGGCGCTCTCGCGGGCGGCGGCGGTGCCCTCGGTGCGCTGTTCGGCGCGGGGGCCGGTGGTGAGGAGTGCCGTCGTCCCGTGTGTGGCCGTGGCGCCGCGCGGCGCCGGTCCGGATCCCATGCGGGAACGCTAGACCGGCGCCGGGGGCGGCACAACGGCTCGTACCGGCCGGGGTGTTAAGAGTCCGTGTCGCGCAGCAGGCAGGTGAGGCGGGCGGTGCAGACGCGGCGGTCCTGGTCGTCGGTGATGACGATCTCGTAGGTGGTGGTGGAGCGGCCGCGGTGGACGGGGGTGGCGGTGCCGGTGACGTGGCCGTCGCGGACGCCGCGGTGGTGGGTGCAGTTGAGGTCGACGCCGACGGCGATCTTCTTGCTGCCGCCGTGCATCATGGCGCCGACCGAGCCGAGGGTCTCGGCGAGCACGGCGGAGGCGCCGCCGTGCAGGAGTCCGTAGGGCTGGGTGTTGCCCTTGACGGGCATCGTGGCGACGACGCGTTCGGCGGAGGCTTCCAGGATCTGGATGTCCATGCGCTGTCCGAGGGCGCCCGCCGAGAAGAGGGCGGGCAGGTCTATGCCCAGGGCCGCGTACTCGTCGAGGACTTCCTGGGGGAACTTCACGGCGTGCTGCTGCTCGTCGGCCATGTGCGTGCTCCGTTCGTCAACGATCGTTAACCGGTGTCTGGGGTCGTTCTATCAGGCCGGTTCGAAGCGCACGACGACGGACTTGCTGGCGGGGGTGTTGCTGGTGTCGGCGGTGGAGTCGAGGGGGACCAGGACGTTGGTCTCGGGGTAGTAGGCGGCGGCGCAGCCGCGTGCGGTGGGGTAGTGGACGACGCGGAAGCCGGGGGCGCGGCGTTCGACGCCGTCCTTCCATTCGCCGACGAGATCGGTGTAGGAGCCGTCGGCGAGGCCGAGCTCGGCGGCGTCCTGGGGGTTGACCATGACGATGCGGCGGCCGCCGGTGATGCCGCGGTAGCGGTCGTCGAGCCCGTAGATGGTGGTGTTGTACTGGTCGTGGCTGCGCAGGGTCTGCAGCAGGAGCCGGCCGGCGGGCACCTTCGGGTACTCGACGGGGGCGGCGGTGAAGTTGGCCTTGCCGGTCTTGGTGGGGAAGCGGCGTTCGTCGCGGGGGGCGTGGGGGAGCTGGAAGCCGGCGGGGCGGGCGGCGCGGGCGTTGAAGTCCTCGAAGCCGGGGACGACGCGGGCGATGCGGTCGCGGATGGCCGCGTAGTCGTTCTCGAACTCCTCCCAGGGGGTCCTGGAGGCGGTGCCGAGGACGGCGCGGGCCATGCGGGCGACGATGGCCGGTTCGGAGAGGAGGTGGGGGGAGGCGGGGGCGAGGTTGCCGCGGGAGGCGTGGACCATGCCCATGGAGTCCTCGACGGTGACGAACTGGCGGCCGCTCTTCTGGACGTCCTTGTCGGTACGGCCGAGGGTGGGCAGGATCAGGGCGCGCCGGCCGGTGACCACGTGGGAGCGGTTGAGCTTGGTGGAGACGTGCACGGTCAGGGCGGTGCGGCGGATCGCGGCTTCGGTGACGTCGGTGTCGGGGGTGGCGCCGGCGAAGTTGCCGCCCATGGCGAAGAGCACCTTGGCCCTGCCGTCGCGCATGGCCTCGATGGAGCGGACCACGTCGTAGCCGTGGGCGCGGGGCGAGGTGATGCCGAATTCCTCGTCGAGGGCGTCGAGGAAGGCGGGGGCGGGGCGTTCGAAGATCCCCATGGTGCGGTCGCCCTGGACGTTGGAATGGCCGCGGACGGGGCAGACGCCGGCGCCGGGGCGGCCGATGTTGCCGCGGAGCAGGAGGAGGTTGACGACCTCGCGGATGGTGGCGACGGAGTGCTTGTGCTGGGTGAGGCCCATGGCCCAGCAGACGATGGTGCGCTCGGAGGCCAGGATCATGGCCAGGGCGCGTTCGATCTCGGGGCGGGTGAGGCCGGTGGCGGTGAGGGTCTCGTCCCAGTCCGCGTCCTTGGCGGCGGCGGCGAGGGTGTCGTATCCGTGGGTGTGGTCGCGGATGAAGTCCTCGTCGAGGGCGCCGTCGGTCTCGATGACGAGCTTGTTCAGGAGGCGGAAGAGGGCCTGGTCGCCGCCGATGCGGATCTGCAGGAAGAGGTCGTTGAGGGGGGTGCCCCTGAGCATGCCGAGGGGGGTCTGGGGGTTCTTGAACCGTTCCATGCCGGCTTCGGGCAGCGGGTTCACCGAGATGATCTTCGCGCCGGCTTCCTTGGCCTTCTCCAGCGCGGAGAGCATGCGGGGGTGGTTGGTGCCCGGGTTCTGTCCGGCGACGATGATCAGGTCGGCGCGGTGGAGGTCTTCGAGGGAGACGCTGCCCTTGCCGATGCCGATGGTCTCGCCGAGTGCGGAGCCGGAGGACTCGTGGCACATGTTGGAGCAGTCCGGCAGGTTGTTGGTGCCGAATTCGCGGGCGAAGAGCTGGAAGAGGAACGCGGCCTCGTTGCTGGTGCGGCCGGAGGTGTAGAAGAGGGCCTCGTCGGGGGAGGCGAGGGCGCCGAGCTCCTCCGCGATGATCGCGAAGGCCTTCTTCCAGCTGACGGGCTCGTACCGGTCCGCGCCTTCGGGCAGGTACATCGGCTGCGTGATGCGGCCCTGCTGGCCGAGCCAGTAGCCGCTGCGGGCGGCGAGCTCGGGGAGCGGGTGGGCGGCGAAGAAGCCGGGGGTGACGCGGCGCAGCGTGGCCTCTTCGGCGACGGCCTTGGCGCCGTTCTCGCAGAACTCGGCCGTGTGCCGCTTGTCGCCCTCGGGCCAGGCGCAGCCGGGGCAGTCGAAGCCGTCCTTCTGGTTGACCTTGAGGAGGGTCCGCGCGGTGCGGGCCAGCCCCATCTGCTCGTTCGCGATCTTCAGGGTGTGCGCGATGGCGGGCAGGCCCGCCGCGGCGTGCTGAGGGGGGCCGACGTGCGGCGCGTCCTGTACCGGATCACCTGCGGGCGGCTTCGTGGCCATGTCGCTCCCCTTCGAGCAGTATTCGCGTGCACCTCCGATCCTGTCACGCTCCGCCGACATCGCCGACGGCGGATTTGTCGGTGGGGGCGCCTAGGATCGGGGGCGTGGCAGAGACAGCATCGAAGAAGACCGACCAGCCGACCGCAGCGGACCGCCCCCGCCTGATGCTCATGGACGGGCACTCCCTGGCCTACCGGGCGTTCTTCGCGCTGCCCGCGGAGAACTTCACGACGGCCACGGGCCAGCCGACCAATGCCATCTACGGCTTCGCGTCGATGCTGGCGAACACGCTGCGTGACGAGGCGCCGACGCACTTCGCGGTGGCGTTCGACGTGTCCCGCAAGACGTGGCGCACGACGGAGTTCCCCGAGTACAAGGCGAACCGCTCGAAGACCCCGGACGAGTTCAAGGGGCAGGTCGAGCTGATCGGCGAGCTGCTCGACGCGATGAAGGTGCCGCGGTTCGCGGTGGACGGCTTCGAGGCCGACGACGTGATCGCCACGCTGGCGACGCAGGCGGAGGCCCTCGGTTTCGACGTGCTGATCGTCACCGGTGACCGGGACTCCTTCCAGCTGGTCTCCGAGCACACGACGGTGCTGTACCCGACGAAGGGCGTCTCCGAGCTGACCCGGTTCACGCCGGCGAAGGTCGAGGAGAAGTACGGGCTGACCCCGCAGCAGTACCCGGACTTCGCGGCGCTGCGCGGCGACCCGTCGGACAACCTGCCGGGCATCCCGGGTGTGGGCGAGAAGACCGCCGCGAAGTGGATCACCCAGTTCGGGTCGTTCGCGGAGCTGGTGGAGCGGGCCGACGAGGTCAAGGGCAAGGCCGGGCAGAACTTCCGGGACCACCTGGAGGCCGTGAAGCTCAACCGGGTGCTGACCGAGATGGTCAAGGACGTGGAGCTGCCGAAGACCCCGGCCGACCTGGCCCGCGCCCCGTACGACCGCACCGCGGTCACCGGGGTGCTGGACGTGCTGGAGATCCGCAACGCCTCGCTGCGCGAGCGGCTGCTGGCCGTGGACCCGGGTTCGGCCGAGGCGGAGGCCCCCGCCCCGGCGGCGGGTGTGGAGCTGGACGGCTCGGTGCTGGGCGCGGGCGAGCTCGCGCCGTGGCTCCAGGAGCACGCGGGCGGCCCGCTGGGCGTGTCCACCGTGGACAGCTGGATGCTGGGCACGGGGAACGTCAGCGAGATCGCGCTGGCCTCGGCGGGCGGCGCGGCCGCCTGGTTCGACCCGTCCGCGCTGGACGAGGCCGACGAGCGGGCCTTCGCGGCCTGGGCGGCCGACGCGGCGCGGCCCAAGGTGGTGCACAACGCCAAGGGCCTGATGCGGGTCTTCCCCGAGCACGGCTGGACCCTGGCGGGCGTCACCATGGACACCGCGCTCGCCGCCTACCTGGTCAAGCCGGGCCGGCGCTCCTTCGCGCTGGACGTGCTGTCCGTGGAGTACCTGGGCCGTGAGCTCCAGCCGCCGGCCGCCGACGGCCAGCTCGCCTTCGGCGCCGACGACACCGCCGAGGCGGACGCGCTGATGGCGCAGGCCCGGGCGGTCCTGGACCTGGGCGACGCGTTCACGGCGAAGCTGCCCGAGGTCGGCGCGGTCGAGCTGCTCCACGAGATGGAGCTGCCCACCTCCGAGCTGCTGGCCCGGCTGGAGCGGGCGGGCATCGCCGCCGACCGCGACCACATGGAGGGCATGGAGCAGCAGTTCGCGGGCGCCGTGCAGCAGGCGGTGAAGGAGGCGCACGCGGCGGTCGGCCACGAGTTCAACCTCGGCTCGCCCAAGCAGCTCCAGGAGGTGTTCTTCGGCGAGCTGGACCTGCCGAAGACGAAGAAGACGAAGACCGGCTACACCACGGACGCGGACGCCCTGGCCTGGCTGGCCACGCAGACCGACCACGAACTGCCGGTGATCATGCTGCGGCACCGTGAGCAGGCCAAGCTCCGGGTGACCGTCGAGGGCCTGGTCAAGGCGATCGCCGCGGACGGCCGGGTGCACACCAGCTTCAGCCAGACCACCGCGGCGACGGGCCGGCTCTCCTCCACCGACCCCAACCTGCAGAACGTGCCGGTGCGCACCGACGAGGGCCGTGCCATCCGCCGCGGCTTCGTCGTCGGCGAGGGCTACGAGTCCCTGATGACGGCCGACTACAGCCAGATCGAGCTGCGCGTCATGGCCCACCTCTCCGAGGACGAGGGCCTGATCGAGGCGTTCCTGTCCGGTGAGGACCTGCACACCACCGTCGCCTCGCAGGTGTTCGGCGTGGAACGCTCCCGGGTCGACGCCGAGATGCGCCGCAAGATCAAGGCCATGTCGTACGGCCTGGCGTACGGGCTGTCCGCGTTCGGTCTGGCGCAGCAGCTGAACATCGAGCCGGCCGAGGCGCGCGGGCTGATGGAGACCTTCTTCGAGCGGTTCGGCGGGGTCCGCGACTACCTCCAGCGCGTGGTCGACGAGGCCCGGGCCACCGGCTACACGGCGACGGTCTTCGGCCGCCGCCGCTACCTGCCGGACCTCAACAGCGACAACCGCCAGCGCCGTGAGGCCGCCGAGCGGATGGCGCTGAACGCCCCGATCCAGGGCACCGCCGCCGACATCGTCAAGGTGGCCATGCTGCGCGTGGACAAGGCCCTGGCCGGGGCCGGGCTGAAGTCCCGGATGCTGCTCCAGGTCCACGACGAAATCGTCCTGGAGATCGCCCCCGGTGAGCGGGAGCGGGTGGAGGAGCTGGTGCGCCGGGAGATGGGCGCGGCCGTCGAGCTGCGGGCCCCGCTGGACGTGTCGGTGGGTGTCGGCGGCGACTGGGAGTCCGCCGCGCACTGATCTCCGTACGCGGTGCCCGGACGCCCGTCTCCCGCCTGCCTCAGGCGGCGGGGACGGGCGTCCGCGTCTCCGGGTCCGGGTGGCGGGGCCGGTTCCGGTCGCGGCGGTGGAGCAGCCGTACGAGGGCCCCGTACAGCAGCAGCCCGACGGTGAGCCCGCCGCCCGCGCCGAAGCAGACGGTCGGGATGATGTCGAGCGGGGTGCGGACGCGGTCGTAGAAGGTGTAGAAGCGGAGCACCCGCAGCGTGATCCCCACGGCCGCGCAGCCGGCGATCAGGGCGGCGGCGCCCCAGCGCTCCGCGCGGCCGAGGACCGGTACGGAGGCGGGCGCGGGCCCGGCCGGCAGCCGCCGCAGGCCGCTCACCGTGAACCAGAGCAGCGTGCAGGCGGCCACCGCCGAGGAGCCGTACTGGAGGTAGGAGTAGAGGGGCAGGCCGAAGGCGAGCGGGTCGCCGAGCCAGGGCAGCGCGTTCGTCCCCCAGCGGTCCAGGTGCGTGAAGCTGTCCCACAGCACGTGGGTGAGGGAGCCGGCCACCGCCGAGAGGTAGAACCACAGGGCGAGCGCGGCCGCCGGGCGCCCCCGCCAGCGCTCGCCCCGGACGAAGGCGTGCACCCGGCCCCGCAGGTTCCGCGGCATGAGCGCGATCAGCGGCTCACGCAGCAGCAGCCAGCACGCCGCGAGGAGCGCGGTCAGGACGGCGTCCACGGTGGCCACCCCGAGCAGGGAGTGCGCGAAGCGGCCGTAGCCCATCACGCCGTTCACGACCGCGTCCGCGAAGTAGAAGGTGTCCGGGGCGAACGACCCGAGGACGAGCGCCGAAGCGACCAGCGGCCCCCGGGCGTGCCCGGCCCGGCGTATGGCCGGAAGTACGGCGGCCGCGTGGCTGAGAGTGAACGGCATTGCTTCCCCTAGGGCTTTCGGCGTCCGGACAGTATGCGTGAGCTGCGAGGGAACGTGGGGATGTGGTGAATTTCCGCGGCCCATTGCGTGCCCTGTGAAGCGAGCTGACGTAGGGTCACGCGGACGTCTAGGGGAGGGGACCCGTCATGTCGGCACGGATATTCGGACGCGGCCTGCGCAGGGGCGCGGCCGCGGCTCTGGTCTCGGCGTTGGTGGCCGCCGCCATGACGGCGTCACAGGCCCCGGCGGGCGCCGACGAGGAGCGGACGGCGGCGTCCGGCGAGGAGGCCGCCCGGCCGCAGCAGGCGGCCCCGCGCTCCGGTGGCGACTCCGCCTACTTCACCGAACTCCCGCCGCTCGTAAGTCCCCTGCCACCCGCCGTCGTTCTGCCCGACGGGCCGCCGGCCGCCGAGGCGCAGCCCGCGCCCGCGCCTTCGCCGGCCGCGGCGCCGGCGGCGGTCCAGCCGGTGGTGGAGGGCGCGCAGGGAATACCGGCGAGCGTGCTCGCGGCGTACCGTGCGGCCGAGCAGCGGGTGGCGGCCAACGACCCCGGCTGCGGGCTCCGCTGGCAGCTGCTCGCGGCGATCGGCAAGGTCGAGTCGGGGCAGGCGCGCGGCGGGCAGGTGGACGCCGCCGGAACCACCCTGCGCCCCATCCTCGGCCCCGTGCTCGACGGGAACGGCTTCGCGAACATCTCCGACACCGACGGCGGGGCCTTCGACGGCGACGCCCGCTACGACCGGGCCGTCGGACCGATGCAGTTCATCCCGTCCACCTGGGCGGCCTGGGGCCAGGACGGGAACGGCGACGGGCGGCGCGACCCGAACAACGTCCATGACGCCGCGCTGGCGGCCGGGCGCTACCTGTGCGCGGGCGACCGCGACCTGCGCACGGGGGCGGGCCTGGACCGCGCCGTGCTGTCGTACAACCAGTCCGCGGAGTACCTGCGGACGGTGCGGTCCTGGTTCACGTACTACCTCCAGGGCGCGCACGAGGTCCCGGACGCGGGCGGCAGCGGCGCGGGTGCCGGTGCGGGCGCGGGTGTCCCGGCGGGCCCCCGGCCGTCGGACCCGAAGCCGAGCCCGTCCCCGACCCCTTCCCCGAAGCCCACGCCGACGCCGACGCCGACGCCGAAGCCCACCCCGACGCCTACTCCGACGCCCACCCCCACCCCGACGCCTACTCCGACGCCCACCCCGACCCCGACGCCGTCGACGACGCCCACCCCCACGCCGTCGCCGTCGCCGTCGACGAAGCCGACGCAGAGCCCCGCTCCCACCCCGAAGCCCAGCTCCTCCCCCAGCACCGCCCCCACCCCGACGGCCACCGCGAAGGCGACCCCGTCGTCCGCGCCGAGTGCCACGCCGAGCCCCGCGACGGCCGGCTGAGGACCCCGCCCCACAGAGCGCACCACCGACGGAAGGACGTACGGCATGCTCGGCTGGAGCATCACCCTCTGGCGCGGGACCCCGGAGGAACGGGACCGCGCCACTCCCGAGGACCGCGAGGCGGCGACCCTCGCGTACTGGCTGGTCGGCCTGTACGGCCTGGACTGGCTCGCCGAACTCGTCAGGGCGGGCCGGGCCGAGGAGCTGTGGCGCTCCGGCTACCCCAGCCGCTACACCGCCCGCGCCGGTGACGTACTGCCGCTGTTCGCGGACGGACACCCGCCCGGCTCCGGCTCCGGACACGGCCGCGCACCCTTCGACGTGAGGCTGCACCCCGACCGCATCGCCGCCTGCCCGGCGGACCAGGTGCTCACCATCGACGCCTGGGACCAGTCCTGAACCCGAGTTCGTAGCAGCCGCCGGCCCGGGTACGGACACCCGGGCCGGCCGGTGCCCGTACCCGCGGGCCCAGACGGTTCTCATCTCGCCGCCGCGTTGCTACGGTACGCCTCCGCTGACGACCCATCAGATTCCGGAGGCTCCGCCGTGCGCGCACTCGCCGCCGCCGCCGTCGGGCTGGCCGCCGCGCTCGCCCTCGTCCTCGCCGTGACCGCCGCCGGGGTACCGGAGGGCAAGACCTCGCCCAGACCGCTGCTCACCACCGCGCCCGCCGCGCCCGGAAAGTAGAGGAGGCCCGGCCGTGCGACGCAGAGCGAGCCTCGTACTGCTTGCCCTGGCCGTGTTCTGCGCAGCCCTCGCACCGCTGCTGCGCTGGTACGCGTACCCCCGGCTCGCCAAGATCCCGGCCGGCCAGTACCAGGAGATGGTCCTGGAGGCCAAGGACGCCACCCTCCTCGACTACGCGGGCGGCATGCAGCCCAAGAAGGTCGACAAGGTCACCATCGTCCAGACGCTCAAGGGCAACGTCGAGGCGTCGAAGGAGATCGAGGCCGACGCCGGCAAGGACGTCGTCGTCTGGGACACGCTCTCCTACATCATCGGGCCGGACGGCAAGATGGTCTCCCGGATCCCCGAGCGCTACATCTTCGACGCCCACACCCAGGACCCGGTGCACGCCACCGGCGAGACGGTCGACGGGGACCCGGTCAAACGCGAGGGCATCGAGTTCAAATGGCCCTTCTTCACCGAGCCGCGCGACTACCTCTACTTCGACGCGCAGACCCGCACCTCCTCGCCGGTCCACTACGTCGGCCCGCGCACCTACCGGGGCATGGACGTCTACTACTTCGAGCAGACCGTCCCCTGGACCAAGGTCCCCATGCCGAAGAAGATGCCGATCGAGGGCATCGACCCCGCCACCATCGAACAGACCACCGGCACCACCCTCTGGTACACGGTCAAGGCCAGGTTCTGGGTCGACCCCGTCACCGGCGCGCCCGTCAACGCCGAACAGGACATCCAGCAGGAGATGCGCGGCGGCATCGCGGCCGGAGCCCCCGACGGCAAGCTGACCGCCTTCGCCGGACACGTCACCATGCGCGAGGACTACGCGAAGCACACCCTCGACCTGGTCGCCGCCAACCGTACGAAGGTCCTCGCGCTCCACACCTACGCCCCGGCCGGCCTCGCCCTGGCCGGCCTGGCGCTGCTCGCCGCCGCCCTCTGGCTGGAGGCCCGGGGACGCCGCGCCCCCGGGGTCAGCGTCCCCTGAGCCGGGCGTTGGTGTGCCGGGTCGGCTCGGCCGTCGCCGGGTCCTCCGGCCACGGGTGCTTCGGGTAGCGGCCGCGCAGCTCCGCCCGGACGGCCCGGTAGCCGCCCTGCCAGAAGGAGGCCAGGTCGGCGGTGACGGCGGCCGGCCGCCCGGCCGGGGACAGCAGGTGCACGAGTACGGGCACCCCCGCCACCCGGGGCGTCTCGGCCAGCCCGAACAGCTCCTGGAGCTTCACCGCCAGCACCGGCTGCCCGGCCGAGTAGTCCACGCGGATCCGGGACCCGCTGGGCACCTCGATCCGCTCGGGAGCCAGCTCGTCGAGCCGGGCCGCCTCCCCGGTGGCCCAGGGCAGCAGCCGGTTCAGGGCCTGCCCCGCGTCGATCCGCCCCAGGTCGGCGCGGCGGCGGGCGCGCGACAGCTCGGGCTCCAGCCAGTCCCCGGCCCGCTCCAGCAGTGCCGCGTCGTCCGACACGTCCGGCCAGGCGCCGCCGAGCGTACGGTGCAGGAACCCGAGGCGGGCCCGGAGCGCCAGCGCGTCCGGGGACCAGCGCAGCAGGGCCGGCCCCTCGGCGCGCAGCCCCTCCAGCAGGGCGGCCCGCACCAGTTCCGGGGCCGGGTCGCGCAGCGGGCGGGCGACCAGCTCGACCGCCCCGAGCCGCTCGACGGCGCGCGCGACCACGTCGCCGTCCTCCCAGTGCACCTCCTCACCGGAGGTGAACAGGTGTGCGGCGGCGGCCCGGGCGGTGTCCTCGTCGAGGACGGCGGCCAGCCGGACCCGTGCGGACGCCGAATGCGGGGCCCGGTCGGCGACGGCCACCGCCAGCCAGGGCGCGTTGCGCAGCGGCGACCCCTCCCCGACCTCGGCGGCGGTGCCGCCGGCCATGAGGAAGCCCCCCTGGCCCTTGGCCCGTGCCACCCGCTCGGGAAACGCCAGGGCCGCGACCAGCGCGGCGGCGCGGTCGTCGCCCCGCGGGCCGCTGCGCGCGGCGGCCCCGTGCGGGGCGTCACCGGACAGCGACCGCTCCAGGCGAGCCGTCTCCGCGCGCCAGCGCCCCGCGTACGGGTCGTCCCCGCGGCGCACGCGCCGCCACGCGGCGGCCAGGTCGTCCCCGTACTCCAGCGGCGGCTCCTCGCTCAGCAGCGCCACCACCTCCGCCGCCCGCCGGGTACCCAGCGCGGCCGAGCCGTCCAGCAGGGCGCGCGCCAGCCGGGGGTGCAGCCCCAGCCGGGCCATCCGCAGCCCCCGCGGGGTCGGCCGCCCCGCCGCCGACACGGCGCCCACCGCCACCAGCACCTCCCGCGCCGCGGCCATCGCCCCGGCCGGCGGCGGGTCCAGCAGCGCCAGCCCGGCCGCGTCCGGGTCGCCCCAGCAGGCAGCCTGCAGGGCGAACGGCGCCAGGTCCGCGATCCGGATCTCGGGGGAGGGGAAGGCCGGCAGCCGCCCGTCCTCCGCCTCGGCCCAGCACCGGTACACCACGCCCGGCGCCTCGCGCCCGGCCCGGCCCGCCCGCTGGCGGCCCGCCGCGCGGGAAGCCCGTACCGTCGCCAGCGCGCCCAGCCCCCGGGCGTGGTCCACCCGGGGCTCACGGGCCAGCCCGGAGTCCACGACCACCCGTACGCCCGGCACGGTCAGGCTCGACTCCGCGACGGCGGTCGACAGGATCACCCGGCGGTGCTCCGAGGCCGTCAGCGCGGCGTCCTGCACCGCGGCCGGCGCCCGGCCGTGCACCTGGAGCACCTCCGCGTCCACCCCGGCCAGCTGCCCGGCGACCCGGGCGATCTCGCCGACGCCGGGCAGGAAGCACAGCACGTCGCCGGAACGTTCCGCCAGGGCCCGGCGGACCACCCCCGCCACGTGCGCCAGCTGAGCCGGATCCACCCGCATCCCGTGCGGCGGCCGCACCGGCCGGGCCGGCGGCGCCCACACCGTCTCCACCGGGTACGCCACCCCGGCGGCCTCCACCACCGGCGCGTCCCCCAGCAGCCGGGCCCAGCCGGCCGCGTCGGTCGTCGCCGAGGCCGCCACCAGGCGCAGCTCCGGGCGCAGGGTCTCGCGTACGTCCAGCAGGAACGCGGCGACGGTGTCGGCGTCCAGGTGCCGCTCGTGGCACTCGTCCAGCACCACCACGTCCACCCCGGCCAGCTCCTGGTCGCGCTGGAGGCGCTGGAGCAGCACACCGGTGGTCACCACCTCCACGGCCGTGTCCCGGCCCGCGACGCGCTCCCCGCGCACCGTGAAGCCCACCGAACCGCCGACGGCCTCGCCCAGCAGCCACGCCATCCGCCGCGCCGCCGCCCGGGCGGCGATCCGGCGGGGCTCGGCGACGACCACCCGGCGCCGCGGGCCCCCGCCCACCAGCCCGGCGAGCACGAGCGGGACCAGCGTGGTCTTGCCGGTGCCGGGCGGGGCGCACAGCACGGCCGCGCCGTGGCCGTCCAGCGCCGAGACGAGCGCGGGCACGGCCTCCCGTACGGGGAGGGAGTCGAGGGCGGCGGTCCGGATCACGTCAGTCCCGCTCGCACACGAAGACCGCGGTGCCCGGGATCAGGTTGCCGCGCAGCGGGGACCAGCCGCCCCACTCCTGGCTGTTCCACTCCGGCCACTCGGGCTCCACCAGGTCCAGCAGGCGGAAGCCGCCCGCGACCACGTCGCGGACCCGGTCGCCGATCGTGCGGTGGTGCTCGACGTAGACGGCGCGGCCCTGCTCGTCCTGCTCGACGTACGGGGTCCGGTCGAAGTAGGACGCGGAGACGGAGAGCCCCTCGGGGCCCGGCTCGTCGGGGAACGCCCAGCGGATCGGGTGGGTCACGGAGAAGACCCAGCGGCCGCCGGGGCGCAGGACGCGGCGCACCTCCCGCATGACGTTCACCGGGTCGGCGACGAAGGGGACGGCCCCGTACGCGGAGCAGGCGAGGTCGAAGGAACCGTCGCGGAAGGGCAGCCGGCCGGCGTCGGCCTCGACGAGGGGGACGTCCCCGCCGATGCGCAGGGCGTGCTGGAGCTGGCGGTGGGAGAGGTCCAGGGCGACCGGGCGGGCTCCCTGCGCGGCGAGCCACCGCGAGCACTGGGCGGCGCCGGCGCCGATCTCCAGGACGTCCTTGCCCTTGAGGGAGGCGGCCGGGCCCAGCAGCGCGGCGTCGGCCTCGTCGAGGCCCTCGGGGCCCCAGACGAAGCGGTCGTCGCCGAGGAAGGCGCCGTGCTCGCTCTGGTACTCGTCGGCGTTGCGGTCCCACCAGCCGCGGCTGGCCCGGCTGCTCTCCGCCTCACCGGCGTCGCGCCGGGTGGCCGCGGCGTCGTCCTCGGCGTCGGTTTCGGGGGCGTAGTCCTCTTGGTTCATGGGGCCCGTCGTCGTAGTCTGCGGATGGCTCAGTGGTCCGGGTGGGCCGGAAAAATTCGTGCGGAGCGCTCATCACCGCGTCCCCGCCCACGAATTGCGCCGGTTATGCGGTGATCTGCCCGCGGTGTGCGCCTTCGCGCATTGACCCTGTCCGGCTGCCCCCGTATGCTACAAGTTGCGCTGCGAGCCTGTGCTCCTCAGACCTAGCAGGCTGCGCTTGCATCTGTTGAATGTCCCCTCGGTTTTCGAGGCCCTTCCCCCTTTCGGGGGATCTTGGGCTTCTTTGGCTGTCCGGCTTCTTCGGCAGGTGCCGATAAGGGCTCCCGGCGTAGCAGTACCTACGACTTTCTGTCCGTAACCGGAGCCCTTTCCCACATGACGAGCAGCACCGAGACCACCGCCACCACCCCTCCGCAGGTAGCGGTCAACGACATCGGTAACGCGGAAGCCTTCCTGGCCGCGATCGACGAGACGATCAAGTACTTCAACGACGGCGACATCGTCGACGGCGTCATCGTGAAGGTCGACCGGGACGAGGTCCTGCTCGACATCGGTTACAAGACCGAAGGCGTGATCCCGAGCCGCGAGCTCTCGATCAAGCACGACGTCGACCCGAACGAGGTCGTCAAGGTCGGCGACGAGATCGAGGCCCTGGTTCTCCAGAAGGAGGACAAGGAAGGCCGCCTGATCCTGTCCAAGAAGCGCGCTCAGTACGAGCGTGCCTGGGGCACGATCGAGAAGATCAAGGAAGAAGACGGCATCGTCACCGGTACCGTCATCGAGGTCGTCAAGGGTGGTCTCATCCTCGACATCGGCCTCCGTGGCTTCCTGCCGGCCTCTCTCGTCGAGATGCGTCGCGTCCGCGACCTCCAGCCCTACGTGGGCAAGGAGCTCGAGGCGAAGATCATCGAGCTGGACAAGAACCGCAACAACGTGGTCCTGTCCCGCCGCGCCTGGCTCGAGCAGACCCAGTCCGAGGTTCGCCAGACGTTCCTCACCACCCTGCAGAAGGGTCAGGTCCGCTCCGGCGTCGTCTCCTCGATCGTCAACTTCGGTGCCTTCGTGGACCTGGGCGGCGTCGACGGTCTCGTCCACGTCTCCGAGCTGTCCTGGAAGCACATCGACCACCCGTCCGAGGTCGTCGAGGTCGGTCAGGAAGTCACCGTCGAGGTCCTCGACGTCGACATGGACCGCGAGCGTGTCTCCCTGTCGCTGAAGGCGACGCAGGAGGACCCGTGGCAGCAGTTCGCCCGGACCCACCAGATCGGCCAGGTCGTCCCGGGTAAGGTCACCAAGCTGGTTCCGTTCGGTGCGTTCGTCCGCGTGGACGAGGGCATCGAGGGTCTGGTCCACATCTCCGAGCTGGCCGAGCGCCACGTGGAGATCCCGGAGCAGGTCGTCCAGGTCAACGACGAGATCTTCGTCAAGGTCATCGACATCGACCTCGAGCGTCGCCGGATCTCGCTGTCCCTCAAGCAGGCCAACGAGTCCTTCGGTGCCGACCCGGCGTCGGTCGAGTTCGACCCGACCCTGTACGGCATGGCCGCGTCCTACGACGACCAGGGCAACTACATCTACCCCGAGGGCTTCGACCCCGAGACCAACGACTGGCTCGAGGGCTACGAGACCCAGCGTGAGACGTGGGAGCGCCAGTACGCCGAGGCGCAGGTCCGCTTCGAGCAGCACCAGGCCCAGGTCATCAAGAGCCGCGAGGCCGACGAGGCCGCTGCCGCCGAGGGCGCTGCCGCCCCGGCCGCCGGTGGCAACGCCGGTGCGGGCGTCTCCGGTGGTTCGTACTCCTCCGAGGGTGCGGACGAGACCTCCGGCGCCCTGGCGTCGGACGAGGCCCTGGCCGCGCTCCGCGAGAAGCTGGCCGGCGGCCAGAGCTGATCGCAGCGCGATCACACTCCGGTGTGAGCTGAGCTGAGCTGAACGACGAGGCCCGTCCCCTTCGGGGGGCGGGCCTCGTCGCGTTCCCGGGTGCGGGACGGGGGCGCGGGGCGCCGGGTGTGCGGCCGGCGCCGGCACCGTGGGTCCGCCCGCCGTCGCGTTGCGTTTGTGTGAATGCCGCCCACCTGGGAATGGCCGCGCGGTCCCGGACGTTCTTCGCAGGGAACACGGCGCGAGGGAGGAGTGGTGACGGTGCTTGATCCACAGGGTCTGTACGAATGGGATGCCAAGGGTCTGGCGGTGGCGGACCTGGCGCTGACCCAGGACTCGGCCGGACTGGTCATGCTGTACCACTTCGAGGGGTACATCGACGCGGGCGAGACCGGCGAGCAGATCGTCGAACGCCTCCTCGACACCCTGCCCCACCAGGTGGTGGCCCGCTTCGACGCGGACCGGCTGGTGGACTACCGGGCACGCCGCCCGCTGCTGACCTTCCAGCGCGACCACTGGACCGAGTTCGAGGAGCCCCGCCTGGAGGTGCGCCTGGTCCAGGACGCCACCGGCGCGCCGTTCCTGCTGTTCTCCGGCCCCGAGCCGGACGTGGAATGGGAGCGCTTCGCCGTCGCCGTCCGGCAGATCGTGGAGCGCCTCGGGGTCCGCCTCTCGGTCAACTTCCACGGCATCCCCATGGGCGTTCCGCACACCCGGCCCGTCGGCATCACCCCGCACGGCAACCGGACCGACCTGATGCCCGGCCACCGCAGCCCCTTCGACGAGGCCCAGGTGCCCGGCAGCGCGGAATCTCTGGTCGAGTTCCGCCTCGCCCAGGCCGGCCACGACGTGCTCGGCGTCGCCGCGCACGTCCCGCACTACGTCGCCCGCTCCCCCTACCCGGACGCGGCACTGACCGCCCTGGAGGCCATCACGGCCGCCACCGGGCTGGTCCTGCCGGCCGTCGCGCACGGCCTGCGCACCGAGGCGCACCGCACGCAGACGGAGATCGACCGGCAGATCCGCGAGGGCGACGAGGAGCTCGTCACCCTCGTCCAGGGCCTGGAGCACCAGTACGACGCCGCCGCCGGGGCCGAGACCCGGGGCAACATGATCGCCGAGCCGGCCGAGATCCCGTCGGCGGACGAGATCGGCCGCGAGTTCGAGCGGTTCCTGGCGGAGCGCGAGGGCGAAGGGTAGGAGCGGGGCCGTCCCGCCCGCCCTCCTGTGTTCCTCGGGCGGTGTTCCTCGGGCGGTGTTCCTCGGGCGGGGGACACCGCCTAGGGTGCTGACCATGCTGAAAGTGGGCCTGACAGGCGGAATCGGTGCCGGCAAGAGCGAGGTCTCCCGGCTGCTGGCGGGGTACGGGGCGGTCGTCGTCGACGCCGACCGGATCGCGCGGGAGGTCGTGGAGCCGGGCACGCCCGGCCTCGCGGCCGTGGTGGAGGCCTTCGGGGACTCCGTGCTCACCGCCGACGGACGGCTGGACCGCCCCAAGCTGGGGGCGATCGTCTTCACCGACCCGGCGAAGCTCCGGACCCTCAACGCCATCGTGCACCCGCTCGTCGGGGCCCGGTCCGCCGAGCTGGAGGAGGCGGCGGGACCTGACGCGATCGTGGTGCACGACGTACCGCTCCTCACGGAGAACGGCCTCGCGCCCCTGTACGACCTCGTCGTGGTCGTGGACGCGGCCCCCGGCACGCAGCTGGCCCGGCTGACCGCACTGCGCGGGATGACCGAGGAGGAGGCCCGCGCCCGGATGGCCGCCCAGGCCACGCGGGAGCAGCGGCTGGCGGTGGCCACGCTCGTGATCGACAACGACGGGCCGTTGGAGGCCCTGGAGCCCCAGGTGCGCAAGGTCTGGGAGGAGCTCACCGCGCGCGTCGCGGCGGAATAGCCGCATCGGCGGAGGGCGTTGAACGCGCCCGTAGAGGGAAGGAAAGACAACGTGTCCGACACCACGCCCCCGCCGCCGTCGTCCACCGGCCCCGGATCCGGACCCGCCGGGCCGTCGGGTTCCGCGAGCCCCGAGACGCACGTCATCGACTACCGGGCCGCCGAGCAGCTCCTCGCCGCCCGGGACCCGCGCGGCGCGGTCCGGCTGCTCGACTCCGTCATAGCCGCGCACCCCGAGAACACCGCGGCCCGGCTGCTTCGCGCCCGCGCCTTCTTCGCGGCGGCGCAGCTGCGGCCCGCACAGCTGGAGTTCGAGCTGGTGCTGGAGCGGGAGCCCGACAACGCCTTCGCCCACTTCGCGCTCGCCCGCACCCACGAGCGGGCCGGGCGCCCCGAGCGGGCCCGGCGCCACTTCCGGCTCGCCGCCGCCCTCGATCCGCAGCCCGAGTACCTGGAGGCGGCCCGCTTCGAGAGTTAGCGCTTGCGCGGAGGCTCGTACGGGGGGACGTCCGGGCCCGGCTGGTAGTGCGGGCCCTGGTGGATGTGCCGGACGACGACGGTCAGGTCGACGGCGGCCACCAGCGTGACTGCCGCGCAGGCGGCCGCCCATCCGGGACGGCCCGCCAGCGAGAAGGCGGCCGCCCCGGCGGCGGCCCAGAGCAGCCCCCACAGGCTCAGCCAGAACCGCAGCCGCAGCGGACTGCGGGCGGTCACCGGCTCGTTTCCGGTACGCATGGCCATCGCCTCACCTCGGGTGGAGGCCTCGGTTCCATGGTCCCACCCGGGGGCCGGGCCCGGGGGCCGGGCTTCAGGGGTTGAGCTTGTTCACGGCCGTCGTGGTCGTCTTCTTGAAGGCGGGTACGGGGGCGTCGGGCAGGTTGCCCATCTGGCCCCACTTCACGACGGTCACGGTGGAGCCGTCGCGTCCGATCCCGTACAGGTGCACGCCCGGCTCCGATTCCGGGATGGAGGCGCCGACGCCGTAGACGTGCGCGCCCTCCTCGACGGCCAGCTTCCCGTAGTCCTGCCAGGAGGCGGTGCCGCCCGGGTTCGCGCGCAGCCAGTCCGCGGCGCAGGCGGCGACCTTGCGTTCCAGGGCGGCGGCGAGCTTCGCGGCGGCGGCGTCCGAGGCGGCGCGGACGGAGATCTGGACGGCGCCGGTGTCGAACTCGGTACCGAACGCGCGGTGCCGGCTGCCGGTCCCCGGAAGCGCCCCGTCCAGACAGAAGGGGGCGTCCTCGGGCAGCCCCTTGGTGATCTTGCCGGAGTACCAGGGGGAGGAGGGGTGCGGGGGCAGGTCGGTGCCGTTCAGGAACCCGGGGGCGGTGGCGGCGGTGGCGGTGCCGGAGGCGGTGAGGGCGAGGGCGGCGGACGCCGCGATGACGGCGGCCACGAGGGCCGGGGTGCGGGTGGTGCCGGTGTCGGTGCGTCGGAACACGGTGTCTCCCGGTAAGAGATGCGCTTGCGGTCGTGATCGCGGTGCGGTCGGTGTGCGACTGCCCGAACAGCCTTCCCCGGTCCGGGGCGTTGGAGCACGGTTTGCGGCGCAACCGGGACACTGGAACGGCTGCACACCAGCACCCCGACGCTGCACCGGTACGGCGTATGCGCAGGTCAGCGCCGGTTGTCAGTGGGGCCGCCTAGACTCGGCGGCAGTGGATCCGCCATGACCGGGCGGAGCCGAGCACCAGGGAGGGGGACCCCGTGACCGCGCAGCCGCCGCCGCAGCCGTCGTTGCTGCGCCGCGCCGCAGTGTTCCTCCCCGCGGCCGTACCCCGGGAGGGGCGGGTGGCGTTCTGGTGCCCGGAGGGGGACCTGCCGCCCGAGCTGGGGACCCCGCATCCGCTCCAGGTGGTCCGGCCGCACGGGGACGGCGTCCGCACGCGTACGGTGCCCGCGGTGGCGCTGTCGGTGGCCGCCGCGCTGCCCGTGCTGGTGCGGGCTGCCCGCAGCCCCGCCGCGCATCCCGCCACCCGCGCCTGGGGCACGGCCGCCACGCAGGCGCTGTCCCTCGCCGCGCGGGGCCGCCTGCTGCCCGGGCTCACCGCCGACGGGGTCGACGCCTGGCGTGCCGGGCCGCTGGACGCCGAGGACGTCGGGTACCTGCGCGCCGTCGCGGCCGCCCTGCCGTACGAGGGGTACGCCACCCCGCTCGCCGGACGCCGCCCGACGGCCCTGCCCGAGCCCGAAGCCCTGGTCCGGGCGTTTCTCGACGCCGTCGCCGACGTGCTGCCGCGCACGCCCGCCGCGCCCTTCGCCTCCGGGCGTCCGTTCGCGGCCCGGGAGCCGCAGCGGGTGCCGGGGATACAGGAGTGGGCCGCGCAGGTCGCGGCCGGCGCCGATGCCGGGGTGGGGATCTCGCTCCGGCTCGACCTGTCCTCCTTCCGCCTGTTCGACGAGGCCGAGCCGGAGGACGTCCGCCGCGCCGGAGCGGCCGTGGTCCAGGTGCACAGCCTGGCCGATCCGACCCTGGTCACCGACGCGGGGCTGCTGTGGGCCGGGGCGGCGGCCGCCGGATTCGGCCCGCGCGCCCGGATCGACGCCGTGCTCGCGCTGCGCCGGGCGGCGAGGGTCTGGCCGCCGCTGCTGCGCCTGCTCGACCAGCCGGTGCCGGACGCCCTCGCCCTGTCGGACCCGGAGCTGGAGGACCTGCTGGGCACCGCCGCGACCCGGCTGGCGGCGGCCGGAGTAGTGGTGCGCTGGCCGCGCGAGCTGGCCCGTACGCTCTCGGCGACCGCCGTCGTACGGCCGGCCGCGCCCGGTTCCGCGACCGACGGCACCGCCTTCTTCGACGCGGCCTCCCTGTTCTCCTTCTCCTGGGAGCTGGCCCTCGGCGGGGACCGGCTCACCCCGGGGGAGATGGACGCGCTCGCGCAGGCCCACCGGCCCGTGGTGCGGCTGCGCGACCAGTGGGTGCGGGTCGATCCCGGGCTCGTGCGCAAGGCGCGCAAGCGGGAGCTGGGCCTGCTGGACCCGGTGGACGCGCTGGCCACCGTGCTCACCGGCACGGCCGAGGTGGGCGGCGAGGCGGTGCCGGCGGTTCCCGTGGGCGCGCTGGCCGCCCTGCGGGACCGGCTCACCGGGGAACTGCCCCCGGTCGCGGCGCCCGCGGCCCTGAAGGCGACCCTGCGGGACTACCAGCTGCGCGGGCTGGCCTGGCTGGACCTGATGACCTCGCTCGGGCTGGGCGGCTGCCTCGCCGACGACATGGGCCTCGGCAAGACGGTCACCCTGATCGCCCTGCACCTGCACCGGGACCGGCCCGAGCCCACGCTGGTGGTCTGCCCGGCGTCGCTGCTGGGCAACTGGCAGCGGGAGATCGAGAAGTTCGCGCCCGGCACCCCGGTGCGCCGCTTCCACGGCGCCGGCCGCAGCCTCGACGGGCTGGCCGGCGGTTTCGTCCTCACCACGTACGGGACCATGCGCGCGGCGGCCGCCCGGCTGGCCGAGCAGAGCTGGGGCCTGGTCGTCGCGGACGAGGCCCAGCACGTCAAGAACCCGCACTCGGCGACGGCGAAGGCGCTGCGCACCATCCCCTCCCCGGCGCGGGTGGCCCTCACCGGCACCCCCGTCGAGAACAACCTCTCCGAGCTGTGGGCGCTGCTCGACTGGACGACACCGGGGCTGCTGGGCCCGCTCACCACCTTCCGGGCCCGGCACGCCCGCCCGGTCGAGCACCAGCAGGAGGAGGACGGGGGCAACGAGGCGGCGGTGGCCCGGCTGGCCGCGCTGGTCCGGCCGTTCCTGCTGCGCCGCAAGAAGTCCGACCCCGGCATCGCCCCCGAGCTGCCCCCGAAGACGGAGACGGACCATCCGGTGTCCCTGACCCGCGAGCAGGTCTCCCTCTACCAGGCGGCGGTGGACGAGGCGATGGCCGTGATCGAGGGCAGCGAGGGCATCGAGCGGCGCGGCATGATCATGAAACTGCTGGCCTCGCTCAAGCAGATCTGCAACCACCCGGCGCAGTTCCTGAAGGAAGCCGGGCCGAAGCAGGCGGAGCCCCGCCTCGCGCACCGCTCGGGCAAACTCGCCCTGCTGGACGAGCTGCTGGACACGATCCTGGCCGAGGACGGCTCGGTCCTGGTCTTCACCCAGTACGTGACCATGGCCCGGATCCTGGAGCGGCACCTCGCCTCCCGGGGCATCCCCTCGCAGCTCCTGCACGGCGGTACGCCCGTGCCCCGCCGCGAGGAGCTCGTCGACCGCTTCCAGTCCGGTGAGGTCCCCGTCTTCCTGCTGTCCCTCAAGGCCGCGGGCACGGGCCTCAACCTCACCCGCGCCGGACACGTGATCCACTACGACCGCTGGTGGAACCCGGCCGTCGAGGAGCAGGCCACCGACCGGGCCTACCGCATCGGCCAGACCCAGCCCGTCCAGGTCCACCGCATCATCGCCGAGGGCACCGTCGAGGACCGCATCGCCGAACTGCTGGAGGCCAAGCGGGCGCTGGCCGATGCCGTACTCGGCTCCGGCGAGGCCGCGCTGACCGAGCTGACGGACCGCGAGCTGGCCGATCTCGTCTCCCTGCGGAGGCCGGCGTGATCACCGCGCGGGACGACCGCCGCCGCACCTTCGAGACCGTGCCCGCCGGGGTGGAGGCCGCGACCTGGTGGGGCCGGGCCTGGGTGGCCGCGCTGGAGGAGCGCGCGCAGGACGCGGCCCGCCTGCGGCGCGGGCACGCGTACGCCGCCGAAGGCCATGTCGACGCGGTCACGGTCACCCCCGGCCGGATCGTGGCCTACGTCCGGGGCAGCCGGGCCCGCCCCTACCGCACCGAGCTGACCCTGCCCGCCTTCGCGGACGCCGAGTGGTCGGCACTGCTGGAGGCACTGGCCGCCGACCCCTCGGCCCTCGCCGCGCTGCTGGAGCGGGAGGTCCCGCAGTCCCTCGCGGAGACCGTGCTGCCCGGCGCGGGCGAGCTCGCCGCGCGCTGTTCCTGCCCCGACACGGTGCTGCCGCCCTGCAAGCACGCGGCGGCCCTCTGCTACCGGGCGGCCCGGCTCCTGGACGCCGACCCCTTCGTCCTGCTGCTCCTGCGCGGCCGCGGTGAGCGCGAGCTCCTCGACGAGCTGGGCCGGCGCAGCGCCGCCCACGCGGCGCGCGAACGGCCCGACGCCGAGGCGGACTTCCCCGGTGTCCCGGCCCGGGCCGCGCTCGCCCGCACCGGCCTGCCCCTGCTGCCGGCCCCGCTCGCCGCACCCGCCGTCGCGGGCCCGCCGCCCGCCTACCCCGCCGATCCGGCCGCGCCCGATCCGCTGGCGCTGGAGCAGCTCGCCACCGACGCGGCCGCCCGCGCGCTGGCCCTGCTCGCCACGGCCGAGGACCCCGTCGGCGGGCTCACCCTCTGGCAGGACGCCGTCCGGCTGGCCTCCGCACACCCCACCTCGGGCCTCACCGGCACCGCCCGCACCCTGTACCGGGACCTGGCCCGCGCCACCGGCCGCAGCACCACGGACCTGGCCCGCGCCGCCGCGGCCTGGCGGCAGGGGGGCCTGCCCGCGCTGACGGTGCTCGACGAGCCCTGGGACCCCCCGGCCGGGCCCTTCGACCGGGCCCGGCCCGCCCTGCTCGCCGCCGGCCAGGGACCCTTCCGTCCCGAGCGCAACCGGCTCACCGCCCGCACCCGCCAGCTCCGCCTGAGCCGCGAGGGCCTCTGGTACGCCTACGAGTCCCGCCCGGACGCCGACGACTGGTGGCCCACCGCCACTCCGTCCCCCGATCCGGTCACCGCCCTGCTGCGCTGACCTCGCCCGCCCACGCGGAGAGGGCCGCGAAGTCCCGGTCGCGCAGGCCGTGGCGGGGATGGATGCGCAGCAGGAGGCTCGGCGCCGGGTGGTGGGCGCTGACCCAGGCCCGGTCCTGCGCGGTGATCATGTCGTCGACCCAGGCGAAGGGCCGGCCGGCCGCCCAGTCGAGCAGCGGGCGGGTCTTCCAGGAGAGGCCGTCGGGGTCGCGGGCGAAGAGCTCCGGCCACTCCACCACGGGCAGGTCGGCGGGGAGCCCGATGTGCGGGGCGATCAGGGTGTTGGCCTGGTGCGTCCAGGCGGTGGCCCAGGCCAGCTCGAAGGGCAGGGCCTGGAGGCGGGCGCCGTGGGAGGGATGGAGGCGCACCCGGACACCGCGCCGGGCCTTGCGGGACTCCGGGTCGCGGTAGGAGAGCCAGACGTCCGGGCGCATCCGGTGGCTCGTGTAGCCGCGCAGACCTGCGAAGAGGGACCGGAACGGGTTGAGCGGGCCGTCCACGTCGAGGAGCAGGAGCGGTCGTTCAGTCATGGAGTAGGCACTACCCAGTACACGATGGAGTGAAATGCCTACCGGCTCTATAACCCGAACGGGTCTACCGCGTTGTTTCGGGTGCGGGCTCGATGCCCTGAAACCCTCCGGAAGGCAGGAAATCTGATGCGTCACAGTCGTCGGAATGGCTTGATCGCGGCGATGGTCGCGGGTGGCGGACTGGCGGTCGCGGGGGTGGGCGGCTTCGCGTACGCCGATGCCGAAGCGGGCGGGCAGACCGAGAGCTCCCCGGGGCTGCTCTCCGGGAACCTGGTGCAGCTGCCCGTGCACACCCCGGTGAACGTGTGCGGGAACACCGTGAGCGTGGTCGGCGTACTGAACTCCGCCGCCGGCAACCGCTGTACCAACACCGCCTCGGGCGGGGGCAATCCGGACCCCCGGCCCTCCCGTCCCTCGAAACCCGGGTCCGGCGGCCACGGGGGAGGGGCGAGTGCCGAGGGGAGCGGAAAGGCTTCCCCCGGGCTGCTGTCCGGCAACGGCGTCCAGCTCCCCGTGGATCTCCCGCTGAACGTCAGCGGCAACTCGGTGAACGTCGTAGGCGTCGGCAACGGCTCCCACGGGAACACCTCCGTGAACGGCGAGCCCCCGACCGGCGGCAAGCCGGCGCAGCCGCCCGCCGTGCAGCCGCCCGCCGTGCAGCCGCCGGTCGCCCAGCGGCCGGTGACCCCGCCCGCCCCGCCCACTCCGCCGGCACCGCCGCGGGACCCCTCGGCCCTGGCCCGCACCGGCTCCGACGGGCTCGGCTACCTGGTGCCCGGCAGCGGCGCCCTGCTGCTCGGCGGGGTGCTCCTCTACCGCCGCTTCCGCCTCAACTGACGGCCCCCGCACGCCAGCCGTCGAGGATCGCGTCGATCCGCGCCGCCAGCCGGGCCCGGGCCGCGAACCGGGGCACCCCCGCCATCAGCAGCGCGTCGTACTCGGTGTCGGTGTGCCGCACCGCGGCCCGTACCGCGACCGACACCGCCTGTTCGTCGAGCGCCCGGCCGGCGGCGGTACGCCCGACCCGGCCGCTGCCGCGCACCGAGGCGTGGGCGGCGATCGCCTGGGCGCGGTCGGCCGGGCAGCCGGGGAACAGCCGCCGGATCTCGGCCGCGAAGGCCGCGGTGAACCGGACGTCCTCGGCCGCGCGGCGGAGCCGGTCCCGCTCCCGGCGGCGGGCCCGGGCATCGGCGTCGGCGAGGCAGGAGCGCTCGGCGCGGGCCAGCGCGGCGTCCTCCACCAGCAGCCCCTGGCGTTCGTAGCGGCGGCGGCCCCTGTGCCGGCGCACCACGACGGCGTGCAGCGAACTGCCCTCCCGGGCCCGCCGGGTGAGCGCCGCGTCACCGCGCGGCAGGTAGACGAGATGGCCGAGGTCGGCGCAGTCAAGGCAGCGGGGCACGCCGGATTCGCGGACGAGGTGCCGCAGCGGTCCCCGCCGGCACGCGGCGCAGTGGATCGGCTTCTGTGACTCGAAGACGACGAGGCTCATGCCGTTGTGATACCGCCCGTCGGCCCCCATATCACCTGCCGCGGAAGGGTTGTTGGTCTTTCGTAAAATCCGACCGGAAGTCATGAGGTCCGTCTACCGTGAGCCCCTGGCAAGGAGGAGCACATGGGTGGACGGCAGGCGACGGTACGGCGCCCGAGAGCCGCGGGAGCGGCGAGGGAGACGGCGCCCTCGGGCCTTACGGGCCGGGAGGTCGTCATAGCCCCCGGCGGCTGCACGGGATGGCACTACCACCACGTCCCCCTGATGGCGGTGGTCAAGTCAGGGACCCTGACCCGCATCCTGTCCGACGGCACCGTGGAGGTGCACCCGGCCGGGGCCACCTTCGTCGAACCCGCCGGCGCCGGCAACGTACACCTCGGCCGCAACCTCGGGACCCGGCCCGTCGTCCTCCAGATAACCTGCGCCCTCGCCGAGGACGACCCCTGGTCGGTGGCCGCCCCGCCCCCGCGGGGCACCGTGCCCTGCCTCTGCCCCGAGGACCCCCGGTGCGCCGCTCAGACCAGCCGGCGTATCTCCCCGCGCACCCGGTAGAAGCCCCCGCTCGCCGCGTGCAGGCCGTCCACCACGTACCGGGCGCCCGCCTCCCGGATCCCGCGCGGGAACTGCACGTTCCAGCCGTGCTCGAAGCCCTCCGAGATCACCTGCACCCGCATCCGCCCGCCCTGCTGGACGCACTCCACCACCACACCGCCGGCCGGCACCGAGGCCACGGAGACCGTCGCCACCGCCGAGGCGGAAGCCGCCGGGGTGAACACCGGCAGCGCGGCCGCCGACTTCACGTCCACCGCGGTCGGGACGGAACCCTGCTGGGCCGCGGCGATCGCCGCCTCGCTCGCGTCCACGCACACCAGCGACCCGTCCGTGGTGACCAGGTACAGCCGCTCGTCCAGGTACTGCATCGACAGGGCGGAACCCCCGCCCGTACCCAGCTTCCACAGCCGGCGCCCGTCCGCGTCGAAGCAGTACACCGAGGAGGAGGAGTCGCCGGCGAAGACGTGCCGGCCGTCCGGAGAGGTCGCGCACGAGTACACCGCCGAGTCACACGGGTACGAGGCCTCGACCCGGCCCGTCGCCTTCGACAGGCGCTGCACGGTGTTGCGCACCGTGCCCGCGTACACCGCGTGCTCCTCCTGCCAGCCGAACAGCACCCCGCCGGGCGTCGCGGTGTGCCACAACTGGCCGGTGCCGTCGGCCGCGTAGGCCGTCACACCGGCGCTGTGCCCGTGGTAGACGGCCCGCTCGTCAGCCCGGACCATCCAGGCGCCGGTACCGGAGGACTTCCGCGACCACTGGTGCTCGTCCTCGTGGTCGATGACCGTCAGACCGCCATTGGCGTCGGAGACGTTGAGCACGCCCTCGTGGATGTCGAGCCAGTAGATGTCCACGTCCGCGGCTATTCCGTACGCCCCGAACGGCACCTTCGACGACAGGTCGTACACCGTACCGTCGTCACAGCCCGCGTATATCCAGAACTCGTCCGCCACCAGGCACTTCACCCCGTCCGGCAGGGAGTAGCGGGCCAGCACCTCGCCGCCGTGGCTCACCGTGTAGACGTCCCCCGCCTGGTTGCCCACCCAGCAGCGGTCCTCGTCCACGTGGATGCCGAAGGCCGAGGAGCCGGTGCGGAAGCGCCACAGCACCGGCGCCACCGCGCGGGCCGTGGACGGCGCCGAGGCCACCTGCCGGCGCGTCACCGAGCGGGCGGCACGCGCCCCCCGCACCGCCGGCGCGTACCCCTTGCGGACCTTCTCGCCGATCTTCTTGGCGGCGGCCGCCCGGGCCTTCTCGGCCGTCGGGAACGAGGAGCTCTGCAACTGTCCGGCCGCGCCGATGCGCCCGTAGCGCACCGAGACGGCGGTGCCGTCCAGGGTCACCTCGTAGAACTTGTGCGCCGCGCCGTTCTCCTGCGACAGCTCCAGATACGTCGTCTCCCGAGCCATGACAGACCCCTCCCCAAGAGCAGGGCCGCCGGCTCCTTTCCACCGGTGATCCCTCGTGAAAAACGTTAGGGCGCACCACTGACAATGGGCTCGTGAAGCTGGAAGCGATCACCTGGCAGCGGATGGCCGAGCGGCTCGCCGGCCACCTCGACGCGCCCGGAGGGGGCGACACCTGGCAACGGGTGGGCATCGACGGGGCGCCGGCGGCCGACACCGGGGTCCTGGCGGAGGAACTGGCCGGGGCGCTGCGCTCGCGCGGGCGGCCGGTGCTGGTGGTGGCCGCCGGGGGGTTCCTGCGGCCGGCGTCGCTGCGGTTCGAGTACGGGCGGGAGGACGTGGACGCGTACCTCGCGGGCTGGTACGACACGGGTGCGCTGTGGCGCGAGGTGTTCGGTCCGACGGACCCCGGCGGCAGCGGGCGGGTACTGCCCGACCTGTGGGACCCCGTCACCGACCGGGCCACCCGCAGCCCGTACACCGAACTCCCGCCGGGCGGGGTGGTGGTCGTGCACGGGCCGCTGCTGCTGGGGCACTGGTTCCCGTTCGACCTGAGCGTGCACGTCAGCCTCTCGGCGGGGGCGCTGGGCCGTCGTACGCCGGAGTCCGAGCGGTGGACCCTCCCGGCGTTCGCCCGCTACGCCCGGGACACCGACCCGGCCGCGACGGCCGACGTCCTCATCCGCGCGGACGACCCCCGCCACCCCGCCTGGACCGGCCTCCGCCGGAGGTAGCCGTGCCGTGCCGGGTGCGGGCGGGTGCGCCGCTGCGCGGGCTGCTCCCCGCCCCACCCTTCGCCCGTTCCCCGGGGCTGCGCCCCGGACCCCCTGGGGGCTCCGCCCCCAGACCCTCCCCCAGCTACCGCTGGGAGGTGCCCCCAGCGCCTCAAACGCCGGCGAGGCTGGAATTTGCCGGCCCGGGTCGGCAACCCCAGCCCCGCCGGCGTTTGAGGCGCGGGCGCGGTAGCGCCGACCCGCAGACGCGCCACCGGCCTCGACCAGCGGAAGCGGCCCGCCCGGCAGGCCGCCGGACGGAGTCCGCGCAGCGGCGCGAAGCCGGTAAGGCGCCCCGGCGCCGAGCCGTGCGAGCGGCGCGTCAAAAGGGCGGGCGGCCGCCCATGCGGGTCACCGCGGCGGCTGCCGCGCGGCAGCCGGCCCGGGCGGAATCCCCCGGGGTGGCCCCGGAGAGGCGGGCCGCCAGGAAGCCGCCCGCGAAGGCGTCCCCGGCCCCCGTGGTGTCCACCGCTTCGGCCGGCTCCGCCTCGACCTCGGCGGTGATCCGGCCGCCCTCGGCGACGAGCGCTCCGCCCGAGCCCCGGGTGACCACCACCAGCGGCACCCGCCGGCTGAGCTCCTCCGCCGCCCGGGCCGGCTCCCGTACGCCCGCCAGCAGCCGGGCCTCGTCCTCGTTCGGCAGGAGTACGCCGGCCCCCGCCACGGCGGCCAGGAAGCGTTCGGGGCCCAGCTCGGCCAGGAACCCCGCCGACGCGGGGTCGACGCTCACGGGCACCCCGCGCGTCCGGGCGGCCCGCAGCGCGACCAGGGCCAGCTCCCGGCTGCTCTCCGAGAAGAACAGGTAGCCCGACAGGTGCAGGTGCCCGGCACCGTCCAGCAGCGCGGGCACCCAGTCGGCCGGGCACAGCCGCAGCGAGGCCCCGCTGTCGGTCAGGAAGGTGCGCTCCGCGTCCTCGCCGACCAGCGCCACCACCGTCCCGGTCGGCTCCGCCGGGTCCACCACCAGCCGGGGCCGCACCCCCGCGTCGACCAGCGCCCGCTCGTGCCAGCGGGCCGACTCGGAGCCCACCCGCGCGAGCAGGCGCACCTCCACGGTGCCCGTACGGGCCGCCCAGCAGGCCGCGTTGGCCCCGGCCCCGCCGGGGAGGGTGCGGATGCGGGCGGCGGTGTCGGTGGCCGGGGCCAGGGGCTCGCGGTGCACCGCCACCACGTCCGTCACCACGTCGCCGACCACCAGCAGCGCACCCGGAGGTGCCCCGGGCGGTGCCCCCGGCGGCGCACCCGCCGGCGCCGCCGTCATGCGCGGGCCGCCCAGGCCCCGGCGATCCGGGCGCCGAGCCGCACGTTGCCGCGTACCGCCGCCAGGTTCGCCTCCAGCGAGGCACCACCCGTCGCGCGCACCAGGAACCCCAGCAGGAACGGCGTCACCGCCTGCCCCGTGATGCCGCGCTCCCGGCACTCGGCCAGGGCCTCGGACAGGACCCGGTCGTGCAGCGCCGGATCCAGCTGGTCCGCCTCCGCCACCGGGTTGGCGACCAGCAGCGCCGACTCCGGTCCGCCGACGGCGTCCTGAGCGGCCATCACCGCCGCGACCTCCTCCGGCCCCTCCACCGTCCAGTCGACTGGCTCTCCCGAGTCGGCCAGGTAGAAGCCGGGGAAGCGCTTCGTCCGGTAGCCGACGACGCCGACCCCGAGCGTTTCCAGGCGCTGGAGCGTGGCCGGCACGTCCAGGATCGACTTCACCCCCGCGCACACGACCGTGATCCGGGTCCGGGCGAGCAGCGACAGGTCCGCCGACTCGTCCTGCGAGAGCGTCCACTCCCGGTGTACGCCGCCCAGCCCGCCCGTGGCGAAGACCCGCAGCCCCGCCCGCGCGGCCAGGAAGGCCGTCGCCGACACCGTCGTCGCCCCGGTCGCCCCCGCCGCGAGGGCGGGCGCGAGGTCCCGGTGGCCCAGCTTGCGCACCCCCTCGCCGGCGGCGATCCGCTCCAGCGCGGCCTTGTCGAGGCCCGCCCTGGGGACCCCGTCCAGCACGGCGACGGTCGCCGGTACCGCGCCCTCCGCCCGGACCAGCTCCTCCAGTTCCAGCCCCACCTCCAGGTTGCGGGGGCGCGGCAGGCCGTGCGCGATGATCGTCGACTCCAGGGCGACGACGGGCCGGCGGGCGGCGAGCGCCTCGCGCACCTCTTCCGACAGGACCGGGATCTCGGATGCTCTGTGCTGTGGCATGTCCCCATCCCTGGCACGGGATTCACGCCCCCAAACTCGCCCTTCCCGCTCCGGCGCGAACCTGTCCGAGTAGCGTGCCCGGATGGACACCCGGACCTTCTACGACGAACTCGCCCCGCGCTACGACCTCATGTACGCGGACTGGGACGCGAGCATCGCCCGCCAGGGCCGTGCTCTGGACGCCCTGCTCAAGGCCTCGCTCGGCCCGGGGCCGCACACCGTGCTCGACAGCGCGTGCGGGATCGGCACCCAGGCACTGGGCCTGGCGGGCCTGGGCCACCGGGTCACCGGCACCGACCTCAGCCCCCTCGCCGCGGCCCGCGCCGCCCGCGAGGCGGCCGCCCGCGGTCTGGCGCTGCCGGTCGTGGCCGCCGACATGCGCGCGCTGCCCTTCCCCGACGCCTCCTTCGACGCCGTCGTGTGCGCCGACAACGCGCTCCCGCACCTGCTGACCGCCGAGGACGTGGGCGCCGCGCTGGCCGAAAGCCGCCGGGTGCTGCGGCCCGGCGGGCTGCTGCTGCTCTCCACCCGCCCGTACGGCGAGCTGCGCCGGACCCGCCCGGCGAGCCAGGCCCCGTACGTGCGGACCGGGCCGGAGGGGCGGACCGTCACCTTCCAGCTGTGGCACTGGCACCCCGACGGCGAGCGCTACGACGTGGAGCTCTTCCAGCTGCTGCCGTCCGGCGAGAGCTGGAACACGAAGACGTCGACCGCCACGTACTGGGCGCTGCCCGAGGAGGAGACGGCGCGGTACGTGCGGCAGGCGGGCTTCGGCGAGCCCGTCTGGCACCCCGCCGCGGACACCGGCTTCCACCAGCCCGTGCTCGGCGCGCGACGGCCGGTGGCGCGGACGCGCTCGACGGAATGACGTGTCGGACGCGCCCGCGCTGGACGCTGTGGTCACCCCGTGGGCGGGGGCGGCGGTCCTAGGCTGACGCACCATGAGCACCAGTGACCACAGCGCCCCCGCTTCCTTCGCCGTGTCCGTCGCGGACGTCCCCGACGCCGAGCTGGAGGCCGAGGAGCTCGATCCCGCGCAGATCGTCTCGGGCACGCCGGTCGTGACCGGCAGGGTCCTGTGGGAGTCGGCGGACGGTTCGCAGATCCGGGGGATCTGGCAGATCACCCCCGGGGTGGTCACCGACACCGAGGCCGACGAACTGTTCGTGGTGGTCAGCGGCCGCGCCACCATCGAGGTCGAGGGCGGGGCGACGTTCGAGGTGGGCCCCGGCTCGGCCTGTGTGCTGCGCGAGGGCGACCGGACCACCTGGACGGTCCACGAGACGCTGCGCAAGGCCTACCACATCAACTGCTGAGTCCTGCCTTCCCGGGCGCGGGGTGCCGCCGGGCGGTGAACAGGGCCAGCGCCGCCATGGGCAGGAGCAGCGCGGCCCCGATCGCGTTGAGCCAGCCGTAGCCGGCCTGGGACATGACCAGCCCTGCGGCGGCCCCGCCGACCCCCGCGGCGGTGTTCATCGTGAGGTCGCTCAGGCCCTGTACGGCGGCCCGTGCGGCCTGGGGCACCGAGTCGGTCAGCAGCGCCGAGCCGGAGACCATTCCGGCGGACCAGCCGAGCCCGAGCAGGAAGAGGCCGGCCGCGCTCTGGGCGTGGTTCCCGTGGGCCGTGCCGGCGAGCAGGGCGGCGATGCAGAGCAGCCCGGCCGCGAGCCCGATCACGGACAGCCGGCCGAGGCGGTCGGCGAGCCAGCCCATGACGGGGGAGAAGGCGAACATGCCCGCGATGTGGCCGCTGATCACCAGGCCGACGAGGCGCAGGCCGGCACCGTGGTGGCCGAGGTCCATCGGGGTCATCACCATGATCGAGACCATGACGGTGTGGGACACGGCGACGGTGAGCAGTGCGAGCCTGGCCCGCGGCGAGGCCTTGACGGCGGCCATGCCCGCGCGCAGCGACCGGGCCTGACGGGACTGCTCGCCGGGCCCGGCGAGGGCCCGGGCGGTCAGCAGCGGGTCCGGCCGCAGGAACACGGCGATCAGCGTGCCGGTGAGGACGAAGACGGCGCCGGCCCATACGAAGGGTCCCGCCGTCTGCGGTATGGAGGTGCCGGCGAAGCTGTCGCTGGCGGGGGCGGAGAGGTTGGGCCCGAGCACCGCGCCCAGGGTGGAGGACCAGACGACGAGCGAGATCGCGCGGGCCCGGCGGTCGGGCGGGGCGAGGTCGGCGGCGGCGAAGCGGGCCTGGAGGTTGGCGGAGGAGGCCGCGCCGAAGGCGGCCATGCCGAGCATCAGCAGGGGGAAGTTCCCGACCGAGGCGGCCAGGACCACCAGGGCCGCGCCGAGCGTGCCGATGGCGTACGCCACCACGAGCCCCGGCCGGCGTCCGCGCGCGGTCATCAGGGCGGCGAGCGGCAGCGAGACCAGGGCGGTGCCGATCACCGCGGCGGTGGACGCGAGGCCGGACAGGGCCTCGGTGCCGCTGATCTCGGTGGCCAGTACGGGGGCCAGGGCGATGCTGATCGGCACGCCCAGGCCGCCCAGGATCTGGCTGGCCATCAGGACGGCGGAGGTCCGGCGCTGGAGCCGGGGCAGGTCGGCGGCGAGGACCGGCGCGGCCGCGCCGGTGGTGCCGGCGGCCGTGTCGGGGGAGGTGCCGGGGGAGGTGCTCACGCCGGCCACCCCCGTCGCGGGGGGTTCGGTGGGACCGGACGGGACGGGGCCTGGAGCGGCGGGAGTGGTCACGGCGGCAGTTTCCCACCGTCGGCCGCGCGGGGGAACCGGGTATCGCGGCCCGGGGTCCCGCGGCCACCCGCTGTCACGGCAGCGCCGGAATCCGCAGGTCAGAAGAGGGGCTGCGGGAGCACGCCCTCCAGTGCGAGCAGGATCCGCTTGGTCTCCACCCCGCCGCCGAAACCCCCGATCCCGCCGTCGTTCTCCACCACGCGGTGGCAGGCCACGACCACGGGCAGCGGGTTCGAGCCCATGGCGTTGCCCACGGCCTGGGCCGCCCCCGGCTGTCCGACGCGGGCGGCCAGCTCCCCGTACCCGACGACCGACCCGTACGGCACCGAGCGGTCGAGCTCCAGCAGCACCTGGCGGTTGAAGCCGGAACTCAGCCGCCAGTCCAGCGGCAGCTCGAAGCGCCGCAGCGAACCGGCGAAGTACGCCGCCAGCTGGCGTATGGGCTCGGCGAGCAGCACCTCCTGGCCCGGGTCCGGCCGCCACGCGTCGGCGCCGAGCCGGGAGACCAGCGAGCCGATCATCCGGCCGGCCCGGTCCGGGCGCGCGTGGAACTCGACCCGGACCAGACCCTCGGGGGTCGCGGCCAGGAGCAGGGGGCCGATGTCACTGGGGACGACGGTCCATTCGAGGTGCGGCCCGCGGGGCCGCTCGGTGCTGTCCACGCCTCCACGGTACGGCCCGCCACCGACACCGCGGACGGCTTCCGGACCCGCGCCCCGCCCCCGCTCCGGCCTCAGAAGCCGATCACGGCGTTCTGCACCACATCGGGTGCGTTCGTGATGATCCCGTCCACGCCCATGTCCCGGACCTTGCGGGCGGTGGCGGCGTCGTCCACGATCCAGGTGTCCACCTCCATGGCCTTGCCGTGGGCCCCCAGCAGGCCGTGCACCGCCGTCACCCAGTCCGCCGAGATCGTCGTGTGCCACGGGTTGATCCGGTCCGTGAACTCCGCGTAGCGGGGCAGGTCGGCCACCGCCGGGGTGCCCAGGAAGGCCGTCACCAGGTCGGGGCGCAGGCCGTGCACGATCCGCACCGAGCCGGCGCTGAAGCTCTGCACCACGAGGCGGCGCGAGACGTGGTCCTCGTCGAGCCAGCCCAGCTCGTCCAGGAGCCGCAGCGTCTCCCCCTCGATCCCGGGGTAGAGCTCCGGCTTCTTGATCTCCAGCAGCAGCTTCTGCCGGTTCTCCTGGACCCGCTCCATGTACTCGCGCAGCGTCGGTACCCGGGCGCCCGTGAAGCGCGGTGAGAACCAGCTGCCCGCGTCCAGCCGCCCGATCTCCGCCGCCGTGAAGTCCTTGACCCGCCAGGGCGACCGGCCGGGGTAGACCTGCTCGGCGTCCGTGGTGCGGGCGAGGGTGTCGTCGTGGACCACCACCAGCTCGCCGTCCTTGGTCCGCTGGACGTCGTTCTCGACCCAGTCGAAGCCCAGCCGCCCGGCCAGGTCGATCGATTCGAGGGTGTTCTCCGGGGCGTACGCGGAAGCCCCCCGGTGGGCGTAGACGACGGGGCCCAGGACCCCGCTCGTGCCGTCGGGGGAGCGGGGGCCGGTGGCGGCCGGGGAGGCCGTCCCGCCCAGCACCGTGAGGGCGAAACCCAGGATCGCGGCGGCTGCCGCGGTGGCGGGTCGGACGTACATGTGGTCTCTCCTCGGGTCGTGAGCCCTGGTCCTGCGTCAGACGGGTACGGAGCGGGAGCCGTTGCGGCGGTGCACTTCACGGTGGAGCGTTCACGGCGATCATCGGCGCGAAGATCACCGGGACGCCACCGAACTACGACAAACGGACCGGAAAGGAGGAGATCCGCTCCGCCCGCCGGACCTGTGCCGGGGCCCCGCGGCCCCGCGGAAGGGAGTGAGTGTCAGTGCGGGGTCGTACGGTGGACTCATGCGGCCCGTATCGAAGATCGAACGCACGGTGGCACCCTTTGAGGTCGTCAGCCCGTACCAGCCCAGCGGTGACCAGCCGGCGGCCATCGCCGAGCTGGAGAAGCGCATCCGCGCAGGTGAGAAGGACGTCGTACTGCTCGGTGCGACCGGCACGGGCAAGTCCGCCACCACGGCGTGGATGATCGAGAAGCTCCAGCGCCCCACGCTGGTGATGGCGCCGAACAAGACGCTGGCCGCACAGCTGGCGAACGAGTTCCGCGAGCTCCTGCCGAACAACGCCGTCGAGTACTTCGTCTCCTACTACGACTACTACCAGCCCGAGGCCTACGTACCGCAGTCGGACACCTACATCGAGAAGGACTCCTCGATCAACGAGGAGGTGGAGCGGCTGCGCCACTCCGCGACCAACTCGCTGCTGACCCGGCGCGACGTGATCGTCGTCGCCTCCGTGTCCTGCATCTACGGCCTCGGCACCCCGCAGGAGTACGTGGACCGGATGGTCCCCCTCAAGGTGGGCGAGGAGATCGACCGGGACCAGCTGCTGCGCCGCTTCGTCGACATCCAGTACACGCGCAACGACCTGGCCTTCACGCGCGGCACCTTCCGGGTGCGCGGCGACACCATCGAGATCTTCCCGGTCTACGAGGAACTGGCCGTCCGCATCGAGATGTTCGGCGACGAGATCGAGGCGCTGTCCACCCTGCACCCGCTGACCGGCGAGGTCATCAGCGAGGACCGCGAGCTCTACGTCTTCCCCGCCAGCCACTACGTCGCCGGTCCCGAGCGCATGGAGAAGGCGATCACCGGCATCGAGGCCGAGCTCGCCGAGCGGCTCGCGGAGCTGGAGAAGCAGGGCAAGATGCTGGAGGCCCAGCGGCTGCGCATGCGCACCACCTACGACCTGGAGATGATGCGCCAGATCGGCTCCTGCTCCGGCATCGAGAACTACTCCCTGCACATGGACGACCGCGAGCGCGGCTCGGCGCCCAACACCCTCATCGACTACTTCCCCGAGGACTTCCTCCTCGTCATCGACGAGTCGCACGTCACCGTGCCGCAGATCGGCGCCATGTACGAGGGCGACGCCTCGCGCAAGCGGACCCTGGTCGACCACGGCTTCCGGCTGCCGTCCGCACTCGACAACCGGCCGCTGAAGTGGGAGGAGTTCCAGGAGCGCATCGGCCAGACCGTCTACCTGTCGGCCACCCCCGGCAAGTACGAGCTCTCGCGCGGCGACGGCTTCGTCGAGCAGATCATCCGCCCCACCGGCCTCGTCGACCCCGAGGTCGTGGTCAAGCCCACCGAGGGCCAGATCGACGACCTCGTGCACGAGATCCGCAGCCGCGTGGAGAAGGACGAGCGGGTCCTGGTCACCACCCTCACCAAGAAGATGGCCGAGGACCTCACGGACTACTTCCTGGAACTGGACATCCAGGTCCGATACCTGCACAGCGACGTCGACACCCTGCGCCGCATCGAGCTGCTGCGCGAGCTGCGGGCCGGCGAGTACGACGTCCTGGTCGGCATCAACCTGCTGCGCGAGGGCCTCGACCTGCCCGAGGTGTCGCTCGTCGCGATCCTCGACGCCGACAAGGAGGGCTTCCTGCGCTCGGGGACCTCCCTCATCCAGACCATCGGCCGAGCCGCCCGCAACGTCTCCGGCCAGGTCCACATGTACGCGGACAAGATGACCCCGGCGATGGAGAAGGCCATCGAGGAGACCAACCGGCGCCGCGAGAAGCAGATCGCCTACAACACGGCCAACGGGATCGACCCGCAGCCGCTGCGCAAGAAGATCAACGACATCGTCGCCACCATCGCCCGCGAGGAGCTGGACACCGAGGAGCTGCTCGGCACCGGCTACCGGCAGGCCAAGGACGGCAAGGGCGCGAAGGCGCCGGTCCCCGCGCTCGGCGGCAAGGCCGCGGCCCCGGCCAAGGGGAAGGGCGGCAAGACGGCCAAGGGCGCCGCGGCCGTCGCGCCGACCGACCGGCCCGCCGCCGAGCTGGCCGCGCTCATCGAGCAGATGACCGAGCGGATGCGGGGGGCGGCCGCCGAGCTCCAGTTCGAGGTGGCGGCCCGGATCAGGGACGAGGTGGGCGAGCTGAAGAAGGAGCTTCGCCAGATGAGGGAAGCGGGCCTCGCCTGACCCCGGGGCGGTCAGTAGGGTGTGGAAACGCCGCAGGTGCACGCTGCGGGCCTTTAGGGGCGGGCTATGGAGAGGGGAACGCGCGTGACGGTCAACATGACCAAGGGTCAGGCCATCAGTCTGCAGAAGACGGACGGCGGCACGCTGACCGCGGTCCGGATGGGCCTCGGCTGGCAGGCGGCCAAGCGCCGCGGGCTGTTCGGCTCGCGGACGCGGGAGATCGACCTCGACGCGTCGGCGGTGCTCTTCGCCGACAAGCAGCCGGTGGACGTGGTGTTCTTCCGGCACCTGCAGAGCGACGACGGCTCGGTCCGCCACACCGGCGACAACCTGGTCGGCGGCGTGGGCCAGGGCGGGGACGACGAGGCCATCCTCGTCGACCTCCAGCGGGTCCCGGTCCACATCGACACGATCGTCTTCACGGTGAACTCGTTCACCGGCCAGACCTTCCAGGAAGTGCAGAATGCCTTCTGCCGCATCGTCGACGAGACCAACGGCCAGGAGCTGGCCCGCTACACCCTCGACGGCGGCGGCCAGTACACCGCGCAGATCATGGCGAAGGTGTCCCGGTCCGGCAGCGGCTGGCAGATGACCGCCCTCGGCAACCCGGCCAACGGCCGGACCTTCCAGGACCTGATGCCGGCGATCCTGCCGCACCTGTAAGAGCGGTACCGGACAAGAGAAGAAGGCACGGGGGAGGGGCTGCACGATGACGGCCGAACTGGTCCGGGGGCAGAACCACCCCGTGCCCCACGACAGGGTCGAGGTCAGGGTCTCGGCGGGCACACCCGTGCTCGCCCTGGCGTCCCTGGCCGACGAGCAGGGCCGCCTCGCGGGCCCCGGGGCGCTGGCCCGGCCGGGCACCCCGGCCCCCGGCTGGCTCCGGCTGCCGCAGGAGGCCGCCGACCGGCACACGCTGGCCGTCGACCTCGAAGCCGTCGCTGCGGCGGTCCACCGGATCGGCCTGCTCCTCGTGCTGCCGCCCGGCGGGCCGCTGAGCTTCGGCTCCGTGCCCGCCCCGCACGCGGCCGTGGCCCCGCCGGACGGGCCCGAGTTCGCCGGCTTCACCCTCACCGGGCTGGACGCCGAGACCGCCGTCGTGGCCCTGGAGCTCTACCGGCGTCAGGGCGCCTGGAAGGTCCGGGCCGTCGGCCAGGGGTACGCCGAGGGCCTCGGCGCCCTGCTCACCGACGGCGGCCTGCCCGCGCCGGAGGCCGCCGAGCTCGCCGCGGCCACCCTGCGCGGCTCCGAGGGGGCCGCCGGGGGCGACCGGGCCCTCGCCTCCCTGCCCCCGCAGGCCCAGGGCGCCCCGCACCCCGACCGGCAGGCGGGCCCGGCCTCCGCGCCCGAACCGCCGGATCCGGTGCCGGTCTCCGGCGTGCCCTACCCGGGCACGCCCGGCCCCGCGCCCGCCGCGGCGGGGGACACCGCGGCGATGCAGGGCCCGCCCACCATCGACTACGCGCACCCGCGCCGCCGCCGCACCAGCGCCGAAGCGCCCGAGCCCGCACCCCGGCCCGCGCCCGCCGCCGAGCCCGGCCGGCCCCCGGCCCCGGTCGCCGGCGACGCCAGCGGCTGGTCCATGGACGAGCGGCTCTACAACCAGGTCTGGGGCATGTTCGAGGACCTGGCCCGCACCGTCGCCGCCTACCGCAGCGCCGTCGACTTCGCCGACTCGCGGCAGGAACGCGAACTGGACGAGGCCCTGTCCGACCCGCGCCACCGCATCGGCGGCGCCGGGGACGCCGCACGCGAGACCGCCCGGGCCCGCCGGGACGATCTGGTCGCGCAGGCCAGGGCCGTCCTCGACCGGGACCTCGCCCAGCTGGTCGCCGAGTCCGAGGTGGTGGAGCCCGCGCTGCCGGCCGCGTACGCCCGCTGGGACAACCCCGTCTGGCACGGCGGCGGCGTGCCCGAGGAGGCCCCGCTCGCGCTGCGCCTGGGCGACCTGAGCCTGCCCGAGATGCCGGGCCTGCGGATCCCGATGCTGATGCGGCTCCCGCTGGAGCGCGGCCTGTGGATCGACAACGGCCGTACCGGCTCCGAGGCCGCCATGGCCATGGACACCGACCGGCTGCGCCGCGCGGCCATGGACATGGCCGTCGCGCACGCCGTGCGGCTGCTCGCGGTGCACCCCGCCGACCGGTTCTCCGTCCACGTCATCGACGCCGCCGGGGCGGGCGCCGCCTCCCTGGCGCCGCTGGTGCGGGCCGGAGTGCTCGCGGGGCCGCCCGCCGCCGGGGTCGAGGGGGTGAGCCGGACCCTGGCGCAGCTGACGCGGCGGGTGGACCTCGTACAGATGGCGCTGCGCGCCGGCGCCCCCGAGGAGCTGCCCGCGGACGTGGACCGGGCCGAGCAGCTGCTGGTCGTCCACGACTTCCCGCACGGCTTCGACGACCGGGCGGTCACCCAGCTGCGCTACCTGGCCGACGAGGGCCCGGCGGTCGGGGTGCACCTGCTGATGGTCGCGGACCGGGACGAGGCCTCCGCTTACGGGCCGCTGCTGGATCCGCTGTGGCGCTCGCTGATGCGGCTGTCACCGGTGCCGGACGGCCACCTCGCCGACCCCTGGGTCCAGCACGCCTGGACCTTCGAGCCGGACCTGCCCCCGCAGGGCAGCACGGTGCTCGAACGGGCTCTGGAGCGGGTGAGGGAGGCGCGGCGCACGGCCCGCCCATGAGCGGCCCATGAGCGGCCCATGACCGACGGGTGACCGCTTCTTGGGGAGCCCTTTACCTTTCACCCCTTCCGCGGGTACCCTGGGACCCGCGGAGGGGAGTATTCCTGCTATTTCCTGCGCGGCGTGCCCGTCAATACGGACCACTGTGGTGACCTGACGCAGTGGGTCCCGGGGCGCCGGCCCGCGGCCACCCGGCCGCCGGGTGGAAGAGACCTCCGGCAGCGATGACGCTGACCATGTGCTGAGCCATCCGCCGGAGGCGTGAAATACCGTGGACGTTTCGTTGACCCTCTGGGTGCTGACCATCGCCGGTCTCTGCATCCTCATCGGCGCCGATTTCCTCATCGGCCGCAAACCGCACGACGTTTCGATCAAGGAAGCGGGCATCTGGACCGTCGTCTGGATCGTGCTCGCCGTCCTCTTCGGCCTCGGCCTGCTGTTCTTCGGCAACGGCCAGGCCTCCCAGGAGTTCTTCGCCGGTTTCATCACCGAGAAGTCCCTGAGCGTGGACAACCTCTTCGTCTTCGTCCTGATCATGGCGAAGTTCTCCGTGCCCTCCCACCTCCAGCAGCGCGTCCTGCTGGTGGGCGTACTGATCGCCCTCGTACTGCGCGCGATCTTCATCGCGGCCGGCGCCGCGATCATCACCACCTTCTCGTGGGTCTTCTACATCTTCGGCGCCTTCCTGATCTACACCGCCTGGAAGCTGATCCAGGAGGCCCGCAAGGACGAGGACGAGGACGAGTTCGAGGAGAACCGCCTCCTCAAGTCGATCGAGAAGAAGTTCGGCGTCGCCGACCGCTACCACGGCACCAAGCTCTTCATCCGGAACAACGGCAAGCGCGTCCTGACCCCGCTGATGGTCGTGATGCTCGCCATCGGCACCACCGACGTGCTCTTCGCCCTGGACTCGATCCCCGCGATCTTCGGCCTCACCCAGGACCCGTACATCGTCTTCACCGCCAACGCCTTCGCCCTCATGGGTCTGCGCCAGCTGTACTTCCTGATCGGCGGCCTGCTCAAGAAGCTGGTCCACCTCAGCTACGGCCTGTCGGTGATCCTCGGCTTCATCGGCGTCAAGCTGGTGCTGCACGCCCTGCACGAGTCCGGGGTGCACGTCCCGCAGATCTCCATCCCGGTCTCCCTGGGAGTCATCTGCGGCGTCCTGGTCATCACCACCCTCACCAGCCTGATCGCCTCGAAGAAGCAGGCCGCGGCCGAGGCCGCCGCCGCGGAGGCGAGCGTCGACGCCTGACCGGCCCTCCGGCCGACCGGCCGACCGTACGGGGACGGGCCCGGGAGCAGCGGCTCCCGGGCCCGTCCCCGTTCCCGCGGCGCACCCGCCTCACGCCACCGCGGGCTCGCTCCTCGCCGCCCGGGCCAGGGCCGGCCGGGTCTCCGGCAGCAGTGCGAAGCAGCCCAGGCTGACCAGCGAGACCCCCGTCAGGTACACCGCCACGCCCCACGGCGGACCCCCGCCGTCCGCCAGGGCGGTCGCCACCACCGGGGTCAGCGCACCGCCCAGCACGCCGCCCAGGTTGTAGCCGACGGCCGCGCCCGTGCAGCGCAGGCGCGGGGCGTACAGCTCGGGCAGATAGGCGCCGACCACGGCGAACATCAGCACCATCGCCAGCAGCGCCCCCACGCAGCCCACCGTCATCAGCAGCGGATCCCCGGTGTGCAGCAGGGCGATGAACGGGAACATCCACAGCGCGCAGGCCGCACTGCCGGCCAGGCAGAGCGGCCGCCGCCCCCACCGGTCGCCGAGCACCGCCAGCGGCGGGGTGGCCAGCCCCATGAGCAGGACCGCCACCATCACGATGGCCAGCATCGCGGTGCGGTCCACGCCCGCGCGGCCGGTGGCGTACGCGAGGGACCAGGTGGTGACCGTGTAGAAGACGGCGTACCCGACCGCCATCGCCCCGCCGGTCAGCAGGAGCAGCCGCCAGTGGACGCGCACCACCTCGGCGAGCGGGGCGTCGGCCTGCCGGCCGGCCTCGGCCAGGGTGCGGAACTCCGGGGTCTCCTCGACCGACCGGCGCAGCCACAGCCCGGCCAGCGCCAGCAGCCCGGCCGCCCAGAACGGCACCCGCCAGCCCCAGGCCGCGAACTCGGCCTCGCTCAGCGCCCCGGACAGCCCCAGTGTCAGGCCGTTGGCCAGCAGGAACCCGGCCGAGGGGCCCATCTGCGGGAAGCTCGACCACAGTCCGCGCCGCCGCTCCGGGGCGTGCTCGGCGGTCAGCAGGACCGCCCCGCCCCATTCGCCCCCGAGGCCCAGCCCCTGGAGGAACCGCAGCAGGAGCAGCAGGACCGGCGCGGCGATGCCGATGGTGGCGAAGGAGGGCACGCACCCGACGGCCACCGTGGCGAGGCCGGTCAGCAGCAGTGAGCCGAGCAGCACGGGGCGGCGCCCGTAGCGGTCGCCGACGTGGCCGAAGAGGGCCGAGCCGAGCGGGCGGGCGAGGAAGCCGACGCCGAACGTGCCGAAGGCGGCGAGGGTCCCCGCGAGCGGCGAGAAGGAGGGGAAGAAGAGCGGGCCGAGCACCAGGGCGGCGGCGGTGCCGTAGACGAAGAAGTCGTAGAACTCGATGGCGGTGCCCACCAGGGAGGCGGTGGCGAGCCGCAGCATCGAGGGGGAGCGCGGGGCGGCGGCGGGGGACGGGGAGGGGTGTTGTTGCATGACGCAGCAACTACCCCAACCCGCATCCCCAGGACATGCGTTCGGTCAAGGTCGACCGGAAGGAGTGCACGGCCCCGCGGTGTTGACCGCGGTCACTACCAGCCGCGCTCGCGCCACTCCGCGAGGTGCGGGCGCTCGGTGCCGAGCGTGGTGTCGTTCCCGTGGCCCGGGTAGACCCAGGTCTCGTCCGGCAGCTGCTCGAAGAGCTTGTGCTGGACGTCGTCGATGAGGCTGGCGAAGTTCTTCGCGTCGCCCCCCGTGTTGCCCACGCCGCCCGGGAAGAGGCAGTCGCCGGTGAACACGTGCGGGTGCCCGTGCGGGTCGTCGTAGACCAGCGCGATCGAGCCGGGGGTGTGCCCGACCAGGTGGCGCGCGGTCAGGGAGACCCGCCCGACGGTGATCGTGTCGCCGTCCTGGACCGGCACGTCCGTGGGGACCGGGATGCCCTCGGCGTCGTGGGCGCCCGCGTAGGTGCGCGCGCCGGTGGCGTCGACCACGGCCTGCAGCGCGCCCCAGTGGTCGCCGTGCTGGTGGGTGGTGACGACGGACGCGATGCCGTCGTCGCCGATCAGGTGCAGCAGGGTGTCCGCCTCGGCTGCCGCGTCGATCAGCAGCTGCTCGCCGGTCGCCCGGCAGCGCAGCAGGTACGCGTTGTTGTTCATCGAACCGACCGCGACCTTGGAAATCATCAGGTCCGCGAGTTCGTGCACGTCGGCCGGACCGCCGACCTTGACCGCTCCGCTGTACGTCATGTCGGAATCCTAGAGCGCGGGGAGTGCGGGGAGGCCGTCGCCGGCCTCGATGGCGAGATGGGCGCCCTTGAGGCCGCGCCCGGCCAGCCAGCCGAGCAGGTCGTCCCGTGCGCCGCTGAGGGTCACCGGGGTGCCCTCGGTGCCGCCCGTGCGCGCGACGAACTCGCCGTCCGAGTACTGCAGGGTGACCGGCGGGACGTCGGGGCGGCCGGACCAGCGGTCGGCGAGGAAGGCGATCTCCCGGTCGGCGAATTCGTCCGGGAGGTCGGCGAGCTCGTAGCCGATGTTGAGGTCGACGTGGTGGAGCTCGACCTCCACGAGGCGGCGGAAGGGCACGTTGGCGGCCAGGTCGGTGACGCCGTTGCGCAGCTCGACGGTGCGCTGCCAGTCCTGGGCGGGCTCGGCCGTGGCGAGGAAGCGGGCCCCGGAATCACGGAGGTCCGTCAGGTGTTCTTCCAGGGGCCGCCCGGCGTCACGCTCGATGTCCGCGTCGCGGGCGGCGCCGCTCTCGTACATGGGGCGGCCCTCCAAGACGTTCACGAGGGCGTCGGCGTTGCGTGCCAGGTGGGCCAGGATGTGGCCGCGGGTCCAGCCCGGGAGGTGTGACTCCTCGGAGAGGGAGGCGTTGTCCAGTTTCGCGACCGCGGTCAGCAGCCGGTCCGTGGCTTCACGTACAGAGGCCAGGTCGTGCACATGATCAGTCATGGATCCGAGCCTAGTGCGCGCGGGGCCCCGCCACACGATCGGGTGAAGCGGTCTCGGCAGTGCCGTAAATCGAATGTGCGTGCTATACGCTCGGAAGTCAGACTCCATCCCATCGCAGAGGCGCCCCCCATACCCTGGACAGTCGGGGCCCGTGCCCCCGCTCTCTCAAGAAAGGTGCGACCGGCGTGACCGACCGTCTCATCGTTCGTGGCGCTCGCGAGCACAACCTGAAGAACGTCTCGCTCGACCTGCCCCGCGACTCGCTCATCGTCTTCACCGGCCTCTCCGGCTCGGGCAAGTCCTCCCTGGCCTTCGACACGATCTTCGCCGAGGGCCAGCGCCGCTACGTCGAGTCGCTGTCCTCCTACGCCCGGCAGTTCCTGGGGCAGATGGACAAGCCCGACGTCGACTTCATCGAGGGCCTCTCCCCGGCCGTCTCGATCGACCAGAAGTCGACCTCCCGCAACCCCCGCTCCACCGTCGGCACGATCACCGAGGTCTACGACTACCTCCGCCTGCTCTTCGCCCGCATCGGCAAGCCCCACTGCCCCGAGTGCCGCCGCCCGATCTCCCGGCAGTCGCCGCAGGCGATCGTCGACAAGGTCCTCGCGCTCCCCGAGGGCAGCCGCTTCCAGGTGCTGTCCCCGCTGGTCCGCGAGCGCAAGGGCGAGTTCGTCGACCTCTTCGCCGACCTCCAGACCAAGGGCTACAGCCGGGCGCGGGTGGACGGGGAGACCATCCAGCTCTCCGAGCCGCCCACGCTGAAGAAGCAGGAGAAGCACACCATCGAGGTGGTCGTCGACCGCCTCACCGTCAAGGACAGCGCCAAGCGCCGGCTCACCGACTCCGTCGAGACCGCGCTCGGCCTCTCCGGCGGCATGGTGATCCTGGACTTCGTCGACCTCGCCGAGGACGACCCCGAGCGCGAGCGGATGTATTCCGAGCACCTCTACTGCCCCTACGACGACCTCTCCTTCGAGGAGCTGGAGCCGCGCTCCTTCTCCTTCAACTCGCCCTTCGGCGCCTGCCCCGAGTGCACCGGCATCGGCACGCGCATGGAGGTCGACCCGGAGCTGATCGTCCCGGACGAGGACAAGTCCCTGGACGAGGGCGCGGTCTCGCCGTGGGCGCTCGGCCACACCAAGGACTACTTCCAGCGGCTGATCGGCGCCCTCGCCGGGGAGCTGGGCTTCCGGACCGACATCCCGTGGGCCGGGCTGCCGCAGCGGGCGAAGAAGGCCCTGCTCCACGGCCACAAGACGCAGATCGAGGTCCGCTACCGCAACCGCTACGGGCGCGAGCGGGCGTACACGACGGCCTTCGAGGGCGCCGTGCCGTTCGTCAAGCGCCGGCACGCCGAGTCCGAGAGCGACGCCAGCCGCGAGCGCTTCGAGGGCTACATGCGCGAGGTGCCCTGCCCGACCTGTGAGGGCACCCGGCTCAAGCCGATCGTGCTCGCGGTGACGGTGATGGAGCGCTCCATCGCCGAGGTCGCCGCCATGTCGATCAGCGAGTGCGCCGACTTCCTGGGGCGGCTGAAGCTCGACGCCCGCGACAAGAAGATCGCCGAGCGGGTCCTCAAGGAGGTCAACGAACGGCTCCGCTTCCTCGTGGACGTGGGCCTGGACTACCTCTCCCTGAACCGCGCCGCGGGCACCCTGTCGGGCGGCGAGGCCCAGCGCATCCGGCTGGCCACGCAGATCGGCTCCGGCCTGGTCGGCGTGCTGTACGTACTGGACGAGCCGTCCATCGGCCTGCACCAGCGCGACAACCACCGGCTCATCGAGACGCTGGTGCGGCTGCGGGACATGGGCAACACGCTCATCGTCGTCGAGCACGACGAGGACACGATCAAGGTGGCCGACTGGGTCGTGGACATCGGCCCCGGCGCCGGCGAGCACGGCGGCAAGGTCGTGCACAGCGGCTCGCTGAAGGAGCTGCTGGAGAACGGCGAGTCGATGACCGGCCAGTACCTGTCGGGCAAGAAGTCGATCCCCCTGCCGGACGTACGCCGCCCCGTGAACGGCGAGCGCAAGCTGACGGTGCACGGCGCCAAGGAGAACAACCTGCGGGACATCGACGTGTCCTTCCCGCTGGGCGTGCTCACGGCGGTCACCGGCGTCTCCGGCTCCGGCAAGTCGACGCTGGTCAACGACATCCTGTACACCCACCTGGCGCGCGAGCTGAACGGCGCCCGGTCGGTGCCGGGCCGCCACACGCGGGTGGACGGCGACGACCTCGTCGACAAGGTCGTGCACGTCGACCAGTCGCCGATCGGCCGGACCCCGCGGTCCAACCCGGCGACGTACACGGGCGTCTTCGACCACGTGCGCAAGCTCTTCGCGGAGACGATGGAGGCGAAGGTGCGCGGCTACCTGCCGGGCCGCTTCTCCTTCAACGTCAAGGGCGGCCGGTGCGAGAACTGCTCCGGTGACGGCACGATCAAGATCGAGATGAACTTCCTGCCGGACGTGTACGTCCCGTGCGAGGTGTGCCACGGCGACCGGTACAACCGGGAGACGCTGGAGGTGCACTACAAGGGCAAGTCCATCGCGGAAGTCCTGAACATGCCGATCGAGGAGGCGCTGGACTTCTTCGAGGCCGTGCCGACCATCGCCCGGCACCTGCGCACGCTGAACGAGGTCGGTCTCGGCTACGTCCGCCTCGGCCAGTCCGCGCCGACCCTGTCGGGCGGTGAGGCGCAGCGCGTGAAGCTGGCGTCGGAGCTCCAGAAGCGGTCGACGGGCCGGACGGTGTACGTACTGGACGAGCCGACGACGGGTCTGCACTTCGAGGACATCTCGAAGCTGATCAAGGTGCTGTCCGGGCTGGTGGACAAGGGCAACTCGGTGATCGTCATCGAGCACAACCTCGACGTCATCAAGACCGCGGACTGGGTCGTCGACATGGGCCCCGAGGGCGGCTACGGCGGCGGCCTGGTGGTGGCCGAGGGCACCCCGGAGCAGGTCGCGTCGGTGGGCGCGAGCCACACGGGCAAGTTCCTGCGGGACATCCTGGGGGCGGAGAGGATCTCCGACGCGGGGGCGCCTCCGGCGCCGGTCGCCCGGAGGGCGAAGAAGGCCCCGGCCAAGAAGGCGGCGGCCCCGGCGAAGAAGGCCGCGGCCCGCACCCGCAAGGCGTAGCCCCTGGCCGGGGGGGCGGGGGCTGCGCCCCGGACCCCTGGGGGCTCCGCCCCCAGACCCTCCCCCAGCTACCGCTGGGGGTACCCCCAGCGCCTCAAACTCCCCCAGCTACCGCTGGGAGGTGCCCCAGGCGGGGCTGAAATCGGCCCCGCCGGCGTTTGAGGGCTGGGGGTCCCCCCGGACGGAGTCTGGGGGAGGGTGAAGGGCGGGGGTCAGGCCCGCGCAGCGGCACACCACCCGCACCCGACCGCCGGCCCCAGCCCGGCAAGTGGCTCCGCCGCGGGTCCGACGGCCGGAGGCAGGCGCAGCGGCGCGGGGAGAAGGGTCAGGCGGCGACGCCAAGGGCGTGGCCCGCCGTCGACGGGTCGCCCAGGGTCGTCAGGAGCGCGTCCGCGACATCCGCGCGGGCGATCACCTTCCCGCCCGGCACATTGGCGTCGAGCGCCCGCCGGTACGCCCCGGTGCGCGGCCGGTTCAGCAGCCGCGGCGGGCGGACCACCGTCCACTCGGCCCGGCTCGCGCCGATCGCCGCCTCCATGACCGCCAGGTCGGCGTACAGGTCGCGCAGCAGCCGCCGCAGCAAGGGGTACACCACCATCCGTGTCAGCGCCCCGTCCTCCGGCAGGTCCGGCGCCAGCGGTGCCGCGCTGACCGCGGACAGCCGGCTCACCCCGGCCCGGTCCATCGCGGAGACGATCGCCCGCAGCGCCGGTCCGGCGACCGGGGTCAGCCGGGCCTGCTTGTTGTTCGCGGCGCCGAGCGCCGAGACCACCGCCTCCCGCCCCGCGAGGACCGGCAGCAGCGCCTCCTCGTCCGTCAGGTCCGCCACCACCGCCACCCGCAGCCGGTCGTGCGCGGGCACGTCCAGCCGGGCCGGGTCGCGGACGACGGCCGTCACCTCGTGGCCCGCGTCCAGCGCCTGCCGGACCACCTCGCGGCCTACGCCGCCCGTCGCTCCGAACACCGTGATCTTCATCGTGGGACCCCGTCCAAGATGGTGGGTGAGTATTCACTCACCCCTGTGTCCACTAGGGTGAGTGAATGCCCACCCCGACGTCAAGCCGTCCCACGCCCGAGCGCCTGCTGGACGCCGCCGAGAGCCTCATGCGCACCATCGGCCTCGCCAACACCACCACCAAGGCCATCGCCCGCGAGGCCGGCTGCTCGGAGGCCGCGCTCTACAAGCACTTCGCCAACAAGGAGGAGCTGTTCGTGCGTGTGCTGGTGGAGCGCACCCCGAACGCCGGTCCGCTGATGGCCGCGCTCTCCGCCGACCCGGACCCGGACGAGGCCGGGGTAGAGCAGGCGCTCGCCCGGATCGCCCGGCACGCCTCGCTCTTCTACGCCGAGGCCATGCCGCTGGCCGCCTCGCTCTTCGCCGAACCCGCCCTCCTCAGCCGCCACCGCGAGGGGGTCCGGGAGATCGGCGCCGGCCCGCACGTGGTGCTGGAGGCCCTGGAGGGGCGGCTGCGCCGCGAGCTCGCCGCCGGCCGGCTCCGCGAGGACGCCGACCCCCGGGCCGCCGCCGCGCTGCTGCTCGGCGCCTGCTTCCAGCGGGCCTTCTTCCTGCACTTCTCCGGCGCCGACGTGGTCCAGCCGGTCGAGGAGTTCGCCCCGGCCGTCGCCCGGACCCTGTGGGCGGCTATCGGCTGAGCTCCAGCTCCGCCGCGTACGGGGGCTCGGCGCCCGCCCGGGTGCAGGTCAGGGCGGCCGCGCGGGCCGCGTAGGCCAGTACGTCCGGCCAGTCGGCGGCGCCGGCGTCCGGGGCCCCGGCGAGCCGGTGCAGCAGCGCCGCGTTGACGGTGTCGCCCGCGCCGATCGTGTCCGCCACCGTGACCGGGAGGGCCGCCGCACTGTGCTCCGCGCCGTCCGAGGTCCACACCGTCAGGCCCGCCGCGCCCCGGGTGAGCACCACCGCCGCCGGGCCGGCCGCCAGCCAGTCGCCGGCCCGGCCGCCCAGCCAGGCCGCGTCCTCCTCCGAGAGCTTGAGCACCGATACGTACGGCAGCCACCCCAGGAACCGCTCCCGGTACGCCTCCGGGTCCGCGATCAGCGCCGGACGGACGTTGGGGTCCAGCAGGGTCAGCAGCCCGCGCCGCGACTCCCGGCGCAGCAGCGCCTCGTACGCGGACGCGCCCGGCTCCAGCACCAGTGAGCAGGTCCCGAGCGCGAGGGCCCGTACCCCCGCGGGCAGCGCGGGCGGCAGGGTGAACAGCCGGTCGGCGGTCCCTTCGACGTAGAAGCCGTAGACGGCCGAGCCGTCCGGGCCCAGCGAGGGCACGGCCAGCGTGGTCGGCTCGGGCCCGCGCTGCACGAGCGAGAGGTCCACCCCGGCCGCCCGCAGCCCGGCCAGCAGGCTCTCGCCGAAGCCGTCGGCCGACACCCGGGAGCAGAAGGCGACCTCCGCCCCGAGCCGGCCCAGCGCCAGGGCGGTGTTGTAGGGCCCGCCGCCGGGCCGGGGCAGCAGGGCGCCCGCCGGACGCTCGACGGGCACGAGGTCGATCAGGGCTTCTCCACCGACGACGATCACGCGGGGGAAGGTATCCCATCGGACGCCGGTATCGTCGGGTGGACCCGTGGAACCGCACCCGGGGCCCGTCACTCGTGCCAGGAGAACCGCATGTCCGCGCAGCAGCCCGCCGCCCGCCGTACCGTCCTCAAGGGCGCCGCCGCGCTCGCCGGGGCCGTGGGCGCGGGGACGGCGCTCACCGCGTGCTCCACGGAGAGCAACAGCGGAGCCGGCAGCCCGGCCGTCCCGAAGGAGCCGGTCGAGCTGGGCGGCGCGGCCGACGTCCCGGTCGGTGGCGCGAAGCTGTTCCGCGAGCGCAAGGTCGTCGTCAGCTGCCAGGCGGAGGGCCAGTACAAGGCGTTCAGCGCCCAGTGCACGCACGCCGGCTGCGTCCTGGACAAGATCGTCGAGGGCGAGGGCAACTGCCCCTGCCACGGCAGCCGCTTCGACGTCACCACCGGCAAGGTCCTGCGCGGCCCGGCGACCGACCCGCTGCCGGCCGTCCCGGTCAAGGTGGAGAACGGCAAGCTGATCGCGGGCTAGCGGATTCCTGGCCGCAGTCGTTCATGAAGCGGCCGGCCCTCGGCCCGGCCCGTCGGTCGCGAGATCATGCCCCCGACGCCGCGGCAGGGCGCTGACGGCAGCGCCGCCTACTCCCAGTCCCAGGTGATGCCCAGGATCCCGCGCCGGACGCCCTGTTCCAGCAGGTGTACCGCGCGGTGGCGGCCGCTCGGGGTGAGGTCGCCGAGGGCGGTGCGGGGGGCTCCGGGGCCCGTGCGGGCGAAGCGGCGGCAGCGGACCGGGAGGGCCGCCTCGTCGAAGGCGACCTGGAGCATGTACTGCCCGCCCGCGTAGCTGAAGCCGCGCACGTACTCCGTGCTGCGGCCGCCCGTGCCGTCCTCGATCCCGTAGCCGAAGACGTACGTGTCCCCGCACCGCAGCCGCGCGTCGAAGAGCAGCTCCGCCACCACCACGCCGGCCTCCGGGTGGCAGCGCACGCGGCCCGTGCGGCAGTTCTCGTACGCCGTCACCCCCACCCGCGCCGCGTCGCACCCCGGATCGCCGTGGTGGACGGCGAGGTAGCGGTCGACGCCGTCGCGGTGCGCCCGGACGATCTGCTGAGACTCCCGCGTGAGCAGTTCACCGCCCGGGCCGATGCGGACCCGCTCGTGGTGGCTGACCGTGTGCAGGCCGCCGTCCGCCGGGAGCTCCATCCCGGCCAGCAGCCGCTCCACCGCCGCGCCCACGCTCACCAGCGCCCGGTAGGAGCGGGCGGCCGGACGGGGCGGCCCGGCGGCGGGGAGGGGATCGGTGAGCAGCCGCAGCAGGGAGCCGCCGGGCAGCTCCAGGATCTCCTCCAGGGCGGAGACCGCGCGCAGGGACTCGGGGTGGCGGGGCCGCCGGGCGCCCTGCTGCCAGTAGCTGAGGCTGGTCACCCCGAGCTTGATGCCGCGCGCGGCGAGCCGGTGCTGGACGCGTTGCAGGGGCAGGCCGCGGGCGGCTATGGCGGCGCGCAGGGCGGCGTGGAAGGGGCCGCCGCGCAGCAGTCGGCCGAGCTCCGCCGCGTCCGGCGTGGCTGACGGGTCGCCGGTGGGCCGCATGGCGACTCCTCTGTGAACGTTCACACGCGCCGGGGTGGGGGCCGGGCCGGTGGTACCGGGGGACCTGGTGGAACGGCAGCAACCCGTTCACACCGCAGCCCCACCGTTCACACTGCAATGTCACCGTGCATTGAAGCGTGTTGACCTGATCGCGACAACACCCTGATGCTCCTCCACAGCGTCCGGACGCGCTCCTCCACCCCCACACACCCCGAGTCCCCACCTCGGGTCCCCATTCGGGAGGAACGCGATGCGCAACAGAAGAGGGCGGCTTTCCCTGGCCGCCTCCCTGATCTCCGCCCTGCTCCTCGTCCTGCTGCCCGTCGGCACCGGCGCCGGTACCGCCACCGCCGCCGACGCGGGCACGGACACCCCGGGCACCGCACTGGCCTACAAGCGCCTGGGCATCACCATGCAGGCCCAGCAGAAGAACAACTGGTGCTGGGCCGCCGGCGGCAACACCATCGCCACCTGGTTCGGCCGCAACTACAGCCAGAACCAGTTCTGCAACGCGGCCTTCAACCGCCAGCAGGGCACCGAGTGCCCCAACAACCAGGCCACCCTGGGCAACGTGCAGACGGCGCTGAACTGGGCCGGCATCAACTCCGGCCGGTACGTGACCGGCTGGCTCCAGTACTCCACCGTGCAGACCGAGATCAACGCCGACCGCCCGATCGAGACCCGCATCCAGTGGTCCAACGGCGGCGGCCACATGCACGTCGTCCACGGCTACGACACCGCCGGCAGCTGGGTCTACTGGGGCGACCCCTGGCCCTCCAGCGACCGCTACAACTGGGCCTCCCACGCCTGGTACGTGGACAACAGCACCTTCTCCTGGACGCACTCCCTCTACCGGATCGGGGCGTGACCGCCATGACGCTCCGCGCCTCCGCCGCCGCGCTCCTCGCGGCCGCCGCCACCAGTGCCGTCGTACTGGTCACGGGCGGGCAGGCCGCCGCCGCGCCCGTACCGCAGCCGCAGACCGCCACCGCCGAGAACCGGGCGGCCGCCCACCGGGCCGCCGCCGCGCCCGACACCCTGGCGACGCTCTCCAGGTTCTTCGCCCGGGAGGGGAAGGTGTCGGTCGCCGCCGCGCAGCCCCGCGTGGAGGGTGAGGTGACCCCGGTGAGCTACCTGTCGCCGGAGTTCGTCGCCGGGAAGGCCGGGGCGTCGGTGGCGCGGCTGGAGTTCCTGGCCGGCGCGGCCGTCTCCTCGGACGGGCAGAAGGCGGCCCTGTGGACCGCGAAGACCGGGGCCGGCTGGCAGGTGGTGAACATCGCCACCGGGGACGACGAGTTCCGGTACGCCCGGCTGGGCGCGGAGAAACTGCCCGGCGGGACCGTGTTCCGCGAGCCGCAGATCGACGCCTGGTACGTGGCCCGGGGCGACCGGGTGCTGCCGCTGGACGAGGACGCGGCGCGGGCCGTGGGGGACCGGGGGACGACGCTGTCCGGATACCGGGCCCGGGTGACGGGGCTGTACGGGGACAAGCTGCCGGGGTCCGCGTACGCCGAGGAGGGCCGGGCCGGGGGCTTCGACGCCCCGGGCGGGGGTTCTGGCGGGGTGCCGGTGGCGGTCGCCGCCGGGGGCGCCGGGGCGCTGGCGCTGGGCGCGGGCGGGGTGGTCGTCCTGCTGCGGCGGCGCCGCGCCGTCGGGGCGTAGCCCCCGGCCCCCTCCGTCCCGCGGGGTCCGGCCGCCCGTCCGCGGGCCCGGGCCCTGCGGGGCTGGTCCCCTACCCGCCCTTCCGCCGCTCCCCAGGCTGCGCCCGGACCCCCTTCCTGGGGGCTCCGCCCCCAGACCCCCGCGCCTCAAACGCCGGCGGGGCTGAGGGGGGCGGCGGGACCGGGGACGCCGGCGGGGCTGAGGGTGCCGGTGGGGCTGAGGGGGGCGGCGGGGCCGGGGACGGGCCGGGGGTGTCGGCGGGGCCGGGGGTTGGGCGGGCTGGATGGGCCGTCGGCGGGGCCGGGGTGCGGGGGGTTGTCGGCCCCCGCCAGTAGGGTGGTTGGCATGGCCGACCCTTCCAGCTACCGTCCCGAGCCCGGGCAGGTCCCCGACTCCCCGGGGGTCTACAAGTTCCGCGACGACCACCGCCGGGTGATCTACGTCGGGAAGGCCAAGAGCCTGCGCCAGCGCCTGGCGAACTACTTCCAGGACATCGCCGGTCTGCACCCCCGTACCGCGACCATGGTCACCACGGCCGCCTCCGTCGAGTGGACCGTCGTGTCCACCGAGGTCGAGGCGCTCCAGCTCGAATACTCCTGGATCAAGGAGTTCGACCCCCGGTTCAACGTCAAGTACCGGGACGACAAGAGCTACCCCTCCCTCGCCGTGACCATGAACGAGGAGTACCCCCGCGTCCAGGTCATGCGCGGGCCCAAGAAGAAGGGCGTGCGCTACTTCGGCCCGTACGGGCACGCCTGGGCGATCCGCGAGACCGTCGACCTGATGCTGCGCGTCTTCCCGGTGCGCACCTGCTCCGCCGGAGTGTTCAAGCGGTCCGCGCAGATCGGCCGCCCCTGCCTGCTCGGCTACATCGGCAAGTGCTCCGCGCCCTGCGTCGGCCGGGTCACCCCCGAGGAGCACCGGGAACTCGCCGAGGACTTCTGCGACTTCATGGCGGGCCGCACCGGCACCTACCTCTCCCGGCTGGAGAAGCAGATGCACGAGGCCGCCGAGGAGATGGAGTACGAGAAGGCCGCCCGGCTGCGCGACGACATAGGCGCCCTGCGCCGCGCGATGGAGAAGAACGCCGTCGTCCTCGCCGACGCCACCGACGCCGACCTCGTCGCGGTCGCCGAGGACGAGCTGGAGGCGGCCGTGCAGATCTTCCACGTCCGCGGCGGCCGGGTCCGCGGCCAGCGCGGCTGGGTCACCGACAAGGTGGAGGCCGTGGACACCGCCGGGCTCGTCGAGCACGCCCTCCAGCAGCTGTACGGGGAGGAGAAAGGCGAGGCCGTCCCCAAGGAGGTGCTCGTACCGGCGCTGCCCGAGGACGCGCCCGCCCTGAGCCAGTGGCTCGCCGGCCGGCGCGGGTCCGGCGTCAGCCTGCGCATCCCGCAGCGCGGGGACAAGAAGGCGCTGATGGAGACCGTCCACCGCAACGCCCAGCAGTCGCTCGCCCTGCACAAGACCAAGCGCGCCAGCGACCTCACCACCCGCTCCCGGGCCCTGGAGGAGATCGCCGAGGCCCTGGAGCTGGACGGCGCGCCGCTGCGCATCGAGTGCTTCGACATCTCCCACCTCCAGGGCGACGACGTCGTGGCGTCGATGGTCGTCTTCGAGGACGGGCTCGCCAGGAAGAGCGAGTACCGGCGGTTCCAGGTCAAGAGCTTCGAGGGGCAGGACGACGTCCGGTCCATGCACGAGGTCGTCTCCCGGCGCTTCCGCCGCTACCTCCAGGAGAAGCTCAAGACGGGCGAGTGGGACGCGGAGGACGGGGAGGTCCCCGAGGACGACGGACGCCCCAAGCGCTTCGCGTACCCGCCGCAGCTCGTCGTCGTCGACGGCGGGCAGCCCCAGGTGGCGGCCGCCAAGCGGGCCCTGGAGGAGCTCGGGATCGACGACGTGGCCGTGTGCGGGCTCGCCAAGCGGCTGGAGGAGGTCTGGCTGCCCGGGGAGGACGACCCCGTCGTGCTGCCCCGCACCAGCGAGGGCCTCTACCTGCTCCAGCGGGTACGTGACGAAGCCCACCGCTTCGCCATCCAGTACCAGCGCAACAAGCGCGGGAAGCGCCTGAAGGCGGGCCCGCTGGACGAGGTCCCGGGCCTCGGCGAGAGCCGCAAGGTGGCCCTGTTGAAGCACTTCGGTTCGGTGAAGAGACTGAGACAGGCGACAATCGACCAGATCTGCGAGGTCCCGGGCATAGGCCGGAAGACGGCGGAGACCGTGGCCGCCGCCCTCGCCGGGGCGGTTCCCGCCGGTCCTGCAGTCAACACGGCGACAGGAGAGATCATTGAGGACGAGGCCTCCGCACCTGCGGAGACATCGTCCGAACGGGGGACCGCGCCATGACCCAGCACGAGACCGCACAGCCGACCGAGCACACGAACGAGCACGACCGAGACGGAGCACAGGTGAGTACGGGCACGACCGTGGAGCCCGGCGACAACGCCGAGACCGCCATCCCCGAGCTGGTGATCATCTCCGGGATGTCCGGAGCCGGCCGCAGTACGGCGGCCAAGTGTCTGGAGGACCTCGGCTGGTTCGTCGTCGACAACCTCCCGCCGGCGCTGATCCCCACCATGGTGGAGCTCGGCGCCCGCTCGCAGGGCAACGTGGCGCGGATCGCCGTCGTCGTCGACGTCCGCGGCCGCCAGTTCTTCGACGCCCTGCGCGAGTCCCTCTCCGACCTGGAGGCCCGCGGGGTCACCCGGCGCATCGTCTTCCTGGAGTCCTCCGACGACGCGCTGGTCCGCCGCTTCGAGTCGGTCCGCCGCCCGCACCCCCTCCAGGGCGACGGCCGCATCGTCGACGGCATCGCCGCCGAGCGCGACCTGCTGCGCGAGCTGCGCGGTGACGCCGACCTGGTCATCGACACCTCCAGCCTGAACGTGCACGAGCTGCGCGCCAAGATGGACGCCCAGTTCGCGGGCGACGAGGAGCCCGAGCTGCGGGCCACCGTCATGTCCTTCGGCTTCAAGTACGGCCTGCCCGTCGACGCCGACCTCGTCGTCGACTGCCGCTTCATCCCCAACCCGCACTGGGTCCCCGAGCTGCGCCCCTTCACCGGGCTCAACGAGGAGGTGTCGGGCTACGTCTTCAGCCAGCCCGGCGCCAAGGAGTTCCTCGACCGCTACACCGAGCTGCTCCAGCTCATCGCCGCCGGCTACCGCCGCGAGGGCAAGCGGTACGTGACCATCGCGGTCGGCTGCACCGGCGGCAAGCACCGCAGCGTGGCCATGTCCGAGAAGCTCGCCGCCCGCCTCGCCTCCGAGGGAGTCGAGACCGTCGTCGTCCACCGGGACATGGGGCGCGAGTGACCGGACGCACCCTGCGGCTGCGCCGCCTGCGCCGCCTCACCCCCGGGCGGGGTGAGGAGGGCGCGGGCCGCGCCGGCCGCCGCGCGGCGTCGAAGGTGGCCGCGCCCAAGGTCGTCGCCCTCGGCGGCGGCATGGGCCTGTCGGCCTCCCTCGCCGCGCTGCGCCGGATCACCGGCGAGCTCACGGCCGTGGTCACCGTCGCCGACGACGGCGGCTCCAGCGGACGGCTCCGGGAGGAGCTGAGCGTGCTGCCGCCGGGCGACCTGCGCAAGGCGCTGGCCGCGCTGTGCGGTGACGACGACTGGGGCCAGACCTGGGCCCGGGTCATCCAGCACCGCTTCCAGTCCGAGGGCGACCTGCACGGGCACGCGGTCGGCAACCTGCTGATCGTCGCCCTGTGGGAGCAGCTCGGCGACCCCGTGCAGGCCCTCGACCTGGTCGGGAAGCTGCTGGGCGCGCAGGGCCGGGTGCTGCCGATGTCGGCGGTGCCGCTGGAGCTCCAGGCCCTGGTCAAGGGCCACGACCCGGCGCGCCCGGACGAGGTCGACACCGTCCGGGGGCAGGCCACGGTCGCCCTCACCCCCGGCGAGGTGCTCTCCGTACAGGTCGTGCCGACGGACCCGCCGGCCGTGCCGGAGGCCGTCGCCGCCGTGCTCGACGCCGACTGGGTGGTGCTGGGCCCGGGGTCCTGGTTCTCCTCCGTGATCCCGCACCTGCTGGTGCCGGAGCTGCTGGACGCGCTGGTGCAGACCAAGGCCCGGCGGGTCCTGTCGCTGAACCTGGCGCCGCAGCCCGGCGAAACAGAGGGCTTCTCTCCGCAGCGTCATTTGGAGGTTTTGGCCCGACACGCCCCTAAACTCGCCCTGGACGTGGTGCTGGCCGACGAGGCCGCCGTGCCCGACCGCGAGTCCCTCGCCGATGCCGCGAAACGGTTCGGTGCCGCGGTCGAGCTGGCTCCCGTGGCCAGGCAGGACGGTTCTCCGAAGCACGATCCGGAGCTGCTGGCCGCCGCGTACGACCGTATTTTTCGGATGCATGGAAGGATCGGCCCATGGCGATGACGCCCGCGGTGAAGGATGAGATCTCACGCCTCCCCGTCACCCGGACCTGCTGCAGGAAGGCGGAGGTCTCGGCGATCCTTCGGTTCGCGGGCGGCCTGCACCTGGTGAGCGGCCGCATCGTCATCGAGGCGGAGCTGGACACCGGGATCGCCGCCCGGCGGCTGCGCAAGGACATCCTGGAGATCTTCGGACACTCCTCCGACCTGGTGGTCATGGCCCCGGGCGGACTGCGCCGCGGCAGCCGCTTCGTCGTACGCGTCGTGGCGGGCGGGGACCAGCTGGCACGCCAGACCGGCCTCGTGGACGGCCGCGGCCGCCCCATCCGGGGTCTTCCCCCGCAGGTGGTCTCCGGCGCCACCTGTGACGCCGAGGCGGCCTGGCGCGGTGCCTTCCTGGCCCACGGCTCCCTCACCGAACCGGGCCGCTCCTCCTCCCTGGAGGTCACCTGCCCCGGCCCGGAGGCGGCCCTGGCCCTGGTGGGCGCCGCCCGCAGGCTCTCCATCGCCGCCAAGGCGCGCGAGGTGCGCGGCGTGGACCGGGTCGTGGTCCGCGACGGCGACGCGATCGGCGCCCTGCTGACCCGCCTCGGCGCCCACGAGTCGGTGCTGGCCTGGGAGGAGCGGCGGATGCGGCGCGAGGTGCGCGCCACCGCCAACCGCCTCGCCAACTTCGACGACGCCAACCTGCGCCGCTCGGCGCGGGCCGCGGTGGCCGCCGGCGCCCGGGTGCAGCGCGCGCTCGAGATCCTCGGCGAGGAGGTCCCCGAGCACCTCGCCGCGGCCGGCCGGCTGCGCATGGAGCACAAGCAGGCCTCCCTGGAGGAGCTGGGCGCGCTCGCCGACCCCCCGCTGACCAAGGACGCCGTCGCCGGCCGGATCCGCCGCCTGCTGGCGATGGCCGACAAGCGGGCCCAGGACCTGGGCATCCCGGGCACCGAGTCGAACCTGGACCTCAGCGAGGAGCTGGCCGACAACATGGCCGGCTGACCGCGCCCCCGCGGTACGCGCCCCGACGGGCCCGCACGTCCACCCGCGTGCGGGCCCGGTCCGCTCCCGTTTGTCCTGTTGACATGTGCATCTTCGGATCGTGAGCCTTGCGTCCGAAGCTTTCGTGGCAGACGACGCCCAGGGGGGCACATGAGGCACCGCGCGAGATCGATCCTCGCCGCAAGCGCACTCGTCTTCGGAACCACACTGGCCGCGGTACCCGTCGCGGCCCAGGCCCGGCCCGCGTCCGGCACGGCATCCGGCGCCGACGAGGTACGGGTCTACGACGCCGACATCACCCGCGAGCAGGTCCCGCTCGTCCTCGCCGCCGGCCAGGACTCCCACGAACTCTCCGAGCGGGCCCCGGAGACGGGGACCGCCCGCGTCGAGCTCTTCCTCACCGGGGAGCAGGCCGGGCAGCTCACGGCCCAGGGGGTCAAGCTCGCCGAGCGCAAGGTCCCCGCCCAGGGCCTGGCCCGCGCCAAGGCCGCCGGGGACGGGGTCTTCCGCCCGTACAGCGGCAAGGGCGGCCTCCAGGAGGAGATCCTGCGGACCGCGCAGGAGAACCCGGCGCTCACCAAGGTCGTCTCCATCGGCAAGAGCCTCCAGGGCAAGGACATCCTCGCCCTCAAGGTCACCAAGGACGCGAAGCGGACCAAGGACGGCGACAAGCCCTCCGTGCTCTACATGTCCAACCAGCACGCCCGGGAGTGGATCACCCCCGAGATGACCCGGCGGCTGATGCACCACACCCTCGGCAACTACGGCAAGGACCCGCGGATCACCACGCTGGTGGACTCCACCGAGCTGTGGTTCCTGCTCTCCGCCAACCCCGACGGCTACGACTACACGTTCACCTCCGACAGCACCCGGCTGTGGCGCAAGAACCTCCGCGACAACGACGGCGACGGCAAGATCACCGCGGTGGACGGCGTCGACCTCAACCGCAACTTCGCCCACAAGTGGGGCTACGACAACGAGGGGTCCTCCCCGAGCCCCTCCAGCGAGACCTTCCGCGGCCCCAAGGCGCAGTCCGAGCCCGAGACCACGGCCCTCGACGGCTTCGAGAAGCGCATCGGCTTCGAGTACGCCGTCAACTACCACTCGGCGTCCGAGCTGATCCTGTACGGCGTGGGCTGGCAGGTCGCCACCCCCACCCCCGACGACGTCGCCTACAAGGCGCTCGCCGGCACCCCCGAGAACCCGGCCGTCCCCGGCTACCACCCGCAGCTCTCGTCCGAGCTGTACACGACCAACGGCGAGGCCGACGGCCACGCGGCCAACGTCAACGGCGTCATGATGTTCACGCCGGAGATGACCACCTGCCAGACGGCGTCCGCGATCGACCCGAACGACGCCTGGAAGCCCGAGGACTGCGCCTCCGGGTTCAACTTCCCCGACGACGAGAAGCTGATCCAGCAGGAGTTCGCCAAGAACGTCCCCTTCGCGCTGAGCGTCGGCGAGAGCGCCGCGCACCCCGACCGGCCCTCCTCCTCCGTCGGCCTGAGCGCCGCCGACTTCACCCCCGACACCTTCACCACCTCCTACGCGGCCAAGGGCGAGGACCAGACGGTCGCCGTCACGGCCCGCAAGGCGCTGAAGGACAAGCAGCTCAACTTCCGCATCAACGGCGGCCGTACGCACGACGACGGGCTCAAGGCCTGGAAGGGCGGGGGCGTCTACGGCGGCGAGGACAACAACTGGTTCGACGAGTACCGCGCCACGGTGGACGGCGCGAAGCCCGGGGACGAGGTCGAGGTCTGGTTCACCGGCCGCGACCGCTCCGGCAAGAAGGTCTCCAGCGAGCACTTCACGTACACCGTGGCCGAGCGCCCGCGCGCGGACGTCCTGGTGATCGCCGAGGAGGGCGCCGAGGCGCAGCACGCCCAGAGCTACGTGGACGCGCTGCGGGCGAACGGGAAGCCGGCCGCCGTGTGGGACGTGGCCGCCCAGGGCGTCCCGCACCACCTCGGCGTGCTCTCCCACTTCCGCACGGCCGTCCACTACACCGGTGCGGGCACCCCGGGCGGACCCACCCAGCTGGCGGTCCGCGACTTCCTGAACGAGGGCGGCAAGCTCGTCGAGGCCGGTGAACTGGCCGGCGGCCGGGCCCAGGTCGGCCGTGCGCTGACCGACGACTTCAGCCAGTACTACCTCGGAGCCTACGGCCGCGCCTCGGTCACGGGCCCGACCGGCTTCGGCGGCGCGGGCTCCCTCGCCGGCGCCAAGGGCGCCCTCGGCGACGCGGCAGGCAACCCGCTGAACGTCCCGGGTGCCTACACCGTCACCTCCGACGCGCTCCCGGCGGCGCAGTTCCCGCAGTTCAAGAGCGCGCAGGCGGGCCAGTACGCCGGAGTGACGAACCCGTACGCCCCCTACGCGGGTACCGGGATGGCGTCGGCGACCCATGATGACGACGACTGGAAGCGCCTCACGCGCACCATCGACCTCACCAAGGTCACCGCCGCCGACCAGCCGAAGCTGAAGACGGCCCTCAACTGGAACACCGAGGAGGGCTACGACCACGCCGTCCTGGAGGCCCGTACGGCCGGCGGGGACGACTGGACCACACTCCCGGAAGCGGGCGGGCTGAGCTCCGCCACAGTTCCGGCGGAGTGCGAGGCCGGGTTCCTCGTCAACGGCCACCCGTTCCTGCGCCGCTACCTCACCCTCGCCGGCGGCGGCTGCACCGCGTCCGGCAGCAGCGGAGCGTGGAACAGCTTCACCGGCTCCTCCGGCGGCTGGAAGCAGGCCGCCTTCGACCTGAGCGCCTACGCCGGGAAGACGGTGGAGGTCTCCCTCTCCTACATCACCGACCCCGCCTCGGGCGGCCGCGGCGTCTTCGCCGACGAGGCACGGGTGTCCGTCGGCGGCGCCGACCAGCCCGCCGAGGGCTTCGAGACCTCCCTCGGGACGTGGACCGCGCAGCCGGCACCCGCTGGAAGTCCCGGCGTTCCGGGAGATTGGTCCAGGACCGGAGAGCTGTTCAAGTCGTACGCGGCGGTCACTACGCGTGACACGGTCCTCCTCGGCTTCGGGCTGGAGCACGTCACCACCCCGGCGGACCGCGCCGCGGTGCTCGGCAAGGCGCTCAGGTCCCTGGACCGCTGATCCACGACCCCGTCCCCGTTCACTCTCGGTGACGGGGGCCGAAGTCCCCGAGGTCCCGTGCCACGGCCACTGGTACAGGGCCTCGGGCATGTCCCCCGCGCAGAGCGGGGAGTGTCAGGCTCCGACCGATGTCACTCAAAAGCTCACAGAGAGGTAGGGTCGTAAGCGGTCGGGGACATCCCATACAGCTCGCCGGCGGGACAGGCCGGCGCACCAACGAGGAGATCGGTTCGTGACGATCCGCGTAGGCATCAATGGTTTTGGCCGAATTGGCCGTAACTACTTCCGGGCTCTTCTCGAGCAGGGAGCGGACATCGAGATCGTCGGTGTCAACGACCTGACTGACAACGCCACCCTGGTGCACCTGCTCAAGTACGACACCATTCTGGGCCGCCTCAAGGCCGACGTCTCCCACACCGACGACACGATCACCGTCGGCGGCAACACCTTCAAGACCTTCGCCGAGCGCGACCCCGCGAACCTCCCCTGGGGCGAGCTGGGTGCCGACATCGTCATCGAGTCCACCGGCATCTTCACGAAGAAGGCCGACGCCGCCAAGCACCTCGCGGCCGGCGCGAAGAAGGTCCTCATCTCGGCTCCGGCCAAGGACGAGGACATCACCATCGTGATGGGCGTCAACCAGGACAAGTACGACGCGGCCAGCCACCACGTCATCTCCAACGCCTCCTGCACCACCAACTGCGTGGCGCCGATGGCCAAGGTCCTCGACGAGAACTTCGGCATCGTCAAGGGCATGATGACGACGGTCCACGCCTACACCAACGACCAGCGCATCCTGGACTTCCCGCACTCGGACCTGCGCCGCGCCCGCGCCGCCGCCGAGAACATCATCCCGACCTCCACCGGTGCCGCCAAGGCCACCGCGCTCGTCCTGCCGCAGCTCAAGGGCAAGCTCGACGGCATCGCCATGCGCGTCCCGGTGCCCACCGGCTCGGTCACCGACCTCGTCCTGGAGCTCGACCGCGAGGTCACCAAGGACGAGATCAACGCCGCCTTCCAGAAGGCCGCGGAGGGCCAGCTCAAGGGCATCCTCGACTACACCGAGGACGCGATCGTCTCCTCCGACATCGTGAACTGGCCGGCCTCCTGCACCTTCGACTCCTCCCTGACCATGGTCCAGGGCAAGCAGGTCAAGGTCGTCGGCTGGTACGACAACGAGTGGGGCTACTCCAACCGACTCGTCGACCTCACCGTCTTCGTCGGCGGTCAGCTCTAAGGCCGTCAGCTCTTAAAAGCGTAGGGCAAGGCACCACGATGTGAGCACAGGGTCCGCTCGGCGCGATGAGGCGCCGTTCGGGCCCTGTTGCTTGCCTGGCCCTCCCCTCCTCGCCCACCGGGCGAAGGTCTCCCAAGGAGTAGGAAACACATGAAGACGATCGACGAACTGCTCGCCGAGGGCGTCGCCGGCAAGCGGGTCTTCGTCCGCGCGGACCTCAACGTCCCGCTGGCGAACGGTGAGATCACCGACGACGGCCGCATCCGCGCCGTCCAGCCGACCATCGCGAAGCTCGCCGAGGCCGGTGCCCGCGTGGTCGTCGCCTCGCACCTGGGCCGCCCCAAGGGCGCCCCGGACCCGGCGTTCTCGCTGGCCCCGGCCGCCGAGCGGCTCGGCGAGCTGCTCGGCGCGGAGGTGGCCTTCGCCACCGACACCGTCGGCGCCTCCGCCAATGAGACCGTCGCGGCCCTCGCCGACGGCCGGGTCGCGGTCATCGAGAACCTGCGCTTCAACGCCGGTGAGACCTCGAAGGACGACGCCGAGCGCGGCGCCTTCGCGGACCAGCTCGCCGAGCTGGCCGACGTCTACGTCGGCGACGGCTTCGGCGCCGTCCACCGCAAGCACGCCTCGGTCTTCGACCTGCCCGCGCGCCTCCCGCACGCGGCCGGCTACCTCATCGCGACCGAGGTCGGCGTCCTGGAGAAGCTGACCGCCGACGTCCGGCGGCCCTACGTCGTCGTCCTCGGCGGCGCCAAGGTCTCCGACAAGCTCGCCGTCATCGACGAGCTCCTCGGCAAGGCCGACCGCATCCTCATCGGCGGCGGCATGGCCTACACCTTCCTCTACGCCAAGGGCCACGAGGTCGGCATCTCCCTGCTCCAGAAGGACCAGGTGGACAAGGTCAAGGAGTACATGGAGCGCGCCGAGAAGACCGGCGTCGAGCTGGTCCTCCCCGTCGACGTCCTGGTCTCCGCCGACTTCCCGGACCTGAAGGGCAAGACCCCGGCCGTCTTCGAGACGGTCGACGCGGACGGGATCCCCGCGGACAAGGAGGGCCTGGACATCGGCCCCAAGACCCGCGAGCTGTACGCTTCGAAGATCGCCGATGCCGAGACCGTCTTCTGGAACGGCCCGGTCGGCGTCTTCGAGCACCCCGACTACGCCGGCGGTACCACCGCCATCGCGCAGGCGCTCCTCGACAGCCGGGCCTTCACCGTGGTCGGTGGCGGCGACAGCGCCGCGGCGGTCCGCATCCTCGGCTTCGACGAGAACGCCTTCGGTCACATTTCCACCGGTGGTGGCGCCAGCCTCGAATACCTCGAGGGCAAGACGCTCCCCGGCCTCGCCGCCCTGGAGGGCTGAACCCCTATGACCACTGTCAACGGCCGCACCCCGCTGATGGCGGGCAACTGGAAGATGAACCTCAACCACCTCGAGGCCATCGCCCACGTCCAGAAGCTCGCCTTCGCCCTCGCCGACAAGGACTACGACGCCGTCGAGGTCGCGGTGCTCCCGCCCTTCACCGACCTGCGCTCGGTACAGACGCTGGTCGACGGCGACAAGCTGAAGATCAAGTACGGCGCCCAGGACATCTCGGCGCAGGACTCCGGTGCCTACACCGGCGAGATCTCCGGCCCGATGCTTGCGAAGCTGAGCTGCACCTTCGTCGCCGTCGGCCACAGCGAGCGCCGCCAGTACCACGGCGAGACCGACGAGGTCTGCAACGCCAAGGTCAAGGCCGCCTACCGCAACGGGATCACCCCGATCCTGTGCGTCGGCGAGGGCCTGGACGTCCGCAAGGCCGGCAACCAGGTCGCGCACACCCTGGCCCAGGTCGACGGCGGCCTCAAGGACGTCCCGGCCGAGCAGGTCGAGTCCATCGTGATCGCGTACGAGCCGGTCTGGGCGATCGGCACCGGCGAGGTCGCCACCCCCGAGGACGCGCAGGAGGTCTGCGGTGCGATCCGCGGCCGCCTCGCGGAGCTGTACTCCCAGGAGCTGGCCGACAAGGTCCGCATCCAGTACGGCGGCTCGGTCAAGTCCGGCAACATCGCCGCGATCATGGCCCAGCCCGACGTGGACGGCGCCCTGATCGGCGGCGCGGCGCTGGACGTGGACGAGTTCGTCAAGATCGTCCGCTTCCGCGACCAGTGAGTATGCGGTAGGGCCGATCCGTCGTACCCTTGCGGGGGCCGGGGGCCGCGTACGCGCGACCTGCCGGCCCCCGCTTCCTCCCAGCAAGCCCAGAAAGTAGGAACCAGCCGTGGTTATGGGGTTCTCGATCGCCCTGGTCGTCTTCAGTGCTCTGCTGATGCTGCTCGTGCTGATGCACAAGGGCAAGGGTGGCGGCCTTTCCGACATGTTCGGCGGCGGCATGCAGTCCTCGGTCGGCGGTTCCTCCGTGGCCGAGCGCAACCTCGACCGCATCACGGTCGTCGTCGGCCTGCTGTGGTTCGCCTGCATCGTCGCGCTCGGCCTGCTCATGAAGTCCAACGGCTCCTGACGGTTCTGGCCATTCGGGCCGTCCCGCCGGTTCCGCCCGGCCTATCATGAGGTCCTGCGTCCACGGCTGGAGCGAGTAACTCCGGTTGCTGGACGTGCGTTGGGCCTTACGTAGACTGGGGCGCCCGCAGCGGACATCCCTCACGCTCCGCGGCACCATCACGCAGGGAGTTACGACCGTGGCAAGTGGCAACGCGATTCGTGGAAGTCGGGTCGGAGCCGGGCCGATGGGCGAGGCCGAGCGCGGTGAATCCGCACCGCGCCTGCGCATCTCCTTCTGGTGCTCGAACGGGCACGAGACGCAGCCCAGCTTCGCCAGCGACGCGCAGGTCCCGGACACCTGGGACTGCCCGCGCTGCGGGTTCCCGGCCGGCCAGGACCGGGACAACCCGCCCGCGCCGCCGCGCACGGAGCCGTACAAGACGCACCTCGCGTACGTCCGCGAGCGCCGCACCGACGCCGACGGCGAGGCGATCCTCGCCGAGGCCCTCGCCAAGCTCCGCGGCGAGATCTGAGCCGGCCCGTCCGCACACGACGGGGCCGCCCTCAAGAGCGACTCAGGGCCCGGCCCGCGGGAGAGCGAATCCCGCGGGCCGGGCCCCTTTGTGTGCGTTGTCCCCCTTCCGATCCCTTAGGTTGGACGGTGGCGGGGCACAACAGGACGGAAGAAGTGGGTTGATGTCCGAGATGAACGCAGACAGCCGTACGAGGCTCAACCGGACGCCCGAGTGGCACGCACTCGGCAAGCACCGGGAAGAGCTGGGGCAGACGCATCTGCGGGAGCTTTTCGAGTCGGACCCGGACCGGGGCGCCGGCTACACGCTGCGGGTCGGGGACCTGCACATCGACTACTCGAAGCACCTCGTGACCGACGAGACGCTCGGGCTGCTGCGCGAACTGGCGTCGGCCACCGGCGTGGCGGAGCTGCGGGACGCGATGTTCCGCGGCGAGAAGATCAACGTGACGGAGGACCGCGCGGTCCTGCACACCGCGCTGCGCGCCCCGCGGGAGGCCGTCGTCGAGGTGGACGGCGAGAACGTCGTACCCGACGTGCACGAGGTCCTCGACAAGATGGCGGCCTTCTCCGGCCAGGTCAGGTCGGGGGAGTGGACCGGTTTCACCGGCAAGCGCATCAAGAACGTGGTCAACATCGGCATCGGCGGCTCCGACCTGGGCCCCGCCATGGCGTACGAGGCGCTGCGCGCCTTCACCGACCGCGCCCTGACCCTGAAGTTCGTCTCCAACGTGGACGGCGCCGACCTCCACGAGGCCGTGCGGGAGCTCGACCCGGCGGAGACGCTGTTCATCATCGCCTCGAAGACCTTCACCACCATCGAGACCATCACCAACGCCACCTCGGCGCGGGAGTGGCTGCTCGCGGGGCTCGGCGGGGACCAGGCCGCCGTGGCACGGCACTTCGTGGCCCTGTCCACCAACGAGGAGAAGGTCACCGAGTTCGGCATCGACCCGGCCAACATGTTCGGGTTCTGGGACTGGGTCGGCGGCCGCTACTCCTTCGACTCCGCCATCGGCCTCTCCCTGATGATCGCCATCGGCCCGGACTCCTTCCGCGAGCTGCTCGGCGGCTTCCACGCCATGGACGAGCACTTCCGCACCGCGCCGATGGAGAGCAACGCCCCGTTCCTGCTGGGCCTGTTGGGCATCTGGTACGGGGCCTTCTTCGACGCGCAGTCGCACGCGGTGCTCCCGTACAGCCACTACCTCTCCCGTTTCACCGCGTACTTGCAGCAGCTGGACATGGAGTCGAACGGCAAGTCCGTGGACCGGGACGGCAATCCGGTGGACTGGCAGACCGGCCCGGTGGTGTGGGGCACGCCCGGCACCAACGGACAGCACGCCTACTACCAGCTGATCCACCAGGGCACCAAGCTGATCCCGGCGGACTTCATCGGCTTCGCCCGCCCGGTGACGGAGCTGTCGCCGGCGCTGGAGGCCCAGCACGACCTGCTGATGGCGAACTTCTTCGCCCAGACGCAGGCCCTGGCCTTCGGCAAGACCGCCGAGGAGGTCCGCGCGGAGGGCGTCGCCGAGGCGCTCGTCCCGCACAAGACCTTCCAGGGCAACCACCCGACGACGACCGTCCTCGCCACCGAGCTGACGCCGTCGGTGCTGGGGCAGCTCATCGCGCTGTACGAGCACAAGGTGTTCGTCCAGGGCGCGGTGTGGAACATCGACTCCTTCGACCAGTGGGGCGTCGAGCTCGGCAAGGTCCTCGCCAAGCGCGTGGAGCCGGCGCTGACCGAGGGCTCGCACGTGGAGAGCCTCGACCCGTCGACGCGGGCCCTGGTGGCCACGTACCGCGAGCTGCGCGGGCGCTGACGAACGCCGAAGGGCCCCGCACCGGTCGCCGGTGCGGGGCCCTTCGCCGTGGCCGGCCTAGGCCGAGGCCGGGGGGTACAGCCCGGTGGGCAGCTTGGCCGCCGCCGCGCGGTCCAGCAGCCACAGGGTGCGGCTGCGGCCGTGGGCGGCCGCGGCCGGGGCCTGGACCTCCCCGGCGCCGCCGAGGGCGATGGCGACGGCCCCTGCCTTGTCCTCGCCGGCCGCCAGCAGCCAGACCTCGCGGGCCGCACGGATCGCCGGAAGGGTGAGCGAGACGCGCGTCGGCGGCGGCTTCGGGGCACCGTGGACGCCGACGACCGTGCGCTCGGTCTCACGGGCCGCAGGGTGCTCGGGGAACAGGGACGCCACGTGGGTGTCCGGGCCCACGCCCAGCATCAGCACGTCGAACGTGGGGACCGGGCCGTGGTCCTCCGGCCCGGCGGCCTTCGCCAGCTCGGCGGCGTACGCGGCCGCGGCGGCGTCCACGTCGTCGCCGTACGGGCCGTCGGAGGCGGGCATCGCGTGCACGCGGGCCGGGTCCACGGGGACGGCGTCCAGCAGCGCCTCGCGGGCCTGGACGTGGTTGCGCTCGGGGTCGTCGGCGGGGACGTAGCGCTCGTCGCCCCACCACAGGTCGATGCGGGACCAGTCGATCGCGTCCCGGGCGGGGGCGGCGGCGAGGGCCGCGAGGAGGCCGTTGCCGTTGCGGCCGCCGGTCAGGACGACCGAGGCGCTGCCGCGGGCGGCCTGCGCGTCCACGATCTTCGTGATGAGCCGGGCCGCCGCGGCCTGGGCCATCAGCTCCTTGTCCCGGTGGACGACGACCTGGGGAGTCGTCATACCCATGTGCTGCCGCCTTCTTGGTAGTTCTGGGTGGTTTCCGCTGCGCGGAGCCGGTCCCCTGCGGGGTGCCGGCTGGTGGGGAGGTCGGGGGTGCCGGGTGCGGGTGCGCGGGTGCGCGGGTGCCGCTGCGCGGAGCCGTTCCCCACCCCGCCCCTTCCCGAAACCGGGGCTCCGCCCCGGACCCCTGTACGGGCGCTGCGCGCCCGTCGCCCCGATCGCCGGCGGGGCTGGAAGTGCTCGGCCCCGCCGGCGGTTGAGGCGCGGGTCCGGGCGGAGCCCTGGGGGCACCTCCCAGCGGTAGCTGGGGGAGGAACGGTGGAAGGGCGGGTAGGGGACCGCTCCGCGCAGCGGCCCCCGTCCTGCTACTTGGCCGCCGCCCGCTTGGCGGGCTTGCCCGCCGGCTTCGCCGCCGACCCCTTGCCGTCGGCCTCGGCCTCGGCAGCGGCGTCAGCCTTGGCACCAGCCTCGGCGCCGGCGCTGCCACCGGCCTCGGAACCGCCACCGGCCTCGGCCGCAGCCCCAGCCTTGCCACCGGCACCGGCACCGGCACCGGCACCGGCTTCGGCCACAGCACCAGCCCCGGCGCCGGCGTTGGCACCGGCACCGGCCACAGCGCCAGCCTTGCCACCGGTGCCGGCACCGGCACCGGCCTTCGGCTGCGACGTGCCCGCCGTGGCCGCCAGGCGGCCGACGCCGAACTTAAGCGACGCCTCGTACGTGTTGTCCGGGTCCAGCCGGCGCAGTTCCTCCGCCAGCAGCTCCGCCGTGTCGCGGCGCTTGAGCGCCACCGCGCGGTCCGGCTGACCCGGCATGCACAGCGTCGCCAGCGCACCGTCCGCACGGTCCAGGACGATCACGCCGTCCTTGGTCTCCAGCCGTACGGCGGTCAGCCCCGGCCCGTCCGACAGGGTCCGCTTGACCGGGACCCCGAGGCGGTCCGCCAGCCACATGGCCAGCAGCTCACAGCTCGGGTTCTCGTCCTCGCCCTCGACGGTCGCGGAGACCACCGAGATCGTCTGCTGGTCGAGCGCGGCCGCCAGCATGGAGCGCCACGGGGTGATCCGGGTCCACGACAGGTCCGTGTCACCCGGCGCGTACGCCTCCGCCCGCAGGCCGAGGGCCCCGATGGGCTCCTCCGAGGAGTACGTGTCCGTGATCCGGCGCTGCCCCAGCGCGCCCAGCGGATCGCCCGCCAGGTCCGCGGGAGCGCCCTCCGGCCACCAGACGACCACGGGGGCGTCCGGCAGGAGCAGCGGGAGCACGACCGACTGGGCGTGGTTGACCAGTTCTCCGTGCAGGCGCAGTACGACCGTCTCCCCGGTGCCGGAGTCCGCGCCGACGCGGATCTCCGCGTCGAGACGGGCGTCGCGGCGGCTGCGCGGGGAGCGGCTGACCCGCTTGACCACGACGACGATCCGCGAGGGGTGTTCGTGGGACGCGTCGTTCGCCGACTTGAGCGCGTCGTACGCGTTCTCTTCGTCGGTCACGATCACCAGCGTGAGGACCATGCCGATGGCAGGCGTGCCGATGTCCCGGCGCGCCTGCACCAACGCGGCGTTGATCTTGCTGGAGGTGGTCTCCGTGAGGTCGATCTTCATGGCCGGCGCCAGCTCCGTCCGTCTCGTGCGAGCATCTCGTCCGCCTCGACCGGCCCCCAGGTGCCCGCCGCGTACTGCGCGGGCTTGCCGTGCTTGTCCCAGTACTCCTCGATCGGGTCGAGGATGTTCCAGGACAGCTCGACTTCCTGGTGACGCGGGAAGAGGTTCGCGTCGCCGAGGAGGACGTCGAGGATGAGCCGCTCGTAGGCCTCGGGGCTGGACTCCGTGAAGGACTCGCCGTAGGCGAAGTCCATCGTGACGTCCCGGACCTCCATGGAGGTGCCCGGCACCTTCGAGCCGAAGCGGACCGTCACGCCCTCGTCCGGCTGGACCCGGATGACCAGGGCGTTCTGCCCCAGTTCCTCGGTCGCGCCGGACTCGAAGGGCAGGTACGGGGCCCGCTTGAAGACCACCGCGATCTCGGTCACCCGGCGGCCCAGGCGCTTGCCCGTCCGCAGGTAGAACGGGACGCCCGCCCAGCGGCGGTTGTTGATCTCCAGGCGGATGGCCGCGTAGGTGTCGGTCTTCGACTTGGGGTCGATGCCGTCCTCTTCGAGGTACCCGACGACCTTCTCGCCGCCCTGCCAGGCCGCCGAGTACTGGCCGCGCACGGTGTGCTTGCCGAGGTCCTCGGGGATCTGGACGGCGCTGAGCACCTTCAGCTTCTCGGCCACCAGGGCCTTGGGGTGGAAGGAGCCGGGCTCCTCCATCGCCGTCAGCGCCAGCAGCTGGAGCAGGTGGTTCTGGATGACGTCGCGGGCCGCGCCGATGCCGTCGTAGTAGCCGGCCCGGCCGCCGATGCCGATGTCCTCGGCCATGGTGATCTGGACGTGGTCGACGTACGACCGGTTCCAGATCGGCTCGAACATCGTGTTGGCGAAGCGGAGCGCCAGGATGTTCTGGACGGTCTCCTTGCCGAGGTAGTGGTCGATCCGGAAGACCTCGTCACGGGGGAAGACCTCGTGGACGACCTGGTTGAGCTCTTCCGCGCTCTTCAGGTTGTGGCCGAAGGGCTTCTCGATGACGGCACGCCGCCAGGAGCCCTCCTTCTGGGCCAGCCCGTGGTTCTTGAGCTGCTGGACCACCTTGGGGAAGAACTTCGGCGGCACCGACAGGTAGAAGGCGAAGTTGCCGCCCGTGCCCTGGGCCTTGTCGAGTTCTTCTATGGTCGACTTGAGCGTCTCGAAGGCCGCGTCGTCGTCGAACTCGCCCTGGACGAACCGGCAGCCCTGCACCAGCTGCTGCCAGACCTCCTCACGGAAGGGAGTGCGCGAGTGCTCCTTGACGGCCTCGTACACCTCCTGGGCGAAGTCCTCGTCCTGCCACTCGCGGCGGGCGAAACCGATCAGCGAGAAGCCCGGGGGCAGCAGGCCGCGGTTCGCGAGGTCGTAGACGGCGGGCATGAGCTTCTTGCGCGACAGGTCACCCGTAACGCCGAAAATGACCAGGCCGGACGGCCCCGCGATGCGCGGGAGCCGCCGGTCCTGTGCGTCACGAAGCGGGTTCGCTCCGTTCACCGACAAAATACTCAGTCCTCCGCGGGGGCGAGGCGCGTCAGCTCCGCCTCGGTCGACTTCAGCAGGTCGTTCCACGACGCCTCGAACTTCTCGACGCCTTCGTCTTCGAGCAGCTGCACCACATCGTCGTACGAGATGCCGAGCTTCGCGACCGCGTCCAGCTCGGCGCGCGACTGCTCGTAGGTGCCGCGGATGGTGTCGCCGGAGACCTCGCCGTGGTCGGCGGTGGCCTCCAGGGTGGCCTCGGGCATGGTGTTCACGGTGCCGGGCGCGACCAGGTCCACCACGTACAGGGTGTCCTTGTACGCCGGGTCCTTGACACCGGTCGAGGCCCACAGCGGGCGCTGCTTGTTGGCCTGCGCCTTGTCCAGGGCCGCCCAGCGCTCGCCGCCGAACACCTCTTCGTAGGCCTCGTAGGCCAGACGGGCGTTGGCGAGGGCCGCCTTGCCCTTCAGGGCCTTGGCCTCGTCGGTGCCCACGCCGTCGAGGCGCTTGTCGATCTCGCTGTCCACGCGGGACACGAAGAAGGAGGCGACCGAGTGGATCTTGGAGAGGTCCAGGCCGGCGGCCTTCGCCTTCTCCAGGCCCGCCAGGTACGCGTCCATGACCGCGCGGTAGCGCTCCAGCGAGAAGATCAGCGTGACGTTGACGCTGATGCCCTTGCCGATGACCTCGGTGATCGCCGGCAGGCCGGCCTCGGTCGCCGGGATCTTGATGAGCGTGTTCGGGCGGTCCACCAGCCAGGCGAGCTGCTTGGCCTCGGCGATGGTCGCCGTCGTGTTGTGCGCGAGGCGCGGGTCGACCTCGATCGACACGCGGCCGTCCTGGCCGTCCGTCGAGTCGAAGACCGGGCGCAGGATGTCGGCGGCGTCCCTGACATCCGCCGTCGTGATCATGCGGATGGCCTCGTCGACGGTGACCTTGCGGGCGGCGAGGTCGGCGAGCTGCTGCTCGTAGCCGTCGCCGCTGCTGATCGCCTTCTGGAAGATCGACGGGTTGGTGGTGACACCGACCACGTGCTGCTGGTCGATGAGTTCGGCGAGGTTGCCGGACGTGATGCGCTTGCGGGACAGATCGTCCAGCCAGATCGCCACGCCCTCGTCGGAGAGGCGCTTGAGTGCGTCTGCCATGGGAATTACATCTCCTACTGGTTCAGGTGCCGGTCTTCAGCGCGCGGCGGCGGTGAGGGAGTCCTTGGCGGCTGCGGTCACGGCTTCGGCGGTGAGGCCGAACTCGCGGAACAGGACGGCGCCGTCGGCCGAGGCACCGAAGTGCTCCAGCGAGACGATCCGGCCGGCGTCCCCGACGTAACGGTGCCAGGTCAGGCCGATGCCGGCCTCGACCGCGACTCGCGCCTTCACCGAGGGCGGCAGAACGCTGTCCTTGTACTCCTGGGTCTGCTCCTCGAACCACTCGACGGAGGGCATCGAGACCACGCGCGCCGGGACGCCCTCGGCCTGCAGCGCCTCGCGCGCGGCGACGGCGAGCTGCACCTCGGAGCCGGTGCCGATGAGGACCACCTGGGCGTCGCCGCCCTCGGCCTCGAACAGCACGTAGCCGCCCTTGGCGGCGTCCTCGTTGCGCTCGTACGTCGGCACGCCCTGGCGGGTGAGGGCCAGGCCGTGCGGGGCGCCCTTGCCGTACACCTTGGTGTGGCGCTTGAGGATCTCGCGCCAGGCGACGGCGGTCTCGTTCGCGTCCGCCGGACGGACGACGTTCAGACCCGGGATGGCGCGCAGCGAGGCGACGTGCTCGACCGGCTGGTGGGTCGGGCCGTCCTCGCCGAGGCCGATGGAGTCGTGCGTCCACACGTACGTCACCGGCAGGTGCATCAGCGCGGACAGGCGGACGGCGTTGCGCATGTAGTCGGAGAACACCAGGAAGGTGCCGCCGTAGATGCGGGTGTGGCCGTGCAGCGTGATGCCGTTCATCACGGCGGCCATCGCGTGCTCGCGGATGCCGTAGTGGATGGTGCGGCCGTACGGGTCGGCCTCCGGCAGCGGGTTGCCCACCGGCAGGAACGAGGAGTTCTTGTCGATGGTCGTGTTGTTGGAGCCGGCCAGGTCGGCCGAGCCGCCCCACAGCTCCGGGATGACCGCGCCGAGGGCTTCGAGGACCTTGCCGGAGGCGGCGCGGGTGGCGACGCCCTTGCCGGTCTCGAAGACGGGGAGCTTGTCCTCCCAGCCCTCGGGCAGCTCGTTGGCCTCGATGCGGTCGAAGGCGGCGGCGCGCTCGGGGTTGGCGGTGCGCCAGGCGGAGAAGTCCTTCTCCCAGGCGGCGCGGGCGTCACGGCCCCGGTCGACCAGGCCGCGGGTGTGGCCGAGGACCGCGTCGGAGACCTCGAAGGTCTGCTCCGGGTCGAAGCCGAGCACGCGCTTGGTCGCGGCGACCTCGTCGTTGCCGAGGGCCGAGCCGTGGGAGGCCTCGGTTCCCTGGGCGTGCGGGGCGGGCCAGGCGATGATCGAGCGGGCCGCGATGAAGGACGGGCGCCCGGTCTCGGCCTTGGCGGCCTGGAGGGCGGCGAACAGGGCCTTCGGGTCGAGGTCGCCGTTCTCCAGCTGCTCGACGCGCTGGACGTGCCAGCCGTACGCCTCGTAGCGCTTCATGGTGTCCTCGGAGACGGCCGTCTCCGTGTCACCCTCGATGGAGATGTGGTTGTCGTCCCACAGCAGCACCAGGTTGCCGAGCTTCTGGTGGCCGGCCAGCGCGGACGCCTCGTGGGAGATGCCCTCCTGGAGGCAGCCGTCGCCCGCGATCGCGTAGACCATGTGGTCGAACGGGGAGGTGCCCTCGGCGGCCTCCGGGTCGAACAGGCCGCGCTCGTAGCGGGCGGCCATGGCCATGCCCACCGCGTTGGCGATGCCCTGGCCCAGCGGCCCGGTGGTGGTCTCGACGGCGGCCGTGTGACCGTACTCCGGGTGGCCGGGGGTCTTGGAGCCCCAGGTGCGGAAGGCCTTGAGGTCGTCCAGCTCCAGGCCGAAACCGCCCAGGTAGAGCTGGGTGTAAAGAGTCAGGGACGAGTGCCCTGCGGAGAGCACGAAACGGTCACGCCCGACCCACTCCGGGTCCGAGGGGTCGTGCCGCATGACCTTCTGGAAAAGCGTGTACGCGGCGGGGGCCAGGCTCATCGCCGTACCGGGGTGTCCGTTCCCGACCTTCTGGACCGCGTCGGCGGCCAGGATGCGGGCGGTGTCGACGGCCCGCTGGTCCAGTTCGGTCCACTCGAGCTCTGGGGTGGTCGGCTTGGTGCTCACCGTTGGTCAGGGCTCCTCTCCACATGTTGTTTTGCCGGTGACGAACGGTGACACCGGCGCGATTCCGAGCCTACCCCCGCCAGGGCGTGCGGCTATTCGAGTGCACGCAGTGCGTCGCCGTCCCGGTGTCCGCCGTTCACCTGGGATCCGCCGTCGGTGATCTTGCCATCGGTCCGATCGGCTCAACACGAGGCGACCCCCGCGCGGGGCGGGGCAAGAGCTACGTCTACAGTGGCGTGGTACGCGCAAGCCTTTACCGAGCCTTCATTTACTGGAGGCATCGCTTCGGAAGCTTGCTGGATTCTCTCTCAGGGGTGTGCGTGACGGCCGTCGAATCCCGTCCAGCGGGGGTGCTCGGGACGAGCCCCGGTCACCGGCCGTTCGGGGCCCGGGTCATGGCTTTCGTGGCTTTGACCAAGCCGCGGATCATCGAACTTCTGCTGATCACCACAGTGCCGGTGATGTTCCTCGCGGAGCAGGGCGTGCCGTCGCTGTGGCTGGTGCTCGCCACCTGCTTCGGCGGCTACCTGTCCGCGGGCGGCGCCAACGCGCTGAACATGTACATCGACCGCGACATCGACGCGCTGATGGACCGCACGTCCCAGCGTCCGCTGGTGACCGGCATGGTGAGCCCGGCCGAGTGCCTGGTCTTCGGCATCTCGCTGGGCGTCGTCTCGACGCTGTTCTTCGGCCTGCTGATCAACTGGCTGTCGGCCGCACTCGCGCTCGGCGCGCTCCTCTTCTACGTGGTCGTCTACACGATGCTGCTGAAGCGGCGCACCGCGCAGAACATCGTCTGGGGCGGGATCGCCGGCTGCATGCCGGTGCTCATCGGCTGGTCGGCGGTGAAGAACGAGGTCTCCTGGGCCGCCGTCATCCTCTTCCTGGTCATCTTCTTCTGGACGCCGCCGCACTACTGGCCGCTGTCCATGAAGGTCAAGGACGACTACGCGCGGGTCGGCGTGCCGATGCTGCCGGTGGTGGCGGGCAACAAGGCCGTGGCGCGCCAGATCGTCCTCTACAGCTGGGTGATGGTGGCGGTCTCGCTGCTGCTGACCCCGCTGGGGTACACCGGCTGGTTCTACACCTCGGTCGCGCTGCTGGCCGGCGGCTGGTGGCTGTGGGAGGCGCACGCGCTGAGCGCCCGGGCCAAGGCCGGGGTGACGGGCGCGAAGCTCAAGGAGATGCGGCTGTTCCACTGGTCGATCACCTATGTGTCGCTCCTCTTCGTCGCCGTGGCCGTGGATCCCTTCCTCCGCTGATTACTCGCCGGTAGCATGCCGTCCATGGCAGAGACCCCAGACACCGCAGACACCTCCGGGGCCGCAGCGCCCGCGGACAAGAAGCACAGCCGCACGGCCGCGAAGCTGGCCCGGCAGATCGGCGCGTTCGCCAAGCAGCACGGCGGCGCCGAGGGCCAGCTCGCGCACATCGGCCAGGCCGGCACCCGCATCGTGCTCGTGGGCACCGACGGCGGCTGGGGCGACCTGGTGGCCCCGACGTACGCCGTGGCCCAGCTCGCCGCCGAACAGGCCGGGCTGACCCTCCACGAGGAGTTCGACGGGGAGTTCGCCGCCCGGGTGAAGACCGGCCCGTACGAGTGGACCCGGATGGCCGGAATCCAGATCGGCGGCCCCGCCAACCCGGCCGCCTGAATCCCCGGCCGCCCGATTCCCCGAAACGCGGGTCGGTCAACAGAGCGGGCAATACTTCACACCCCGCTCACCCGTTAGGACGTGTGGAAGCCGCTTCCCCACGTCCGCAACGGGATGACCGGATGATCGAAACGCCGCCCCTGGCGGACCAGCACTGCCTCGGGGTGCTCCGCACCGAGCTGGGCATCGCCACCTTCGAGGCCCAGCTCATCCGCTCGGCCGGCCCGCCCGCCCCGGGCACCACGTTCTTCGACACCCAGACGGGCTTCGCCGTGCGCCGCTGGTGCCCGCCCCTGCTCGGCCTGGAGCCGCACTGCCCGCCCGCCCGGTACCTGGCCCGGCGGCGCGAGCTCGGCGCCGCGGAGAGCACCAGACGGCTGCTGCGGGGCTCGGGGACGGGCACGTACCTCGTCGACACGGGAGCAGCCGGAGACCTCACGGGGCCCAAGGAGCTGGCCCTCGCCGGGGACGCGGAGGCCTTCGAGGTGGTCCGGCTGGAGATACTGGCCGAGCAGGCCGCCGACACCTCCGGGACCGTCGTGGCCTTCCTCGCCAACCTCGCCGGAGCCGTCCACCACGCCGCCGCCGGAGCCGTCGGCTTCGCCTGCGGGGCCCGCACCGGCTGCGCGGCCGCCCTGGACGCAGCCCCGGAACCGCCCGGGCCCGGGGAGGTCCGGGCGGCGGCCGGGCGCTGGCTGGCCGGCCGCACCAGGGGAGGGGAGCTACGGGACCCCGTGCTCCTGCGGCACCTGGTGTGGAGCGCGCTGGCCTGCGGGCTGCCGCTCCAGCTGCACACCGGCGGGGACGACCCCGAGCCGCTCGCCGGGTTCGTACGGGCCACCGCGGGCCTGGGCGCGCGGCTGGTGCTGAGCGGCGGGTACCCGTACCACCGGCAGACGGCCCGCCTGGCGGCGGAGCACCCGCACGTCCACGCCGACCTCGGCCCGGCCCTCGCACGCACGGGGGCGCGGGCCGCCGCCGTACTGGCGGAGCTGCTGGAACTCGCGCCCTTCGGCAAGCTGCTGTTCTCCAGCGGCGGGCGGGACCTGCCCGAGCTGCACGCGGTCGGCGCCCTGGTGTTCCGCGAGGCGCTCGACCGGGTCCTGGGGGGCTGGGTCGCCGAGGGCGCCTGGTCCTGGCAGGACGCGCAGCGCGTCGCGGGAATGCTCGCGGCCGGCAACGCCCGGCGCGTCTACCGGCTCGACGAGCGCGGCTGACGGCGCCGGGCGCCGTCCGGCCGGACGGCGTCAGACCGCCGAGAGCTGCTCCTCGTCCCGCGCCGGGGCCTCCACCCGGTCCGCGGAGCGCTCGCGCAGGCTCAGGGCCAGGCGCAGCACCGAGATCCACACCAGGCAGGAGCCCAGCATGTGCGCGGCGACCAGTACCTCGGGCAGCTTCGTGAAGAACTGGACGTAGCCGATCGCGCCCTGGGCGAGCAGTACGACCAGCAGGTCGCGGGCGCGCGCCCGGGTGTCGCCGGGGGCGTCCACCACCCGCAGCACCAGCCACATCGCGACGGCGAGCGCGCAGACCAGCCAGGCGGCGATGGCGTGCACGTGGGCGGTGGCCGCCCAGTCGAACGGCATGCGCTTGATCTCGCTCTTGTCGCCGGCGTGCGGACCGGAGCCCGTCACGACCGTGCCCGCCGCGATCAGCACCAGGGTGGTCGCGATCAGCGCCCACGACAGTTTGCGCACGGGCCCCGGCACGCGCGGGCGGGGGGCGCCGTCACCCTCGCGGGTGCGCTGCCAGGAGACGGTGGTGACCGCGATCAGGCCGGTGGCGAGCAGGAAGTGCCCGGCGACGCTGTACGGGTTGAGGCCAGTCAGGACGGTGATGCCGCCGAGGACCGCGTTTCCCATCACCAGGGCGAACTGAATCCAGCCGAGCCCGGTCAGCGAGTGCCGCCACGGCTTCGAGGAGCGCGCCGCGAGGATGAACCAGCCGACGGCCGCGCTCAGCACGTACGTCAGCATCCGGTTGCCGAACTCGATGGCTCCGTGGAAACCCTGGGCCTGGGTGACGACCAGGCTGTCGTCCGTGCACTTGGGCCAGGTGTCGCAGCCGAGACCGGATCCGGTCAGCCGCACCGCGCCGCCGGTGACGATGATGGCCACGCTCATCAGGAGCGCGGCGGACGCGGCCCGCCGGACGGTCCGGGGTGACGGCGTCCAGCGGTCGGCGATGTATGCGAATGGGTTCAACACGGCGCCTATCGTATGCGGCGCCTTGTGCAAAGTTTCACGAGGGGGTGCCGACGGGGGCGTCGGGTCCGAGCGTCCGGCGGAACCTGGCGCCCGCCGGATCCCCCTCCTCGTGCCACCACACCAGAACCCGCCACAGGCCGCCCTCGCCGGGGTGCAGCGGCGACCCGGCGAACCCCCGCACCAGGTCGGCCCCCACCTCCTCGGCGGTCAGCCCCCGCACCTGCGCCGACCCCTGCCACGGATCCGGCTGTACGTTCCACAGCCCGTCGGCGGCCCGCACCTCGACCCGCCACACCGCGAGCCACGGGGTCACCTCCAGCATCGTGGCCACCTGCTCGGCGTCCAGCCCCAGCCGGCCCCCGATCACCGCCTCGGGCACGCCCTGGATCCGGGCCGCCACCACCGCCTGCGGCAGCAGCCGCTCGGGCAGCAGCCCGTCGGCCCGGAGCCCCGCCAGCGCGTCGAAGCCCAGGAAGCGCAGCCGCAGCTCCAGCTGGCGGCCGATGTGGTCCAGGGCCTCCCCGGCCTCCTGCGCGGCCTCCGGCCCGGGGTCCGCGAGCAGCAGCCGGCGGAACCCGGACTCGGCGTCCACCGCCCAGGCGACCGCCTGCGCCGCGGAGCCCAGCTCCGCGAGCCGGTCCGCGAGGAACACCTTGGCCTGCGCGAGCCCCCGCCGGTTGACCGGGTCCTCCTGGTCCAGCCCGGCCCAGACCTCGACGGCGGCCCGCGTCACGTCACGGGCGCGCTCGCCGGCCGCCCGCTCCATCGCACCCGGGCCGCTCTCGCCGCCCTCGCCCAGCGGGTGCCGGGGCAGCCGGGCCGCGTCGCTCAGCGGCCACGCCAGCCAGACCCCCTGGTTGATCAGCCCCCGGGCGTACCAGCGGGCGTACTCCGGCGCGTGCGGCGCGGCCCGGCGAGCGTGGCCGAGCCCCTCCTCGACGGCTGCCAGCGCCCCGGCCCGGTCCCCGCCCCCGAACCGGCGTGCCGCCAGGTCTCCCAGGCGCAGCCCGAGCCGGGCGGCGCACTCGGGGTCGGTCTGCGCGGGCCCGCGCAGCGCGCCGATCAGCTCCCGCAGCAGCCGCTCGCTCTCGGCGGGCCCGGCCGGCTCGGCCCCCGATCTGATCCGCTCCCACTGTCCGTCCAGCCGCAGAGCGGCCTCCCGCTGAGCCATGCCACGCCCCCCGGCGTTCCGATGTGTGGAGGCTGGTCATCCTCCCGTCGGGCCAACGATCCGGGGCGCCGATTCACTCCCGGCGCACCGGCGGCCGCCCGCCGCTGTGGCTCACTCCCAGCGGAACCACTTCGCGGCGGCGCCCAGCCCCAGGACCGCCCAGCCGCCCAGCACGGCCGCGTCGCCCCACGGCAGCGCGGACCCGTTCCGGAGCACCTCGCGCAGCCCGTCGGACAGTGCCGAGATCGGCAGCAGGCCGAGCACGGACTGCACCGCGCCGGGGAACTTCTCCAGCGGCACGATCACCCCGCCGGTGACCAGCAGCAGCAGGAACACCAGGTTCGCCGCGGCCAGCGTCACCTCGGCCTTGAGGGTCCCCGCCATCAGCAGGCCGAGCCCGGAGAAGGCGGCCGTGCCGAGCAGCAGCAGCACCGCGACCGACAACGGGTTCCCGTGCGGGGACCAGCCCAGCGCGAGGGCGATCACCGTCAGCAGGGCCACCTGGAGCACCTCGGTGACCAGCACCGACAGGGTCTTGGCGGTCATCAGCGCCCAGCGCGGCAGCGGGGAGGCGCCGAGCCGCTTGAGCACCCCGTAGCGGCGGTCGAACCCGGTGGCGATGGCCTGGCCGGTGAAGGCGGTGGACATCACGGCGAGGGCGAGGACGCCCGGGGCCAGGAAGTCGACGGCCTTCCCGTCGCCCGTGTCCACGATGTCGACGGCGGAGAAGAGGGTCAGCAGCAGCGCCGGGATGATCACGGTGAGCAGCAGCTGCTCGCCGTTGCGCAGCAGCATCCGGGTCTCCAGCGCGGTCTGCGCCCAGATCATCCGGGACACCGGCGCGGCCCCCGGCCGGGGGGTGAACGTACCGGCGCTCATGCGCGCAGCTCCTTACCGGTCAGTTCGAGGAAGACGTCTTCGAGGGTGTGCCGCTCGACGGAGAGGCTGTCGGGCATCACCCCGTGCTGGGCGCACCAGGAGGCGACGGTGGCCAGCAGCTGCGGGTCCACGTCGCCGGTGACCCGGTAGGCGCCCGGGGTGAGCTCGGCGGCCTGGCTGCCGTCGGGCAGGGCCTTCAGCAGGGAGGCGAGGTCGAGGGAGGGGCGGCCGGTGAACCGCAGGGTGTTCTCGGCGCCGCCCCGGCACAGCTGCTCGGGGCTGCCGTGCGCGATGACCTTGCCGGCGTCCACGATGGCGACCTCGTCGGAGAGCTGCTCGGCCTCGTCCATGTGGTGGGTGGTGAGGACGACGGTGACGCCGTCGGCGCGCAGTTCGCGTACGAGGTCCCAGGTCGCGCGGCGGGCCTGCGGGTCGAGGCCGGCGGTGGGCTCGTCCAGGAAGACCAGCTCGGGGCGGCCGACGACGGCCATGGCCAGGGCGAGCCGCTGCTGCTGGCCGCCGGAGAGCCGGCGGTAGGCGGTGCGGCCGCAGCCGCCGAGGCCGAGGCGTTCCACGAGGGTGTCGACGTCGAGGGGGTCGGCGTACAGCTTCGCCATGTGGCGCAGCATCTCCACGGCGCGGGCGCCCGAGTAGACGCCGCCGGACTGGAGCATCACGCCGACGCGCGGGCGCAGCCGCCCGGCCTGGGCCACCGGGTCGAGGCCGAGGACGCGGACGGTGCCGGCGTCGGGGCGGTGGTAGCCCTCGCAGGTCTCCACCGTGGTGGTCTTGCCCGCGCCGTTGGGGCCGAGTACCGCGGTGACGGAGCCGCGCGGGACGGTGAGGTCCAGGCCGTCCACCGCCGTTTTGGGGCCGTACCGCTTCACCAGTCCGCGGATTTCCACGGCGGGGTCGTTGCTCATGGTGACTGAGTCTACGGAGCGCGGGAAGGGCGCCTCGGCCCCGGGGTCGACGGGCCGGGAAAGGGGGAATTGATTCGAACGCGGTGCCGCGGACACGACTCCTCCCGCCGGGAATGGAAACGGAATTCCATCTACCGATTAACTCTCCGTAGATAAATAAGGTAACCCTTAGTGATGGACGCCACCGGGCGTGGCGTCCGTCACGGCTTGTCGGGGCTCGCTTAATTACGCAACAATGGCGTTGTGAAATACGGCGAACGGACGAGCGAGGCCCCCCAGGGGGAACTCGCGACCGGGGAGCGGTCAACCCGCAACCGGGTCGCGCGGTCCATCCTGGACCACGGCCCCTCCACCGTCGCCGACCTCGCGCAGCGTCTGGGCCTCACTCAGGCCGCCGTGCGCCGCCACCTCGACACGCTCGTCGCCGATGACGTGGTCGAACCCCGTGAGCAGCGTGTGTACGGCGCACGCACCCGGGGCCGGCCCGCCAAGGTCTTCGCGCTCACCGACTGCGGCCGCGACGCCTTCGACCAGTCCTACGACACCCTTGCCGCGGACGCCCTGCGCTGGATCGCGCAGTCCGTCGGCGGGGGCGACGAGGGCGAGGCGGCCGTCGCCGCCTTCGCGAGGGCGCGGATGGAGACACAGGCGCGGGCCTACCGGGAAGCCGTGGAGGCGGCCGCACCCGCGGACCGCACCGAGGCCCTTGCCAAGGCGTTGACCGCGGACGGGTACGCTGCTACGGCGAAGAGCGCTCCCGGTCCGCACAGCGGTGAACAGCTCTGTCAGCACCACTGCCCGGTCGCACACGTCGCCGAGCAGTTCCCGCAGCTCTGCGAGGCGGAGACCGAGGTCTTCTCCCGCCTGCTCGGGACGCATGTGCAGCGCCTCGCCACGATCGCCCACGGCGACGGGGTGTGCACGACGTTCATTCCGCGTAGCACGAGCGCCACACAGACCGACACATCAGTATCTGCAAGTACGGCCGGGAGGAACCCCGCATGACCACGGAGACTGCTCACCCTGAGCTCGATGGCCTGGGCACCTACGAATACGGCTGGGCCGACTCCGACGCGGCCGGCGCCGCTGCCAAGCGGGGTCTGTCCGAGGATGTCGTGCGCGACATCTCGGCGAAGAAGTCCGAGCCGGAGTGGATGCTGAAGCTCCGCCTCAAGGGTCTCAAGCTGTTCGACAAGAAGCCCATGCCCAACTGGGGTTCCGACCTCTCGGGCATCGACTTCGACAACATCAAGTACTTCGTGCGTTCCACCGAGAAGCAGGCCGCTTCCTGGGAGGAACTGCCCGAGGACATCAAGAACACGTACGACAAGCTCGGCATCCCGGAGGCGGAGAAGCAGCGCCTCGTCGCCGGTGTCGCGGCCCAGTACGAGTCCGAGGTCGTCTACCACCAGATCCGCGAGGACCTGGAGGAGCAGGGCGTCATCTTCCTCGACACGGACACCGCGCTCAAGGAGCACCCGGAGCTCTTCCAGGAGTACTTCGGCACGGTCATCCCGGTCGGCGACAACAAGTTCGCGTCGCTGAACACCGCCGTGTGGTCGGGCGGCTCCTTCATCTACGTCCCCAAGGGTGTCCACGTGGACATCCCGCTCCAGGCCTACTTCCGCATCAACACGGAGAACATGGGCCAGTTCGAGCGGACGCTGATCATCGTCGACGAGGACGCCTACGTCCACTACGTCGAGGGCTGCACCGCCCCGATCTACTCCTCGGACTCGCTGCACAGCGCCGTGGTCGAGATCATCGTGAAGAAGGGCGGCCGCTGCCGCTACACGACCATCCAGAACTGGTCGAACAACGTCTACAACCTGGTCACCAAGCGCGCCGTGGCGTACGAGGGCGCGACCATGGAGTGGATCGACGGCAACATCGGTTCCAAGGTCACCATGAAGTACCCGGCCGTCTACCTGATGGGCGAGCACGCCAAGGGCGAGACCCTGTCCATCGCCTTCGCGGGCGAGGGCCAGCACCAGGACGCCGGTTCCAAGATGGTCCACATGGCGCCGAACACCTCCTCCAACATCGTCTCCAAGTCGGTGGCGCGAGGCGGCGGCCGCACCTCCTACCGCGGTCTGGTCGAGATCGGCGAGGGCGCCGCGGGCTCCAAGTCCAACGTGCTGTGCGACGCGCTCCTCGTCGACACCATCTCCCGCTCGGACACCTACCCCTACGTGGACGTCCGCGAGGACGACGTGACGATGGGCCACGAGGCCACCGTCTCCAAGGTCTCCGACGACCAGCTCTTCTACCTGATGCAGCGCGGGCTCACCGAGTTCGAGGCCATGGCCATGATCGTGCGCGGCTTCGTCGAGCCGATCGCGAAGGAGCTGCCGATGGAGTACGCGCTGGAGCTCAACCGGCTCATCGAGCTGCAGATGGAGGGCTCGGTCGGCTAGTCCCGACGGCGGCCGGCGCACCCCGGCCGCCCCCGCCCCCGTCCCAGCACATTCGCCACACGTATGCAGGCAGTGCTTTTTCAGAGAGTGAGCAAGACGACAGCCATGGCTGAGGCTCAGAACATTCCGGCGGGCTCCACCACCGCCGGCGCGATCGCGGTGGCCGCCGAGTCCACCGTCGCCACCCGGATGAGCGCGCCCCCGTCCTTCGACGTGGCCGACTTCCCCGTTCCGCACGGCCGCGAGGAGGAGTGGCGGTTCACCCCGCTGGCCCGCCTCAAGGGCCTGCACGACGGCACCGCGGTCGCCAACGGCACCATGAAGGCCCAGATCGACGCCCCCGAGGGCGTGACGGTCGAGTCCGTCGAGCGCGGCGACGAGCGGATCGGCAAGGCCGGCACCCCCGTCGACCGGGTCTCCGCGCAGGCCTTCTCCTCGTTCGCCAAGGCCACGGTCGTCACCGTGCCCAAGGAGACCGTGCTCGCCGAGCCCATCCGGGTCGCGCTCCACGGTGAGGGCGGCACGACCTTCGGGCACACCGTCTTCGACATCAAGCCCTTCGCCGAGGCGATCATCGTGATCGACCACACCGGCGACGGCGTCCGCGCCGCCAACGTCGACATCCTCGTCGGCGACGGCGCCAAGGTGACCTTCGTGTCCGTCCAGGACTGGGACGACACCGCGGTCCACACCTCGCAGCACAACGCCCTCGTCGGCCGTGACGCGAGCTTCAAGTCCGTCGTCGTGACCTTCGGCGGCGACCTGGTCCGCCTGCACCCGCGCGTCAGCTACGCGGGCCCCGGCGGCGAGGCCGAGATGCTCGGCGTGTACTTCACGGACGCGGGCCAGCACCAGGAGCACCGCCTCCTGGTCACCCACGACGCCCCGCACTGCAAGTCCAACGTGGTCTACAAGGGCGCGCTCCAGGGCCAGGACGCCCACGCCGTCTGGATCGGTGACGTGCTCATCGAGAAGACCGCCGAGGGCACCGACACCTACGAGATGAACCGCAACCTCGTCCTGACGGACGGCGCGCGCGTCGACTCGGTGCCGAACCTGGAGATCGAGACCGGCGAGATCGTCGGCGCCGGCCACGCCTCCGCGACCGGCCGCTTCGACGACGAGCAGCTCTTCTACCTCCAGGCCCGTGGCATCCCGGCCGACGAGGCCCGCCGCCTGGTCGTGCGCGGCTTCTTCGCCGAGCTCGTCCAGCAGATCGGTGTCGCGGACATCGAGGAGCGCCTCATCGCGAAGATCGAGGCCGAGCTGGCGGCGGCCGTCTGATGACGTACGTCAAGGCCTGTGCGCTGAGCGAGCTGGAGGAGAACACCCCCAAGCGGGTGGAACTCGACGGCACGCCGGTGTCCATCGTCTCCACCGAGGGGGAGGTGTTCGCGATCAACGACGTCTGCTCGCACGCGAACGTCTCGCTCTCGGAGGGTGAGGTCGAGGACTGCATGATCGAGTGCTGGCTGCACGGGTCGGCCTTCGACCTGCGCACCGGCAAGCCCTCCGGTCTGCCCGCGACGCGCCCCGTCCCCGTTTATCCCGTAAAGATCGAAGGGGACGACGTGCTCGTCTCCCTCACCCAGGAGTCCTGAGGTACCCATGGCAACGCTTGAAATCCACGACCTGCACGTCTCCGTCGAGGCCGAGAACGGCGCCCGCGAGATCCTCAAGGGTGTCGACCTGACGGTCAAGCAGGGTGAGACGCACGCCATCATGGGCCCCAACGGCTCCGGCAAGTCCACCCTGGCGTACTCCCTCGCCGGTCACCCGAAGTACACCATCACCGGTGGCACCGTGACCCTCGACGGCGAAGACGTCCTGGAGATGTCCGTCGACGAGCGCGCCCGCGCCGGCGTCTTCCTCGCCATGCAGTACCCGGTCGAGGTCCCCGGCGTCTCGGTCTCCAACTTCCTGCGCACCTCCGCCACCGCCATGCGCGGCGAGGCCCCCAAGCTGCGTACCTGGGTGAAGGAGGTCAAGTCCGCCATGGAGCAGCTCCAGATGGACCCGGCCTTCGCCGAGCGCAACGTCAACGAGGGCTTCTCCGGCGGTGAGAAGAAGCGCCACGAGATCCTCCAGCTGGAGCTCCTCAAGCCGAAGATCGCGATCCTCGACGAGACCGACTCCGGCCTCGACGTCGACGCCCTGCGCATCGTCTCCGAGGGCGTCAACCGCGTCCGCGAGACCGGTGAGGTCGGCACCCTGCTGATCACCCACTACACGCGCATCCTGCGCTACATCAAGCCCGACTTCGTCCACGTGTTCGCCAACGGCCGCATCGCCGAGTCCGGCGGCGCCGAGCTCGCCGACCAGCTGGAGAACGAGGGCTACGACAAGTACGTGAAGGGTGGCGCGACCGCGTGACACAGCTGCCTGGCCTCCTCGACATCGAGGCGATCCGCAAGGACTTCCCCCTGCTGGATCGTGTGGTCCACGACGGGAAGAAGATCGTTTACCTGGACAACGCGGCGACCTCGCAGAAGCCGCGCCAGGTGCTCGACGCGCTGAACGAGTACTACGAGCGGCACAACGCCAACGTCCACCGCGGCGTGCACGTGCTCGCGGAGGAGGCCACGGCGCTGTACGAGGGCGCCCGCGACAAGGTCGCCGCCTTCATCAACGCGCCGAGCCGCGACGAGGTGATCTTCACCAAGAACGCCTCGGAGTCGCTCAACCTGGTCGCGAACATGCTCGGCTGGGCGGACGAGCCCTACCGGGTCGACCGCGAGACCGAGATCGCCATCACGGAGATGGAGCACCACTCCAACATCGTGCCGTGGCAGCTGCTCTCGCAGCGCACCGGCGCGAAGCTGAAGTGGTTCGGCCTCACCGACGACGGCCGGCTCGACCTGTCCAACATCGAAGAGGTCATCACGGAGAAGACGAAGATCGTCTCCTTCACGCTGGTCTCCAACATCCTGGGCACGGTCAACCCGGTCGAGGCGATCGTCCGGCGCGCTCAGGAGGTCGGCGCGCTGGTGCTGATCGACGCCTCGCAGGCCGCTCCCCACATGCCCCTGGACGTCCAGGCCCTCGGCGCCGACTTCGTGGCCTTCACCGGCCACAAGATGTGCGGCCCGACCGGCATCGGCGTCCTGTGGGGCCGCCAGGAGCTCCTGGAGGACCTGCCCCCGTTCCTCGGTGGCGGCGAGATGATCGAGACCGTCTCGATGCACTCCTCCACGTACGCCCCGGCGCCCCACAAGTTCGAGGCCGGCACGCCCCCGATCGCCCAGGCCGTCGGCCTCGGCGCGGCCGTGGACTACCTGACCTCGATCGGCATGGAGAACATCGCCGCCCACGAGCACGCGATCACCGAGTACGCGGTCAAGCGCCTCCTGGAGGTGCCCGACCTGCGGATCATCGGCCCGACCACGGCCGAGGACCGCGGTGCCGCGATCTCCTTCACGCTCGGTGACATCCACCCGCACGACGTCGGCCAGGTGCTGGACGAGCAGGGCATCGCGGTCCGCGTGGGACACCACTGCGCACGCCCCGTCTGCCTCCGGTACGGAATTCCCGCGACCACGCGAGCGTCTTTCTACCTGTACTCCTCTCCCGCCGAGGTCGACGCGCTGATCGACGGGCTGGAGCACGTACGGAACTTCTTCGGCTGACGAAGGCGACGAGGACGAGGCTGTGAAGCTGGATTCGATGTACCAGGAACTGATCCTGGACCACTACAAGCACCCGCACGGGCGCGGCCTGCGCGACGGCGACGCCGAGGTGCACCACGTCAACCCGACGTGCGGCGACGAGATCACGCTCCGCGTGAAGTACGACGGGGAGACGCTCACCGACGTCTCCTACGAGGGCCAGGGCTGCTCCATCAGCCAGGCCAGCGCGTCCGTACTGAACGAGCTGCTGGTCGGCAAGGAGCTGGCCGAGGCGCAGAAGATCCAGGGCGTGTTCCTGGAGATGATGCAGTCCAAGGGCAAGATCGAGCCCGACGAGGCCATGGAGGAGGTGCTGGAGGACGCGGTCGCGTTCGTCGGCGTCTCCAAGTATCCGGCGCGCGTGAAGTGTGCTCTGCTGAGCTGGATGGCGTGGAAGGACGCGACCGCCCAGGTGCTGGGCGACGCGGAGAGGAAGACGGCATGACCGAGAACGCGACGCCCGAGGCGTCGACCAAGCCGGCCACCGAGGAGGAGGTCCGCGAGGCCCTCTACGACGTGGTCGACCCCGAGCTGGGCATCGACGTCGTCAACCTGGGCCTGATCTACGGCATCCACATCGACGACGCGAACATCGCCACCCTCGACATGACCCTGACCTCGGCGGCCTGCCCGCTGACGGACGTCATCGAGGACCAGGCGAAGTCGGCGACGGAGGGCATCGTCAACGAGCTCCGCATCAACTGGGTCTGGATGCCCCCGTGGGGCCCGGACAAGATCACGGACGACGGCCGTGAGCAGCTGCGCGCGCTCGGCTTCAACGTCTGAGCGACGCGTACGCGTGAGGGCCCCCGGCACGGTCGTGCCGGGGGCCCTCCCTGTACTCAGGGTTCTCCGGGGATTTTTCCGGGCCGACGCGTGACGTGCACCGGGAGTTGGCCACGGTGGCCGAACCTTCTCGACGGCCGTCACAGCGTGACGCCGTGAGGGAGAGGACGCCACCTTGAAGAAGCAGCTCGGCATCGCGGGTACCGCGGGCGCCGCCGCACTGATCGTCGCCGCTACCGTCATGCCCGCGCACGCGGTCACCTACGGGACCCCGGCCATCTCGCTGTCCGCCGCCTACCTGTCGGGATCCGTGGGCGGGGCGGGCGACCAGACCGTCGGCGTGACCGTAGGCCAGAGCGGCGCCGACGCCTCCGCCCTGACCGTCAGCGCCTCGGCCTCCAGCAACGCCTCCGTCGCCGGCACCGGCGACGTCACGGTCACCGGTACCGGGGCCGTACGGCAGCTGGCCGTCACCGCGCACGCCCGCGGCTACACCAGCCTGACGGTCAAGGTCACCGGGCTCGGCGGCAAGACCGCCACCAGGACCCTCTCCTACGCCGCCTCAGCCGCCGTCCAGAACCCGGCCGACGCCCGCTACTTCAGCGGCGCCTCGGACTCCTCGGCCGCCGTCGACGTGGGCGGCGGCTTCACCGTGGTCGCCGACGACGAGAACAACGTGCTGCGCCTGTACGACCGTTCCCGCTCCGCCGCCCCCGTGCGCACCTGGGACTTCAGCTCCCAGCTCGGCGTCACCAAGGAGGTGGACATCGAGGGCGCCACCCGGATCGGCAACACCGTCTACTGGACCGGTTCCCTCGGCAACAACAAGGACGGCGAGTACAAGGCGCCCCGCAACACGGTGTTCACCACCACCGTCAGCGGGTCCGGCCCGGGCACGCAGCTCGCGTACGGGCGCTCGTACAAGAATCTCCGCGACGACCTCGTCGCCTGGGACACCGCGAACGGCAACCGCTACGGCTTCGCGGCGGGCACCGCGGCCGGCGAAGCGCCGAAGCAGATCGACGGGTTCAACGTGGAGGGCCTGGAGTTCGCACCCGGTTCCACCACCACCGCCTACCTGGGCTTCCGCGCCCCGCTCGCCCCGGCCGTGCCCGGCGGCAAGGCCCTGCTCGTGCCGGTCACCAACTTCGACCAGGTGCTGTCGAGCGGCGCCGAGGCGGTCTTCGGCTCCGGCGTCGAACTCGACCTCGGCGGGCTGTCGGTGCGGGACGTCAAGAAGAACGCCGCCGACCAGTACCTGATCCTGGCCGGCTCCTGGGCGGCCGACGACAATTCCGACCCGTACGCCCTCTACCAGTGGGACGGCGTCCCGGGCCACGCCCCCGTCAAGCGGGCCGACCTGCCCACCACCGACCCCGGCGGCTGGGAGGCCGTCGTGGAGGTGCCGGACCTGAACGCCCCCGGGGCCCGGGTGCAGGTGGTCACCGACAGCGGCTCCGCCGACCTGTACGGCGACGGCACCCAGGCCAAGGACCTGACGCACCCGGAGTGGAAGAAGGCCCGCGCGGCCTGGTTCACCCTGAACTGAACGGCTCCGGATCCGCCACGAGCGCCTCGGCGAGGTGCTCGCGGCGGATCCGCCGGTCCACGTAGAGCAGCCCGGCGGGCAGCTGCGGGAAGGCCGGCAGCAGGACCAGCGCCGACAGCGCCCCGGCCAGGCCGAACCAGGCCTGCAGCGCGTACCCGGCCGCGCAGGTGAACGCCACCGCAGGGGCCGTGACCCCGAGGGTCCGCCACCACGCGCCCCGCACCAGGCGCGCCGAACGCCGCAGCGCCGCCACCGGCCCGAGCCCCTCGTACCCGGCGGCGGTGGGCGCCAGGGCGAACAGCACCCCGAGCCACAGGGCCACCGGGACCAGCGGCAGCAGCGCGGGCGCCGGCAGCCCGGCGGCCCCGGCCGCCACGACCGGGGCCGCCGCGGCGAACAGCGCCAGCAGCTGCGCGCCGAGCACGGCCGGGGTCCGGGTCAGCCCCGCCCGCAGCAGCCCCGGTACGGTCACGGCGCGGCCGAGCACCGCCGGGCGCAGCAGCACCGCGATCAGGGCGGTCGCCAGGGCGCAGGTGAACAGCAGGAACAGGGCCGCCGCCGGGAACAGCGTCCAGACGAAGACCCGGCTGCCGGAGCTGGGGCTGAGGGAGGCCAGGGTGGCCGCCCCGGCCGCCGCGGCGACCAGCAGGGCCCCCGCGAGCTGGCCGAGGAGCAGCGCGCCGCACAGCGCTCCGCCGTACCGGCGCAGGGTGGTGGCGGCACCCCCGAGGATCTCGCCGGGCCCCAGGGGCCGCAGCGGCACCACGCCGGGCCGGGGGCGTCGCGGCGGCAGCCAGCCGCCGCCCGCGTGGGTCCAATGCTGCGCCATGAGCCGCCCCCGTCCCCTGAGGGGGCCACCGTAGCTCCGCTGGGCCCGGGTGTACCCGGACGTGCGTGTGTACATGTGTACGCATCGATGTGTACTGTCGTACACATGCCTTACGTACTGCTCGCCATGGCCATAGCCGCGGAGGTCGCCGGGACCACCGCCATGAAGTACAGCGACGGATTCACCCGCCTCTGGCCCTCGCTGGGCACCCTGCTGGGCTACGTCATCGCCTTCACCCTGCTCGCGCAGACGCTGAAGTCGATGTCGGTGGGCACCGCGTACGCGATCTGGGCCGGGGTCGGCACCGCCGCCATCGCCGCGATAGGGATGGTGTTCCTGGGGGAGGCCACCACCGCCGCGAAGATCGCCGGGATCGCGCTGGTCATCGGCGGCGTGGTGCTGCTGAACCTGGGCGGGGCGACGCACTGATGGCCGCCGCAGCGCGCCGCTACGACCCCGACCGCAGGCAGCGGATCATCGACGCCGCGATCCGGGTCGTGGGGGCCAAGGGGATCGCGGGGCTCAGCCATCGCAGCGCGGCGGCGGAGGCGGACGTGCCGCTGGGCTCGACCACGTACCACTTCAAGACCCTGGACGACCTGCTGGTCGCCTCCCTGCGGCAGGCCTGCGAGGTGTACGCTCCCGTGCCGGCGGTGCGCGAGGGCGAGGACCTCGCCGGTGCGCTGGCGCGGCTGCTGGGGGAGATCCTGGAGGCGGACCGGGGGCGGGCGGAGCTGGAGTACGAGCTGTACCTGGCCGCCCTGCGCCGCCCGGCGCTGCGGCCGGTCGCCGCCGAATGGTGCGAGGCGGTGGCAGCGGCCCTGGCGGAGCACACCGACCCGGTCACGGCGCGGGCGCTGGTGGCGGTGATGGACGGCATCAGCCTCCAGGTACTGCTGACGGGCGCCCCGTACGAGGAGCCGTACGCCCGCGAGGTCCTGTCCCGGGTGCTGCGGCCGGCCTAGGCTGGTGGATCAGGGCCCGGCCCTGATCCACCAGACATCCCCTAGACCGTTCGCGGGATCGCCTGGAAGGCGAACGAGGCTCCGTTGTCGGCGGTGTTCGTGTCGCCGGAGCCGGTGATCGACGCGTGGATGGTGCCGTTGCCGGTCGTCGTCACCGCGATCAGGAACGGGATCTGGCCCTTCTCCCCGGCCTTGACGGTGCCGCCCGTGCAGCGGAAGCCGGAGGCTCCGGAGGGCGCGCAGGTGAAGCCGCTGAAGGTGCCGCTGTCCGGAGGCCGCCGCAGCTTCATCGGCCCGGTCGCCCAGACGTCGAGCACGACGCCGGTCGCCTCGGCGCCCTTGTTGGCGTACCCCACCCAGTAGTTCCGGTTGGTGCCCGACGGAGGGGCGGCCTCGCCGGTGATCGGGCCGACGGACAGGTCGGTCTGCGCGGTCTCGGGCTTCGCCGGGTCGGCGGGGGCGGCGCACACCTTGTTGGACTCCGCGGTGTCCGGATCCTCCAGCTCGTAGGCGTTGAGCGGGGAGTCCTCGTAGTGGACGGTCGCCCGGATCGTCGCGCAGTAGGCCACGCCCGGCTTGATGCCCTCGGCCGAGCGCGTGGCGACCCGGCCCGTACCCGGCACGTGCCCGGGTGCCGTGCGCACGATCTTGGTGTAGCCCGGGTCGTCCTTCTCGGTGAGGGTGATCGTGTACAGGGTGTCGGGTTCCGCGTTGTCGCGGAAGGTGAGATAGGCCGTCGGGGCGTCCAGCCGCAGGTTCAGCAGGGTCGGGGCCTTCGTGATCGGGTCGGCGGCCGTCGCCGGGACGGCCGTCGCCGGGACGGCCGTGGCCGTTGCCAGGCCGCAGGTCATGGCCACGGCGGCGGAAAGGCGCGCCAGCCGGCGCGGACGCTTCGCGGATGACATCGGACTCCCCGTTCCCTCGTGGTACTGGGACGTCCCCCACCCGTCTGATTCTCCGCCCCACCGGGAGGCGCGGCACCTCCAGCGGATCTACGGAGCGGGCGCCCCGGCGGAAACCGTCAGCCGGTGCCGCGGACCGCTCCCAGGGCCGCCGCCACGCTCGCCTCGATGTCCGTGATCGGGTAGATCACCTCGCGCACCGTGCGCTCCCGGTCCACGACCAGCGTCAGCCGCTTGATCCGGCTCACCCCCGCCGCGCGGAACGTCGGCAGCCGCAGCGCCGTCACCAGGTCCAGACCGGCGTCCGACAGCAGCGGGAAGCGCAGCCGTTCCTGCTCCGCGAACTCCCGCTGCTCGTCCGGCCGCTGGGTGGAGACGCCGTGCACGGTGGCGCCGGCGGCGGTGAACTCCGCCAGCTGGTCGCGGAACGTGCACGATTCGAGCGTGCAGCCCTTCGCGCCCGGGATCCCGGCCCACCCGGGCGGGTAGGACTCGGCCCGGGCGTACGCGCCGGGGAAGCAGTACAGGACGGTGAACGGGGTGTCGGCCACCGGGTCGCGGAGCTCGCCGAAACGGTCCGGCAGCAGCAGCTCCGGCAGCCGGGTGCCGCGCAGCGCGTGGACCCGTACGGCCTCCTTCGAGGACTCCTCGGTCGTCGCCGTCATCTCTCCCTCTCCCAGGACCCAGGTGTCACCCCAGTCCTGGAGGGCCACCAGGACCGGCAGCAGCCCCCGCCCGCGCGGGGTCAGCCGGTATTCGTGCCGTACCGGGCGCTCCTGGTACGGCTCGCGCGTCAGCACCCCGGCCTCGACCAGCAGCTTCAGCCGCTCGGCGAGCACCTTCCGGGACACGCCCAGCTCGCGCTGGAGCTCCTCGAAGCGGTACAGGCCGCGCGCGGTGTCCCGCACGATCAGCAGCGTCCACCAGTCGCCCACGACGTCGAGGGCCTGGGCGATGGAGCAGTCCGCGTCGCCGAGGTGCGTGCGCTGGGCCATGGGAACTCCTTTGTCCGTTGACCCAAGGCTGTCATGCTGACATAGTCCGTTCCCAAAAGGAACCGACTCACGGAACGCACGGGGGACACGGGTGTGCTGCAGGGGTTCAAGGACGTACCGAGGGTCGTGTGGCTGCTGGCTGCGGGGATCTTCGTCAATGCCGTCGTCAGCTTCACCTTCGTCTTCGTCTTCCTCTACCTGACCGGCCCGCGCGGCCTCGGCGCCGCCCAGGCGGGACTGGTCGTCGGCATCGGCGGCATCGGCCTGGTCGCCGGGAACTTCACCGGCGGCTGGTACGGCGACCGCTTCGGCCACCGCCGCGTCCTGCTCGCCGCCTCCGTGCTCGGCGGCGCCGCCCTCGTGGTCCTGCCGGCGGCCCCCACCGGCCTGCTGGCCCTCGTCCTGCCGCTCGCCCAGTACGCCTCCGGGGTGATCCGGGCCGCCAACTCGGCGCTGGTCGCCGTCACCGTGCCGGAGGGCTCCCGGCGCCAGGCCTTCGCGGTCACCCGCTTCACGTCCAACGCCGGCTTCGCGGTGGGCTCACCGCTCGGGGCCCTCGTCGCGACCGGGCTCTCCTACGACTGGCTCTTCGTCGCGGACGGCCTCGGCACCCTCTTCTTCGCCCTCTGGACCGCCCGGGTCGTCCCGGTCAGGGCTGCCACCGCTCCCTCCGCGGCCCCGGACGGGGGTCTGGGCCGCGGAGGGCTGTGGCGGGAGCTGCGCGCACGGCCCGCCGTACTCGTCCTGCTCGGCGCGATCGTCGTCATCGACCTCGTCTACCGGCAGCACTACACGACCTTCCCGGTGTTCCTCGCCGACCACGGCATGGACACCCGTGCGTACGGGCTGCTCATCGGGATCAACGGCGGCGTCATCATGCTCCTGGAGATCCCCGCCGCCCTCGCCCTGCGCCGGCGTTCCCCGCTGCACGTCATCGGTAGCGGTCTGGCGCTCGTGGGCGGCGGCTACGCGATGCTGCTGCTCGGCGTGGGCACCGCGACCGCCGCCGCGATGATGGTGCTGCTCACCCTCGGCGAGATCCTCTACAAGGCCACCGCCACCGCGTACGTCGCCGACGAGTCGCCCGAGCACGCCATCGGCCGCTTCCAGAGCCTGTACGCGGGGGTGTCCGTCAGCGGCGTCGTCCTCGCCGCGCCCCTGGGCGGGGCCCTGTACGCCGCCGCGCCCGACCTGCTGTGGCCGCTGTGCGCCGCTCTCGGTGCGGCCGCCGGGGCGATCGTGCTGGCCGTGGGCGCGCGGGGGGTACGGCGACGCGCGCGACCGGCACATGAGACCGGTTCGCCCAGGGCGGCCGTCGCCGGTTAGGTTTCGGGCATGACTGCTACGCGTACCACCGGCGCCGTCGCCGCCGGACTTGCCACCATCACCGCCGACGGCACCGTCCTCGACACCTGGTTCCCCGCCCCCGAGCTGGCCGCCGAGCCCGGCCCGGCCGGCACCGAGCGCCTCACCGCCGAGCAGGCCGTGGAGCTCCTCGGCGCCGCGGCGGCCAAGGCCATCCGCTCGGACGCGGTCCGCGGGGTCGAGGTCGTAGCCGTCCGCACCGTCATCGCCTCCCTGGAGGACAAGCCGCTGGACGCGCACGACGCGTACCTGCGCCTGCACCTGCTGAGCCACCGCCTGGTCAAGCCGCACGGCCAGAACCTGGACGGCGTCTTCGGCCTGCTCACCAACGTCGCCTGGACCTCGCTCGGCCCCGTCGCCGTCGACCAGGTCGAGACCGTCCGGCTGAACGCCCGCGCCGAGGGCCTGCACCTCCAGGTCACCTCGATCGACAAGTTCCCGCGCATGACCGACTACGTCGCCCCCAAGGGCGTGCGCATCGCCGACGCCGACCGCGTCCGCCTCGGCGCGCACCTCGCCGAGGGCACCACCGTCATGCACGAGGGCTTCGTCAACTTCAACGCCGGCACCCTGGGCACCTCCATGGTCGAGGGCCGCATCTCGGCGGGCGTCGTCGTCGGCGACGGCTCCGACATCGGCGGCGGCGCGTCCACCATGGGCACCCTCTCGGGCGGCGGCAAGCAGATCATCTCGATCGGCGAGCGCACCCTGGTCGGCGCCGAGGCGGGCATCGGCATCGCGCTGGGCGACGAGTGCGTCGTCGAGGCCGGCCTCTACGTCACCGCGGGCACCCGGGTGACCCTGCCGGACGGCCAGATCGTCAAGGCCCTGGAGCTCTCCGGCGCCGACAACATCCTCTTCCGCCGCAACTCGGTCACCGGCGCCGTCGAGGCCCGCCCGTACAAGGCGAACTGGGGCGGCCTCAACGAGGTCCTGCACAGCCACAACTGACGCCGCGGGCAGCGCCCGTCCCCGCGTCACCACCGAGTGCCCTCCCGCCGGACGCGGGAGGGCACTCGCCTTTCCGGCACGGCGGGACCGCTCACCCCACCAGCCGCAGGAACCAGCGGCGCGAGGGGTGGCTGTCGCAGTCGAACTGGACCAGCGGGTGGTTGTTGGCGGTGGTGGTCCCGCCGGCGACGGTGGCGCACTTGCCCGTCTGCGCGTTCACGAGCTGGAAGGACCTGCCGTCGCTGTTCGTGATGCGCCAGCGGCGCGACGGGTGCGTGTCGCAGTCGAACTGGACCAGCGGGTGGTTGTTGGCGTCCGTGGTCCCGCCCGCGACGGTGGCGCACTTGCGCGTCTGCCCGTTGACGATCTGGAAGGCGCCGTCCTCCTCGTTCGTCACCTGCCAGCGGCGCGAGGGGTGGGTGTCGCAGTCGAACTGGACGAGCGGGTGGTTGTTGGCGGTCGTGGACCCGCCCGCCACCGTCGCGCACTTGCCGGTCTGGACGTTCACGAGCTGGTACGTGCCCTCCGGAACGTCGGCCACCGTGATCGTGGGCGCGGCCGGCTGTGCCGCGGTGTGGGGCGCGGGCAGCAGCATGAGGCCTCCGGCCGCGAAAACCGACGCTGTCGCAAGGAGGCGGCGTACCCGGGCCCTGGGGCGCATGGAGCGCATGGGGGTGCTCCTCTCGGTCCTGTGAAGGGGATCGGCAGGACGCCGCGCCGTGCGGGGGGTGACCCGGCCGGTCGCCGGGTGCGGAGTGGGAGGGGGAGCGCCCAGGGGCTCATGCCGTCGCGGGCCGCCGGATGTCCGTGGCCGTGTACGGCGCCCGGGCCCCGGTGATCAAGGCGCGGCTGCCTCTCCCACTATCGACGCGCGTGACCGGGCCCGCAACCGAGGGCGGCGCCTCCGCCCGGACGTGCCGGAACGCCCCTCGCGCCGCGGGGGCGAGGGGCGTTCCGGGAGGTTCAGGGAGGTTCAGGGGGGCGGGGCGCTCCCGGTCAGTTCAGGGCGATCGTGCGGATCAGGCCCGCGAAGGCCCGTTCCTCCGCCTCGGTCAGCTCCACCGACTCCATCGGGTGCGTGACCGCGGTGCGCTGGGCCGGGATCACCGGCAGGCCCTCGTGGGCACCTGGCTCCGGGTGGTGGAAGCGGCTGTCCCACAGCATGTGGCCGAGGCCGACGACCCAGACGAGCGCGGCCACGGCGAGGACGGCGAGGCCGATTTCCTGGGCGAGGGACATGGAGGGGAACACGCGGTCCTCCCGGAGTGCGGGGGTACAAGGAGGGCAAGTTCGGGCGTGGGGACACTCAACACCACAACCGGACGATTTTGGCCCCGGTGTGTCCAGCGTCACGCCAGGGCCGAAGGTCCCGACCTACGGTTCGAGGACCAGCTTGAAGCCCTCGTGGCTGCGGGCGAAGCCCAGCCGTTCGTAGAAGCGGTGGGCCGCGCCGCGCCGCTTGTTGCTGGTCAGCTGGACGAGTCCGCAGCCCCGTTCGCGGGCCCGCTCGACCGCGAGGCGCATCAGCTCCGCGCCCAGGCCGCCGCCGCGCCGGTCCGCGCGGATCCGTACCGCCTCCACCAGGGCCCGCTCGCGGCCGCCCTGGCCCAGGCCCGGCACGTACGTCAGCTGGAGGCAGCCCAGGACCGCCGCCCCGTCCGCCTCTCCGTCCGTCAGGACCAGCATCTCGTTGCGCGGGTCCGCCGCGATGGCGGCGAAGGCACGCTCGTGCTCCTCGCCGACGGTGACCGAGGCCGGGTCCAGGAGCCGCTCCTCGTCGGCCAGCAGGGCGAGTACGGCGGGCAGGTCCCGGCGGGTGGCGATGCGGAAGATCATGGCCGGATTGTGGCAGGGGCCCGGCCGGGGAAGGCGGCCGGGCCCCACGGTCCGGGTTACGGGCGGAAGCGCAGCACCTGCGGGTCGTGGTCGCTGTTCTGCGCGGAGAACTCGGCGTTGATGTGCACGCTGTCGTACGTGAAGTTCTTGATCGACGGGCTGGTCAGGATCTGGTCCAGCACCTGGGCGTTGCCCTGGTAGACGTACGAGTAACGTTCCGCCTTCGGCAGCGACTTGATCGCCGAGTACAGCGCGCCGCCGTCCTCCAGCGCCTTCGCCGTCCCGGAGAACTCGAAGTCGTTGATGTCGCCGACCGCGAGCACGGCCGCGTTCTTGTCGACCGCCAGCAGCTGCTTGACGAACCCGTTGACCGCCTGCGCCTGCAGGAGCCGCTTGGCCTCCGAGGAGCGCACCGGCGGCTGGTGGTGCGAGGTCAGGCCCTCGTCGCCGCCCTTGGAGCCGAAGTGGTTGGCGATCACGAAGACCGTGCGGCCGCGGAAGAGGAACTCGCCGGCCAGCGGCTTGCGGCTGTCGGCCCACGCCGGGTTCGCCGGGTCGATCCGGCCGGGGGAGTGGGTCAGGGCGGCCTTGCCCCGCTCCGTCGTCACACCGGCCGCCGTCACCGCGTCGCCCGCGGCGCGGTCGGTGAAGGAGACCCGCTCCGGGTTGAACAGGAACACCTGGCGGATGTTGCCGCCGGGCTCGCCGCCGTCCTTGTTGTTCTCGGGGGCGATGGTGCGCCACTGGTAGGCCGGGCCGCCCGCCGCCTTGATCGCCTCGGTGAACTTCGTCAGCGTCTGCTCGGCCGAGACGGTGCCGTCGTTCTTGGCGCCGTTGTCGTCCTGGATCTCCTCCAGGGCCAGGATGTCGGGCGAGGCCAGGTTGGTCACGACCGCCTTGGCGAGGTTGGCGAACTTCTCCTGGGGGTCGGTCGGGTCGAGGTTCTCCACGTTGTACGTGGCCACCGCGAGCTCACCGGGCGACTGGGCCTTGGTCTTCTCCGGGGCGAGGGTGCCCGCCTTGACCGTGCCGAGGGTGCGCGCCACCAGCGTGTAGCCGCCGAACTGGTTGAAGTCCAGGGGGCCCTCGGTGGTGCCGGTCAGCTTGTCGCCGACGTTGGCCACCGGGAAGGGCTGCTGCGCGAGCGGCGCGAGCTGCTGGATCTGGAGGCGGCCGGTGTTCTGGGACTCGTACGAGCCGTAGACGGTGCCGCCGCGCTTGGCGGCGTTCTCCCAGCCCTTCACCGTCACCCACAGCTCGGCGTGCGCGTCGGTGGCGCCGACCACGCGCGAGGTGCCGATCCTCACGTTCATGCCCTCGAGGGACTCGTAGTGGTCCAGGGCGTAGCGGGAGGGCTCCAGGGTGAGGCCGTTGATGCTGCCACCGGCCGCCGGGTCGCCCGCGGGGGCGTACTCCGCGGGGACGGTGTACTCGTTGACCGCGGTGGCCTCGGGCAGCGCGTTGCCCGAGGAGAGCACCGTCACCGTGGGCTTGGCGATCTGGGTGACGGACTGGTTGCCGGAGTTCGCGCCGCCCGGGACGTACTCGCCGACCGTGCCGGAAACCTTCACGGCGTCGCCGACGGCGACGGTCGGGACGGAGCCGGTGAAGACGAAGACGCCCTCGCTGGTGGCCGGGTTGTCGTCGGCGTCCGGGTCCTGGATCCAGAAGCCGCGCGAGCCGTAGGTGCGCACACCCGTGACGATGCCCTGGACGTCGGCGACCTGCTTGCCGTTCAGGGGGGAGATCCGGGTCGTGCCCTGGATGTCGTGGATGCGTATCGGATCGGCGGACACGGCGCCTTCGGCCGCGTCGGCGGTGCCCGCGAGCAGGCCGGTGGCCAGGGCGGTGGCGACGAGGGCCGCGACGGCGGCGGAACGGGGATGCGAGGAGCGCATGGGCGGGAACTCCGGTGTGTGGAGGAGAGGGTGCGGGCTCTTGACGGCCCGTGTACATCTACGCGCGTCAATTTCCTGGGTGACCAGGGACGTTGTCAAGACCTCCAGGGGATACGGAAGCTGACTGTGCGATGAACCGAGGGTGATGGCCGCCGGGCCCGCCCCGATTGCGTCTACGCTTGGTCGCCGCAACCGGCCTGACGGTCCGTTGCGTGTGTTTTCGGCCACACGGCCGGACGGCATCCCGTCGCCCGGACGCCGAGGCCCGCCCGTCCCACCGCTCAGCCGTCCCTCCGCCCCGTGCGTCCCGTCCGAGGAGAACCACCCCATGTCCGCAGAGCCGCACCCCACGCTGCCGCCGGTACGGCTGCAATCCGATGCGGAGCTGGCCCGCGACGCCCTCGTCGCCCCGCTGTTCGCCCGCGCCGTACGCCTCGCCCGCTGGTCGGGCCCCGACACCCGCGTGGACGTCGGCGGCGAGCTCGCCCCCGACCAGCTGCCCGAGGCCGTCGCCGTCCTCGGCCTCGACGCCGCCGACGAGGACTCGCCCGTGTACGCGAGCCAGGCCTGGCGGGTCGCCGTGGACACCGGCCTCGTCGACGTGACCGAGCCGGAGGAGGACAGCGGCGACGGCGCCGAGGCGGGCGAGCCCGAGTACGGCACCGCCACCCCCGGCGAGGACCTCGCGCTGCTCGCCGGCGGCGCGCCCGGCGACGTGCTCGACCTGTGGCTCGCCGCCCTGGATACCGTCCTCGCGGACGCGGCCGTACCCGACCTGGACGACCTCGTCGACGCCCTCGACGCGGGCGGCGAGATCGACTTCGACCGCCTCGACTGGAACCCCCAGCGGGAAGCGGACTTCCTCGACGGGGTCCTCGCCAACCTCTACCTGCTCACCGTCGCCGAGGGCGGCCCCGGCGAGGGTCCGGTGCCGCTGCCGGTCCTCGCCGCCTCGATGATCGTGCCCGACGAGATGGGCGACCCCACGGACGCCGTCCTGGAACAGGTGTCGGACGCGATGATGCGCCTCGACGACCAGTTCCGGCAGCTGGAGCCCATCGGGCTGGTCGAGTACCGCCCGGTGGACGAGGCGCTGCTCGCCGAGGCGGACGAGCTCGCCGACGACTCCGGGGAGACGGGCCCGGGGACGGGGCCGGAGGACGACGAGGACGTGTCCCGGTACGGGATGGTGCGGCTGACCCCGCTCGGCCTGTACGGCGTCCGTGCCCGGATGCTCGAAGCCGGGGTCGAGGCCCCCGCCGTCGGGGAGCTGGCCGACAAGGGCGCCGACGCGCTGCTCGACGCCGTCTCCTTCTACCCGGAGGGCGCCGCCCAGTCCGAGATCGAGCAGTGGCTGGCCGGGCGCGAACTGCCGGACGCCGTCGCCGAACTGCTGGCCGCCGCCCGCGGCGACGACGAGGGCGCCCCGCTGCGCCGGCTGCGCTGCCAGCAGGCCCTCGCCCCGGCCGGGCCGGAGGCGGAGCCAGCGGTCCGCGCCGTCCTGGACGACCCGGAGCTCGGCGGGCTCGCCCGGGTCTGGCTCGCCGAGCACGGGGTGGCCGACGTACCGGTGCCGGACGAGACGATGGTGTTCTGGCTGACGGTGGACACGATCGCGGCGCAGCTCGCGGCGGACGGGGAGACCGAGGAGCTGCCGCTGCTGATGCGGAGCCTGACGGAGCACCACACCGGGTTCTTCGAGCAGGCGTGGCGGGTGGAGCACCCCGCCACCGCGTACGTCCTGGAGGCCATGGGCCGGCTGCACCCGGACAAGAAGGCCTCGAAGGAGGCGCGGAAGGCCGCGTTCAAGGCCCGCTCCCGGCAGCCCTGACCAGTACGGCAGCCCCGTACGACGGCCCATGCGGCGGCCCATGCGGCGGCCCGGACGGCCGTCGGCACGGCCGTCCGGGCGGGGTCAGCGCGGTGCCCGTCGGCCGCCCGTCGGCGGACGGCGGGCGCCCGGACGGGTGTTCCGGCAGGCGGGCCGGGGGTTCGGCGGGGAGGCGGGGGGAGGTTTCGGCGAGGGTCCGCAACAGGCCGATTCCGGGACGGCATTCGAATCAATTCCGCCATTCCGGGGACCGGCAAGGGCTCGGCCCGCATTCGCGGGTAGTTCAGCCGCCGTTCACGTACGGGCGGGAGCGTGTGCGCCTGCGACCGTACGTCAGGCGCACCACCTCCCCACCCCTGGAGACCCGATGCCCCTCAGCCGCAGAGACTTCACCGCCCGCACCGTCATCGCCGGTGCGGGCGTCGCACTGACCGGGACGGTCGGCGCCCTCGCCACCGCCCCCGGGGCACTCGCGGCGGACGACCCCCGGCCCGACGCGCTCGACGCCCACGGCCGCCCGCACGCCCCCGGCTACGGGCCGCTCGTCGCCGACCCCGCCGGGCTGCTGGCCCTGCCCGCCGGGTTCACCTACCGCGTGATCACCCGCAGCGGTGTCACCACCCTCGAATCCGGTGAGAGCACCCCGTCCAACCACGACGGGACCGCCGCCTTCGAGGGCCACCACGGAGTCACCCTCCTCGTCAACAACCACGAACTGAAGGGCCCGCGCGGAGGCTGGGCGCACCCCGTACCGCTCGCCGAGGGCCTCGTCTACGACCCGGCCGCTTCCGGCGGCTGCACCGTCGTGGAGGTCCGGCGCGGCGGCGAGGTGGCCGAATGGGTGGGCGTCGCGGGCACGTCGACCAACTGCGCGGGCGGGGCCACCCCCTGGGGAACCTGGCTGACCTGCGAGGAGACCGAGGACCTGGCCGGCAAGAACGGCATGACCAAGGACCACGGCTACGTCTTCGAGGTCGACCCGCACGACCGCCGGGCCAACCGCGACCCGCAGCCGGTCAAGGCGTTCGGGCGGTACGCCCACGAGGCGGTGGTCATCGACCCGCGCCAGGGCCACGCCTACCTGACCGAGGACGCCTCCGGCCCCAACGGGCTGCTCTACCGCTGGACCCCGCCGCACGGCTTCCGGCACGGGCGCGGCCGGCTGCGTACCCTCGCCCCCGACGCCGGGGTGCTCGCGGCCGCCAAGTGCTTCGACAGTCAGGGCCGGTTCGTGGACGACCTCTCGCGCGCCACGAAGACCGGCACCGTGTACGGGGTCGACTGGGTGGAGGTGACCGACCGCGACGCGCGCAGCCTCTCGGTGCGCAAGCAGTTCGCGGCCGGCGCGGTGACCAGGGCCCGCAAGCTGGAGGGCATGTGGTGGGCCGACGGGGGCGCCTACTTCGTCTCCTCCTACGCGCGCGAGGAGAGCCCGGGCGCCGCGCACGACGGCCAGGTGTGGTTCTACGACCCCAAGCGGCGCACGATCCGGCTGGTCGTGCTGATCGGCGTCAACCGGGACCCGGCCGCCGACGGCGGCTACGACGGCCCCGACAACATCACGGTGTCGCCGTACGGCGGCCTGGTCATCGCCGAGGACGGCGAGGGCCTGCAACACCTGCTCGGCGCCACGGAGTCGGGCCGCGTCTACCCGCTCGCCCGCAACGAACTCAACATCGGCACGGCCGACAAGCCGGAGTACTCGGAATTCACCGGGGTCTGCTTCTCCCCGGACGGGCGCACCCTGTACGCCAGCATCCAGGACCCGGGCATCATGCTTGCCATCACCGGCCCCTGGCGGCGCTCCCCGCGCTGACGCGGGCGGGCCGGCGGTCCCGGGGCACCCCTGTGCCCCGGGGGACGCCGGCTACTGGACGGCGGCCAGCTCCTCGGCGCGGGAGGCCGCTGCCCACTCCTCGAGCAGGAACTCGTACGCCTCCGAGGGCCACTCCCCGTCCCAGGTCTCGACGAGGTGCCGTATCGCCTCGTTCGCCTCGGCGGCGGACGGGCGCGCGGGACCCGCGGGCCGGAGTGTGTTCTGCATGGCTCCAAGGCTACGGGCGGGCACTGACAGCCACCTCCGGATTACGCGTGGCATCCATCACCCGGATGGCCGCCCATCGGCTCCAGGGTGTCGGCATATGCCCGCCCACCTGCTCAGAGTGCCTGCGAGGCGGGTTTGACCATGCCGCGCACTGTGCGGGACTTCACAAACTCGCCCATGGCCGTCATCTCCCATTCGCCGGAGAACTGCTTGATGAGCTTGGCCATCATGACCCCGGTCTGCGGCTCGGCGCCGGTCAGGTCGAAGCGGACCAGCTCCTCCCCGCTCGCCGCGTCGATCAGCCGGCAGTAGGCCTTGGCGACCTCGGTGAACTTCTGGCCGGAGAAGGAGTTCACCGTGAAGACCAGTCCGGTGGCCTCGGCGGGCAGCCGGCCCAGGTCCACGACGATCACCTCGTCGTCCCCGGCGCCGTCACCCGTGAGGTTGTCACCCGAGTGCTTGATCGCGCCGCCCAGGATCGACAGCTTGCCGAAGTAGCAGCTGTCGATGAAATTGCGCTGCGGGCCGTAGGCGATGACGGACGCGTCGAGGTCGATGTCGCGGCCGCCGTAGGCCGGCTCCCAGCCCAGACCCATCTTGACCTGCGAGAGCAGCGGGCGGCCGCCCTTGACCAGGGACACGGTCTGGTTCTTCTGGAGGCTGACCCGGCCCTTGTCGAGGTTGATCTTCCCGCCGCCGACGGAGGCGGGGGCCGGCGGTGCGGCGGGTGCCGGAGGGGCGACCGGAGCGGCGGCGGCCGGCGCGGCCGGGGCGACCGGAGCTGCCGGGGTGACCGGAGCGGTCGCCGCGGGCGGGGCCGGCTCCTCGTCCACGGAGACCCCGAAGTCGGTGGCGATGCCCGCGAGGCCGTTCGCGTACCCCTGGCCGACCGCGCGTACCTTCCAGGCACCGCCGCGCTGGTAGATCTCCACGACCACGAGGGCGGTCTCCGGGCCCAGCCGCGGCGGGGTGAAGGTGGCGATCACCGCGCCGCCCGCCGCGTCCCGCACGGTGGCGGTGGGCTCGATGCCCTGGAAGGTCTGCCCGGCCGCGTCGGGACTCGCGGTGACCACGATCCGCTCGATGCCGGGCGGCAGCGCGCCCGTGTCCACGGTGATGGAGTCCGGCGCCGAACCGCCGCCGGACCGGTAGCTGACACCGGGCCCGGAGGGCTGGTTGTAGAAGATGAAGTCGGCGTCGGAGCGCACCTTGCCGTCCGCCGCGAGCAGGAGCCCCGACACGTCGAGACGCACCGGGGCAGCCACGTCCACCGTCACGCGGACGGTGTCGAGCGGCAGGTTGGAACCAGGGGTCATAGCGGTCATGCCCGGAGAACGACCGGAGCCGCTTTGCCGTTCCCTTACCCTCGGCGTGATTTTCAGCGCCGGTTGCGGGGGTGGTCGCGGGCGGTGCGCTCGTTGCCGAACTTGTAGGAGCCGGTCCACCGGGCCATCACCAGCTGAGCGTCACCGGACTCGACCTCGGCCAGGAACCTGTCCGCCCGGGCGCCCCGCAGCGTGCCCGCGGCGCGGCCCCGGTGCGTGATGCGGACGGTGCGGTCGCCGTGGACCTCGTACGTGAACCCCTGTGGTTTCGGCATGGGGCGCAGCCTGCCCCGCCGGCGGGCGGGGCGGCAACGGGATTACGCGGGGCCGGTCACGCGGCGCGGAAGGCCCAGCGGGTTGGCCTCGCGCAGCTCGGGCGGGAGCAGCGCGTCCGGCACCGACTGGTAGGCCACCGGGCGCAGCCACCGCTCGATCGCGGTGCCGCCGACGGAGGTGGAGTGCGAGGTGGCCGCCGGGTACGGGCCGCCGTGGTGCTGGGCCGGGGCCACCGCGACGCCGGTCGGCCAGCCGTTCACCACGATCCGCCCCGCCAGCCCCGTGACCTGCGAGATCAGCGCGGCGGCCGGTCCGGGCGCGCCCTCGGTCTCGGCCCGCGAGAGCTGGAGGGTGGCGCTCAGGTTCCCGCCGAGCCGGTCCAGGACCGCGGCGGCCTCGGGCCGGCCGGCGTACCGGACGACGACGGTGACGGGGCCGAAGCACTCCTCCAGGAGCACCTCGTGGGCGCCGCCCTCCAGCAGGGTGGCGGCGGGCACGCTCAGGAACCCGGCGCCGACGGTGTGCTCGCCGCCCGGCCCCGGGGTGACGGGCGCGGTGACACCGGGGAGGGCGGCCCGTTCCCGCACGCCGGCCAGGAAGTTCTCCCGCATCCGGTGGTCGAGCAGGACCCCGGGGCCGCTCTCGCCCAGGGACTTGGCGAGAGCGCCGGCGAGCCGGTCGCCGTCGGGGCCCTCGGGGACCAGGACCAGGCCGGGCTTGACGCAGAACTGGCCGACGCCGAGGGTGACCGAGCCCGCGAGCCCGGAGCCGATCTCCTCGGCGCGCTCGGCGGCGGCCGCCGGGGTGACGACGACGGGGTTGAGGGAGCCGAGCTCGCCGTGGAAGGGGATCGGCACCGGCCGTGCGGCGGCCGCGTCGAACAGGGCCCGGCCGCCCCGGATGGACCCGGTGAAGCCGGCGGCGGACACCAGGGGGTGGCGGACCAGTTCCACCCCGGCGTCGAAGCCGTGGAGGACGGTGACCAGTTCCGCCGGCAGCCCGCACGCCACGGCGGCCCGGCGCAGCAGCGAGGCGCACAGCTCGGAGGTGGCCGGGTGGTCGGGATGGGCCTTGACCACCACCGGGCAGCCCGCGGCCAGCGCGCTCGCGGTGTCGCCGCCGGGCACGGAGAAGGCCAGCGGGAAGTTGGAGGCGGCGTAGACGGCGACCACGCCCAGCGGCACCTTGTAGCGGCGCAGTTCGGGGCGCGGCGGGCTGAGGGAGGGGTCGGCCCGGTCGATCCGGATGTCGAGGTGCGAGCCCTCCTCGACGGCGTCGGCGAAGGCGCGCAGCTGGCCGGTGGTGCGGGCCAGCTCGCCGGTGAGGCGGCCGGCGCCCAGCGCGGTCTCCGCTTCGGCGGCCTCCACCACGGCCGGGCCGGCCCCGTCGAGGAGTTCGGCGGCGGTGCGCAGGAAGCGGGCCCGGAGGGCCGCGTCCGCCAGGGCCCCGCGGGCGTCGTGGGCCGCGCGTACGGCCCTGTCCACGTCCTCGGGTGTGGCTTCCGCCGCAACCTGTCCGCGCTGCTTCCCGGTGCGGGGGTCCACACTCCAGACTGGTGTCCCTGCCATGGCCCGCTACCTCCTGGACCGTTCAGTATTCTGAACGCCGTTCCGGTGGATGAATGATCACTTCTGCTGCGGACTCTATTTCCGCGTCCACCGGGTGACAAGAGGCGATCAGAGCCGACCAGAGGGGAAGAGGCGTATGACGACAGCCGAGACGGCCGGCCCGGCCGATCCGGGGGTCCCCGTGCCGGCGGCGCCGGTGAAGTCGGCGGTGCGTACCGTCCTGCTGCTGGAGCACTTCGCGGCACGGCCGGGCCTGCACAGCCTCGCCGACATCCAGAACGACCTCTCCCTGCCCAAGTCCAGCCTCTACATGCTGCTGCGCACGCTGGTGAACCTGGGCTGGGTGGAGACCGACGCCACCGGTACGCGGTACGGCATCGGCGTACGGGCCCTGCTGGTCGGGAGCTCGTACATCGACGGCGACGAGGTGGTCGCGGCGGCCCGGCCCACCCTGGACCGGCTCTCCGACGACACCACCGAGACCATCCACCTGGCGCGGCTGGACGGTACGAGCGTGGTCTACCTCGCCACCCGCCAGTCCCAGCACTACCTGCGGCCCTTCACCCGGGTGGGGCGCCGGCTCCCCGTCCACTCCACGGCCCTCGGCAAGGCGCTGCTGGCCTCGCACGCCGACGAGGAGGTGCGCGCGCTGCTGCCGAAGCGGCTGGAGGCGGTCACGGAGCACACCATCACCGACCGGGAGCAGCTGGTGGACGAGCTCGCGCTGGTGCGGGAGCAGGGGTACGCGGTGGACCGGGAGGAGAACACGCTCGGCCTGCGCTGCTTCGGCGTGGCCGTCCCGTACCGGACGCCGGCCCGCGACGCGGTGAGCTGCTCGGTGCCGGTGGCGCGGCTGACGGAGGAGCACGAACAGACCATCAAGGCGGCGCTGTTCGAGGCTCGGGACCGGCTGTCGGTCGTGACCCGGCGCATGTGACGACCTCGGCGGGTACCGCCTCCCCCGCACGGGGGAGGCGGTTCACCTTCGCGGGGGAGGTGGCGGGGATCCGTACGCGGGACCGTGGGGACATGAACACACGAGCCGTCCACGCGACCGCCCCGACGAACCCCATGAAGCCCACGAACGCGACGAACACGACGAGCGCGACGAACGCCGCGAGCGCGAGGCACGGGGCAGGCGCCCCCGGCAGCAGCGGTACGGGGCCGCGCCCGGCCGCGCGGCTGGGCACGGGCCGGCGGGTCCTGCGGGGCGTCGCGCTGGCCGCCACCCTGCCGTACCTGACCATCAAGGCGGCCTGGCTGGCCGGGAGCCACATCGGGATACCGGCGGGCAGCGTGCTGCTGAAGGGCGGGCTGCCCCTCATCGTGGCCAACGCGGTGACGCTGGCCATGGACGCCACCGTGATCCTGCTCGTCCTGGCGCTCACCCTGCCCTGGGGCAGACGGGTGCCGGGATGGCTGATGGCAGTCCCGGTCTTCGTGGCCACCGGTCTGCTCACCCCGATAGTCCTGGGCTACCCGGCCCAACTCCTCGTCAAGGTCCTGGGGATGGGTGCCGGGGAGGCCGTGAAGTCGGCCCGGGAGCCCTTCCTCGACCCCTGGGTGTTCAACGTCGTCTACGGCGGCTTCATCCTCCAGGGGATCGCCCTGGCCGGGCTGTTCGTCCCCTATGCGCGGGAGCGCTGGGGCGGACGCGGGCAGGACGCGCCGGCGCGGAGGCTCCCGTCTCCCACGGGGGTGGTGGCGGGAGCCGCCGCGCTGGCGGGCACCGCGGTGGGCGCGGCGCACCTGTACTGGGCGTTCGGCGGGAGCGCCGGACTGCCCGCCCGGCTGGTGGCGGGGTACTCGGCGGAGACGGGGGTCGTCTCGGGAGCCCACGCGATATGCGCCCTGGCCGCCGGGGCGGGGGCGCTGCTGCTGGCCCGGGGAACCGCGGGCACGGCGCGGTGGCCGCTGGCCCTCACCTGGATCGGCTCGGCGGCGACGCTGACCTGGGGGGCGTGGATGGCGGTCGCCGCCCTGGGAGTCGACTTCGGGACGGACGAACGGACCACCACGGCCGCCTGCCTGACCTACGCTGGCCAGATGATCACCGGGCTGCTCGCGGCGGTGGTCCTCACCCACCGCCTGTACGCCCGGCGGGCGCGCTGAGGCGGGGGAACGGCAGGAACGGGGGAGCGGGATGAACGGGACGGGGGCGGCGGTGCGGGTCCGGGGGTGGCCCGGGCTGCTGCTGGGGGCACGGGCCCGGCTGCGCTGGGTGCACCTGATACTCGGCGGCGCCCTGCTGATGCCCTACTTCCTGCTCAGTCAGGTGTGGGTCGGTGTCGTGGCCGGCCGGGGCAACGTCCTGGGCTCCCTGCCCCTGACCCTCGCCTCCTACACCGCCGCGCTGCCGCTGGCCGCCGTGACCGGGCTGTTCGGGCTGGTGCGGCCGCTGTCGGTGACGGCCGTGCGGGCCATGTGCGGGGTACCGGGGCAGCCGCTGGCCGACGGGCCCGCACGCTCGTGGGGCTCCCGGTGGCGGGCCTCCGCCTGGTGGACCCTGCACCTGGGGGTCGGGGCGGTGATCAGCGGGATGACGCTCGCGGCGACGCCCATGGCGCTGGTGCTGATCCTGGTGCCCTTCTCCGCCACCCTGCGCCGGGCACCCCTCGGGGCGGGCTGGTTCAGCAGCGAGGCGAACCCGTACGCCGCGCCCTTCCTCGGGGTGGGGCTGCTGGCCCTGGTCGTCGTCACCTCCGCCGTGGCGGGGGCGCTGCTGGCCCGGCTCGCGCCCGTGCTCCTCGGGCCGACCGCGGCGGACCGGCTGGCCGCCGCCGAGGAACGGGCCGCCGACCTCGCCGTCCGCAACCGGCTGGCGCGCGAGCTGCACGACGCCGTGGGGCACGCCCTGAGCGCCGTCACCCTCCAGGCGGGCGCGGCCCGGCGGGTGCTCGACCGCGACCCGGAGTTCGTACGGGAGGCGCTCGCCGCGATCGAGGAGACCACCCGGCGCACGGTCGGCGAGCTCGACACGGTCCTCGGCCTGCTGCGCGACGGGGATCCCGCCCGGGCCGACGCCGCACCCGCCCCGACCCTCGCCGCCGACCTCGAAGGGCTGCTGGCCCGCACCCGGGCCGGCGGCACCACCGTCACCGTCCAGCAGGACCCCGGCCCGGCCGGGGACTGGGAGCAGCTCCCGGCCATCGCCTCCCGCGAGGCCTACCGGATCGTCCAGGAGGGCCTGAGCAACGCCCTGCGCCACGGCCTGGGCCCCATCGCCCTGCTGATCCGCGTCCACACACCCGACGGCCACCGCGAACTGGAGATCACCATGACCAACCCGCCCGCCCAGGCCCCGCCCGCCCCCGGAGGCGAGCGGCGGCGCACCACCGGGGGCCGCGGGCTGCACGGCGCCGCCGAGCGGGCCTCCCTGCTGGGCGGCCGCGTCGAGGCCGGCCCGCACGAGGGCCGGTGGCGGCTGCGCGCGGTCCTGCCGCTCGGCACCGCGGCCGCCGCGGCCGCCGCGGCCGGCGGAGCCGGGCGATGAGCCGGCCGCCGCTGCGCATCGTCGTCGCCGACGACGAGCGGATGGTCCGCACCGCCCTGCGGGTCATCCTCGACGCGGAACCCGACATGGAGGTCGTCGGAGAGGCGGCCACGGGCGCCGAGGCCGTCCCACTGGTCCGCTCGCTGACCCCCGACGTGGTGCTGATGGACGTCCGCATGCCGGAGATCGACGGCATCCGGGCCACCGGGCAGATCCTGCGCTCCATGCCCGACCCGCCCCGGATCGTGGTCGTCACCACCTTCGAGAACGACTCCTACGTCTACGACGCGCTGCGCGCCGGCGCCTCCGGGTTCCTCCTCAAGCGGGCCGATCCCGACGAGCTGATCGGTGCGGTCCGCCTCGTCGCCCGGGGGGACTCGCTGCTCTTCCCGGCGGCGGTCCGCGCCCTGGCGGCCGCCCACACGGCGGCCGCCCCGCCCGCGGCACCCCCCTGGGCGGCCCGGCTCACCGACCGGGAGGCCGACGTCCTGCGCCTGATGGCCACCGGACTGTCCAACCAGGAGATCAGCGAACACCTCGGCGTGGGCCCGCAGACGGTCAAGACGCACGTGGCCGCGGTCCTCGCCAAAACCGGCTCCCGCGACCGGACCCAGGCCGTCATAGCCGCCTACGAGGGGGGCTTCAACATGAAGAAAGGCTGAGAACCCCGCCACAATCGGGTCAGAGCGGAACGGGTGCGGCCGCTGGTACGTCCTTCTGGGGGATGAACAAGACGATCAGGCGTGCGTCGGTCTTCTGTCTGCTTCTGGTGCTGGCCCTCATGGTGCGGGTCACCTGGGTGCAGGCATACCAAGGCCAGGCCCTCGCAGACGACAAGAACAACCGGCGCAACCTCATCGGGCAGTACGAGAACCCGTTGGGGAACATCATCGTGGGCGGTGAGTCGATCACCGGCTCCACGAAGACGGGCGGCAAGGACTTCGGGTACAAGCGGACCTACGTGGACGGCCCGCTCTACGCCCCGATCACCGGCTACAGCTCCCAGGCCTACGGCACGACCATGCTGGAGGGCGTCTACAAGAACGTCCTCAACGGCTCGGACACCCGGCTGAAGACGGTGATGGACATGCTCACCAACAAGCGGGCCGATCCGGGCAACGTCCTCACCACCATCGACAAGGGCGTGCAGAAGGCCGCCTACGACGCCCTGAACGGCAAGCAGGGCGCGGCCGTGGCCATCGACCCGGCGACGGGCCAGATCCTCGCCGTGGTCAACAACCCGTCCTACGACCCGGGCCGGATCACCGGTGCCAACGACTCGGCCGCCTGGGACGAGCTGTCCGCCGACAAGGGCAAGGCCATGGAGAACGTGGCACTGCGCAAGCCGCAGGCGCCCGGCTCCACCTTCAAGCTGGTCACCCTCGCCGCGGCGATCGAGAACGGCCTGGTGACGAGCATCGACACGCCGACGGGCGTGCAGGGCGCGTACACGATCCCCGGGACCCGTACCAAGCTGCCCAGCGAGGCGGGCGACGAGGCCTGCAACAACGTCTCGGCCCGCACCGCCCTGAAGCTGTCCTGCAACAACGTCTTCGCGGACCTCGCCTCCAAGCTCGGCCAGGACAAGATGCGGGCGATGGCGGAGAAGCTCGGCTTCAACACGCAGATCGACACCCCGGTCCGCACCAACCCGCCGAGCAAGTACCCCACGAAGAAGCTGTCGGTCGACCAGGTGGCACAGACGGGTATCGGCCAGTTCGACGTGCAGGCCACCCCGCTCCAGATGGCCATGGTGACGGCGGCGATCGAGAACGGCGGCAAGCTCGTCGCCCCGCACATGGTCTCCGAGGTGACCGATGCCGACGGCAACGTGCTGGAGGACCTCAAGGACCCGAAGACCGAGCAGGTGATGAGCCCGAAGACGGCCTCGATGCTCCAGGACGCCATGCGCACGGTGGCCACCGAAGGCGGCGGCAAGCCCGCCCAGGTCGCGGGCGCCGAGGTGGGCGGCAAGACGGGCACGGCCCAGCGCGGCGTCAACAACAACATCCCGCCGCTGGCCTGGTTCACCTCGTACGCCAAGGCGGGCGGCAAGCAGATCGCCGTTGCCGTGATGATCGAGAACTCGGACACCGACCGTTCCGAGATCGGCGGCGGCAAGCTGGCCGCGCCGATCGCCCAGAAGATGATGGCGGCGTGGCTGAAGAAGTAGCCGCCGCTCGCAGGGGGCCGACGCGCCGGGAACCGACACGGTTCCCGGCGCGTTCCCCTTCCCATGATCCGGACCGCGCTCACCAGCGACCTCGACGCCATCGCAGCCCTGCACGCCAGGGCCAGGGCCACCTACTACCGGGACCGGGTCCCCGAGGAGGCCTACGCGGGTGAGACCGAGTCGGCGCGCACCCGCGAGGGCTGGGAGCGGGCGGTGGCCCGCCCGGCGGCGCAGGGCCAGGTGCTGTGCGCCGAGCGGGACGGAGAGGTCACCGGAGTGGCGGCCTTCCTCACGGCCGACGGCGTGACCACCCTCACCCAGCTCCACGTGGACCCCGGCCACTGGCGCCGGGGCACCGGAGCCGCCCTGCACGCGGCCTGCCTCGCCGCCTGGCGGCGGGCCGGGATCGACCGGGTCCGCCTGGAGGTGTACGAGCACAACCTGCGCGCCCAGGCCTTCTACGCCTCCCACGGCTGGCGCCCCGATCCGGCCGACGCCCCCGCGGGCTCCCACCGCACGCTCTGGCTGGAGGTCGGCCCGGCGTCCGGGGAATGAGACGGAACCCCGGATGGTTGAACGGGAAACCGATTGGCCGTACCTGGAGAGAAGAAGGAACATGCGCGTCGAGATCTGGAGCGACATCGCCTGCCCGTGGTGCTACATCGGCAAGGCCCGGTTCGCCAAGGGGCTGGCCGAGTTCGCGCACCGCGACGAGGTGGAGGTCGTCTTCCGGTCCTTCGAGCTGGACCCGAACGGCCCCAAGGGAGTCACCGCTCCCGTCCTGGAGATGCTCGCCCGCAAGTACGGGCGCACCCTCGACGAGGCCCGCGCGATGGAGGAGCACGTCGCCGCGAGCGCCCGCGCCGAGGGGCTGGAATACCGCACCGACGGCCGTGACCACGGCAACACCTTCGACATCCACCGCCTGCTGCACCTGGCCGCCGTCCGCGGCCGGCAGGAACAGCTCCTCGACCTCGCCTTCCGGGCCAACTTCGCCGAGGAGCGGTCCGTCTTCGACCCCGAGGTACTGCTCGCCCTGGCCGTGGAGGCCGGACTGGACGAGGCGGAGGCCCGCGAGGTCCTCGCCGACGACTCCGCCTACGCGGACCGGGTACGGGCCGACGAGCGCGAGGCGGCCGAACTGGGCGCCAACGCCGTTCCGTTCTTCGTCCTCGACCGCCGCTACGGCATCTCCGGCGGCCAGCCGGCCGAGGTGTTCACCCGCGCCCTGGAGCAGGCCTGGGCCGGGCGCGAGGCCGTGGAGACGGCTCCCGGTGCCGAGGCCTGCGAGCCCGACGGGGCGTGCGCCGTCCCTCAGGGCTGAACCGCCGGTCCCGCTCCCGGGGCGCCCGCGTACCTCCCGTACCGGGCGCCCCGCCGCGTGAGGCACAGCAGCCGGGCCGCCCGGCGCGCCCGCCCGGCGGCCCGGCCGTAGGCTGGACGTGCACGCGCACGGCGCAGGCCCCTGCCTGCCCCCGCACTGCGTCAGTTCGCTTCGGTTTCAACCAACTCGGGGACCCGACTCCTTTGCGGAAGGAGACCCCGATGACCGCCAAGAAGCGTTCGTCCGCCAAGTCCCGTGCCGCCACATCCGCGGACGGGCAGGACAAGATCATCGACCTGGCCAAGCGGTACATCCGTACCCACGGGTCCGCCTACCTCAAGGACCCGAACATCTCCTCGATCGGCATCGGCTACAAGGAGACGGACAAGGGGAAGCGGACCAAGGAACTCGCCCTCCAGTTCACGGTCGGCACGAAGGTGCGGCCCGAGGGGATGAGGGCCCTGGGCACCACCGAGATACCCCCGTCCATCAACATCGGCGACGGCCTCGTCCTGAACACCGACGTGATCGAACGCAGCTACCAGCCGCACTTCCTCGTCGTCGCCGAGGCCCAGACGCCGGAGCGGCAGATGCGCGTCGACCCGGTCCGCCCGGGAGTGAGCGTCGGGAGCGTCCGCCTGCACGCCGGCACCCTCGGGTGCATCGTCTTCGACAAGAACGACGGCGCCACCTGCCTGCTGAGCAACTGGCACGTCCTGAACGGCCGGGAGGGCCAGGCGGGCGACGAGATCGTCCAGCCCGGCACGGACGACGACAGCCGCTTCGCCGCGAACCGCCTCGGCTCCCTGCGGCGCGCCCACCTCGGCACGGTCGGCGACTGCGCCGTGTCGACCATCACCGAGCGCGGCGTCGAGACCGACATCCTCGGCCTCGGTGTCACGCCGAAACTGCTGGGCGAGCCGCACATCGGCGACAAGGTCGTCAAGTCCGGGCGGACCACCGGCGTCACCCACGGGATCGTGACCCGCCCCTTCGTCAAGGTCAGCGTCCCCTACGGGCCGCCGATCGGGACGAAGGAGATCGAGTGCTTCGAGATCGGCCCCGACCCCCGCCACCCCGCGGCCGGCGGTGAGATCAGCACCTTCGGCGACTCCGGCTCCGCGTGGATGTTCAAGACGCGTTCGGGCAGGCCCTCGGACGTACTGGCCGGCCTGCATTTCGGCGGCGAGGACGAGTCCGCTCCCGAGGAGCGGGCGCTCGCCTGCTTCCCGCGCGCGGTGTTCGAGCAGCTGAAGGTCACCCTGGAGGCGCCGTCCACCGCCCTGCTGGAGTCCCTGACCGGGTACGACCCGGGCTTCCTCGCCGTACCGGTCGGCACACCGTCGCTCAACCCGTCGATCAAGGACACCGCGGTACTGCTCGACGGCTCCGCCGTGATTCCGTACACCCACTTCTCCCTGGCGCTGAGCAAGCCGCGGCGCTTCGCGATCTGGGTGGCCTGGAACATAGACGGTGGCGCGCTGAAGGCGCTCAAGCGCCCGAAGGACTTCGTCAAGGACCCGCGCCTGCCGGCCGGGGTCCAGGTCGACAACGAGCTGTACAAGGACAAGGGCGGCAAGACCAACCGCCTCGACCGGGGCCACATAGCGCGCCGCGCCGACGTCTGCTGGGGCCCGCTCCCCGAGGCGCAGCGGGCCAACGAGGACTCGTTCTTCTACACCAACATCGCCCCGCAGATGGACGACTTCAACCAGAGCAAGCGCGGCGGCATCTGGGGAAGGCTCGAGGACGCGGTGTTCGAGGACGTCGACGTGGACGACCTCAAGGTCAGCGTGTTCGGCGGGCCGGTCTTCCAGGAGGACGACCGGGAGTTCCGCGGGGTGCGGATCCCGCGCGCCTTCTGGAAGGTCATCGCCTACTCCGAACACGGCACGTTCAAGGCCAAGGCCTTCCTGCTGGCGCAGAACATCGTCCTGCCGGAGGCCCTGGAACTGGACGAGTTCCGGGTGTTCCAGGTCAAGGTCACCGAGGTCCAGCAGCAGGCCCACATCCGCTTCCCCGCCGTGATGACGGACGCCGACACCCTGGTGGTACCGGAATCCCTGGAGGCACGGGCACCACTGGAGAGCCTGGCCGACATCGACTGGAGCTGACCCCGCCCGATCACCTCCTCATAAGGTTTTCTTTGGTTGGGTACATAAAACTCGCCAATGGACTTTCAGTTGGCTTCGGCGCAGAGTGGACGGCATGGATCTTCCGCTCTCCCACGTGTCCCGCGTGTGCGCCGCCGAGTTCGCGCACTCCACCACCTTCCTCAACACCGCCGGCGCCGGAGTGCTCCCGCGGGCCTCCGTCGCCGCGGTGCGGGAGCTGGCCGAGGCGGCGGGAGCCGGACTGCCCGCCGGCGACTTCGCGATCGTCGAGCGCGTGCGGGCCGCCTTCGCCCGGTTCGTCTCGATCGACCCGCGGCGCGTCGCCGTCGGCTCGTCCGTCGCCGTCCACGTGGGCCTGATCGCCGCCTCCCTGCCCGCCGGCGCCGAAGTCCTGGTGCCCGAGCGGGACTTCGCCTCCGTCATGAACCCCTTCGTGCTCCGCGGCGACCTCAAGGTCCGCTTCGCCCCGCTGGAATCCCTCGCCGAAGCCGTCCGCCCCGACACCGCACTCGTCGCACTGAGCGCCGTCCAGTCCGCCGACGGCCGTACGGCTGACCTCGCCGCCGTCCGCACGGCCACCGCCGCGCACGGGGCGCGGATGCTCGTGGACGCCACCCAGGCCGCCGGCTGGCTGCCCTTCGACGCCTCGCCCTACGAGTACACCGTCACCGGCGGCTACAAGTGGCTGCTCGGCGGCCGCGGCGCCTCCTACCTGACGGTCTCGGAGGAGGCCCAGCCCGGACTGACCCCGCTGCACGCCGGCTGGGTGGCCGCCGAGTCCAAGTGGGACGCCGTCTACGGCCCCATGCGGCAACTGGCCGGGGACGCCCGCCGCTTCGACGAGTCCGCGGCCTTCCTCCCGTACTACGCCGCCGAGCCCTCACTGGCGCTGCTGGAGCGGATCGGCATCGACGCCGTCCACGCCCACGACACCGCCCTCGCCGCCCGCTACCGGGAAGGGCTCGCCCGCCTCGGCCACGAGCCCGTCCCCGGCGACGCCGCCATCGTCTCGGTACCGGGCCTGGCCCACCGGCAGCCCGACCTGGAGGCCGCCGGGATCCAGACCTCCGCCCGCGACGGAGCCCTGCGGGCCTCCTTCCACCTCTACAACACCGAGGCGGACGTGGACCGGCTGCTGGAGGTGCTGGCCGGCTGACGCCGGCGGGCCCGGGAGCTACGCCCAGGCCGCCGAAGCCGCGGCCAGGGCCGGCGCCGGATCGGCGTCGAGGGCGAGGGCCAGCGCCCCCAGCGCGGCGCCGACCGCCTCCGGCGACGCATCCGGGCCGTAGTGGTTGACGCGGACCATCTCCCCGGCCAGCGACCCGCCGCCCGCCGCGAGCGGGGCCGCCGGATCCGCCGCAAGGGCCTTCGCCACCACCAGCGAGGCGTCCGTGACCCGCAGCGTGCTCGCCACCGGCGCGGCCTGCGCGGGGTCGCCGACCCAGGGGGCGACCCCGAGCGCGGCCGCGCCCGCCCGGGTGGCCCGGGCGGCCGCCGCGTGCCGGCCGAGCACGCCCTCCAGGCCCTCCTCCGCGATCCGGTCCAGGCAGGCCTCCAGCGCCAGCATCTCCAGCTGCGCGGGCGCGTGGAGCAGCGTCTTGCGGCCCCCGTCGATCCAGCGCTCCTTCCAGTCCAGCAGCGAGAGGTACGAGCGGCGCGGCGCCGCCGGGTTGGCCGCGAACCGCTCCCAGGCCCGGTCGCTCACCGACACCGCGGAAACCCCCGCCGGGCCGCCCATCGCCTTCTGCGCGCCGATCACGCACAGGTCCACGCCCCACGCGTCCGGCAGCAGCGGCTCGGCACCCACCGAGGCCACCGCGTCCAGCATGAACAGCGCCCCGTGGGCCCGTACCGCCTCGCCGATCTCCGCGACCGGATTGGTGTTGCCGGTGGCCGCCTCGGCGTGCACCAGCGACACGAAGTCGATCTCCGGGTGCTCCGCCAGCGCACGGGCCACCTGCTCGCCGCCGACGGCCGTGTCGAAGGGCACCGCCAGGTCCACCACGTTCGACCCGGCGTCCCGCAGCCAGTTGCCGAAGGTGGTCCCGTACGGCCCAGTGACGACGTTCAGCGCCGTCGAACCCGGCCGCGCCCCCGCGCGGATGCACCCCTCCAGCGGCAGCAGCGCCTCGCCCTGGGTGACCACCACGTCGTGCCGGGTGTCCAGCAGCCGCGCCACCCCCCGCTCGATCGACGCGAAACGCTCGGCGGTCAGCGGCGGGAGGTCCAGCAGGGGGTGGGTCACGTCGGTGCTCTCTTCGTCCGGGGTTCCCGGCCGAGCCTACCCAGCGCGCACGTACAGTGCGGACATGAGTGATCACAACGGTGTGCTCCATGTGAAGGGGCGCGTACTCGTCGGGCCCCACGAGGTGCGCGACGAACTGTGGGTCGTCGGCGGACGGATCTCCTACGAGCGGCCGACCGCCGCCCGCGAGGTCACCACGGTCACCGGATGGGTTCTGCCCGGCCTGGTCGACGCGCACTGCCACGTCGGCCTCGACGCCCACGGCCCGGTCGACGCCCCGACGGCCGAGGCGCAGGCCCTCACCGACCGGGACGCCGGCACCCTCCTCGTCCGCGACGCCGGATCCCCCTCCGACACCCGCTGGATCGACGACCGGGACGACCTTCCGAAGATCATCCGGGCGGGCCGGCACATCGCCCGCACCCGCCGCTACATCCGCAACTACGCCCACGAGATCGAGCCGCCGCAGCTCGTCGAGTACGTCGCCCGGGAGGCCCGGCGCGGCGACGGCTGGGTCAAGCTCGTCGGCGACTGGATCGAACGCGACGCCGGCGACCTGACGGCCTGCTGGCCGCGCGCCGAGGTCGAGGCCGCCATCGCCGAGGCGCACCGCCTGGGCGCCCGGGTCACCGCGCACTGCTTCGCGGAGGACTCGCTGCGGGACCTCGTGGAGGCGGGCATCGACTGCATCGAGCACGCCACCGGCCTGACCGAGGAGACCATCCCGCTGTTCGCGGAGCGCGGCGTCGCGATCGTGCCGACCCTCGTGAACATCGCCACGTTCCCGAAACTGGCGGCGGGCGGCGAGGCGAAGTTCCCCCGCTGGTCGGCGCACATGCGGCGGCTCCACGAGCGGCGCTACGACACCGTCCGGGCGGCCTGGGACGCGGGCATCCAGGTGTACGTGGGCACGGACGCGGGCGGCTCCCTGCCGCACGGCCTGGTCGCCGCCGAGGTCGCGGAGCTCGTGAAGGCCGGCATCCCGCCGCTGGACGCCCTCTCGGCGACGGCCTGGGCGGCCCGCGCATGGCTCGGCCGCCCCGGCCTCACCGAGGGTGCCCCGGCCGACCTCGTCGTCTACGCCGCCGACCCGCGGGCCGACGTACGCGCCCTGGCACAGCCGGACCGGGTCATCGTGAACGGCGTGGTCCGGGCCTAGGGCCGTGCCCGGAAAGGTCCACCGGGTCGGCCACAGCACTAGCGGCTGCGACGGACGGGACTTCTGAGACGGGTGGTGCGTCACAAATCGAATACATGCGTGGAATCCACCCTTTGGGGTGAACTCACGTCGGGTCGCTGACCGTTCACTCCCCGTGCGCAAGGATTCGAACGTCGAAGCCGTCGGCGCGCGCGATGTCCCCCATTGGCCCCCGGCGGCACCCAACTCCCCGGGGGTTCCACCATCTTGAACAGCAACACCTTCCGCATGCCCGCGGCCGTTCTGCTCGCCACGGGGGCGGTAGCCCTGCTCACCGCGCCGCCCGCCCTCGCCACGGGCGGCGGCGCCGGGAGCGAGGGAACGTCCGGAGCCGTCGTCCTGCGGGCCGGACTCGACGTGGGCCTGCTCAACAAGGCCGTGCACGTCCCGCTGAAGACCACCCTCAACGAGGTCACCGCCCCCGCCACCGCCGAGAAGACGGCCCTCACCGTCACCCTCGACGGTGCCGAACAGGGACGGCCCGTCAGCGTCCTGAAGGCGGACGTCGCCACCGCCAAGGCGACCGCCGACAAGAACACCGCACAGGCCGAATCGAACCTCGCCCACGCCAGGGTCCACGTCCCCGGCCTGCCCCGGCTCTCCCTCATCGAGGTCGAGAAGGTCACCTCCAAGGCCGTCTGCGAAGCGGGCAGGAAGCCCGTCGCCACCTCGAACGTCCTCGGCACGGTCACCGCCCTCGGCAAGAAGGTCACCCTCACCGCCGGCGGCCCCGCCACCAAGGTCGACGTCCCCGGCGTCGGATCCGTCTCCCTGGAGCTCTCCGGTACGCAGACCACCTCCACCACCGCCGCGGCGGCCGCGCTGCGCCTGAAGGTGTCCGTCAACCCGCTGGACCTGAACGTGGCCCAGGTCGACGGCGAGGTCGTACTGGCCGAAGCCCACTGCGAAGCCCCCGGGGGAACCGAGCCGAGCCCCGCCGCCAAGCCGGAGGCCAAGTCCGACGCCAAGCCCGACGTCAAGCCGCAGACCGCGGCCCGGACCACGACGCAGGCCAACCTCGCCGAGACCGGCGCCGGTTCGGTCACCCCGTACGTCGCGGGCGGCGCCCTCCTCCTGCTCGGCATCGGCGCGGGCGCCCTCGTCGTGACCCGGCGCGGCAGGACCCAGTAGCCGCCGGCCCCCCCCTCAGCGGGTGGCGCGCTCCAGCCCCTGTCCGACGGCCCCGCGCGAGGTGACGGCCGCCGTGACCTCCTCGTCGGCCTTGGCGTAGTCGGCACGGTCCGGAGCGCAGGAGGCGCAGACGACCCGGAACGGCGGCTTCATGTCCGAGAACTGCGTCAGGTACTCGGCCTTCACCACCTCCCAGCGGCCCCTGTTCCCGGCCGACGGGGCGAAGGTGAACCGGGGGATCGAGGACATGTTGCCCCGGGCCTTCTCCGGCTCGTAGAAGCTCGCGACCTGATCGCCCATCCCGAACACCACCCAGGTGCCGTTGATCTTCTCGTAGGGCTGCGGCACGTGGTTGTGCGTCCCGAGGATCAGATCGATGTCGGGCAGGCCGTCCGCCCCGCGCGAGGCGGTCAGCGCCTGCGCCAGGTCCTTCTGCTGCTGGTCGGGCGCCGTCTGCCACTCGGTGCCCCAGTGGACGCTGAGGAGCACGACGTTCGCGCCGGCCGCCCGGGCCGCGCGGGCGTCGGCGATGATCCGGGACTGGTCGATCAGGTTGACGGCCCAGGGCTTGCCCGCCGGGACCGGTATGCCGTTCGTCCCGTACGTGTAGTCCAGCTGGGCGACCTTCGCGCCGCCGGCCGAGAGCACGGCCGGCGCCTTGGCCTCCTCGGCGCTGCGCGCCGAACCGACGTGCTTGAGGCCGACCCGGTCGAGGTGGTCGAGGGTGCGGGTGAGGCCGTCGTAGCCGTCGTCGAGGGTGTGGTTCGAAGCGGTGGAGCAGCTGTCGTACCCGGCGTCCTTGAGGGCGTCGGCCAGCTGGTGCGGGGCCTTGAAGGCGGGATAGCCGGTGTAGGGGCCGCCGGGCCGGCCGTACGGTATCTCGTGGTGGCATATCGCCAGATCGGCGGCGGACACGATGGGCTTGACGCCCGCGAGTATCTTACGGAAGTCGTACTCGCCGGCCTTGTCGCCGGCGTCGTCCGCCGCGCGCTGGATGATCGAGGGGTACGGGATGATGTCGCCCGTCGCCACCAGCGTGAACGGCGTCCCGGCCGGACCCTTCGCCGTCCCGGGCTTCCCCTGCAGCCGCTGCTCGGTGGCGTCCGCGCCACGGTCCATGAACCGGGGTACGGCGTAGACGCCCCCGCCGACCAGGGCGAGCACCCCCACCCCGATCCCTATTCGCGCCGCCGTCCTCATGTGCCGCCCCCCGTCCGTCGTTTGCTGCCGCCATGGTAGGCGCGCCGCCGGCCGCCCGCCGCCCGCGCCCGGAGCAGCGGCGGGGCGGTCCCAGGGCTGGTCCGGGGGTTTCCGTCAGGACGCCCCCGACCGCCCCGCCCCTACCGTGCGGCCAGCGCGAGGGCGTGGTCCAGGGCCTGGAGCAGGCGGCCGGTCGTCGCGCGGTCGCGGACCGCCAGGCGGAGCCAGTCGGCGTCCAGGCCCGGGAAGGTGTCCCCCCGGCGCACCGCGAAGCCCAGCGCGCGCAGGCGGGTGCGTACCTCCGCCGCGCCCGGGACGCGGACCAGGACGAACGGCCCCTCGGCCACCCCCGACACCGTGACCTCCTCGAACTCCGTCAGTCCCGCCAGCAGGTGCTCCCGGTCCACCGCGATCCGCCGCGCCGCGGCCTCCGCCTCCGCCAGCGCCGCGGGCGACACGCAGGCCTCCGCCGCCACCAGCGCCGGCGTCGACACCGGCCACAGCGGCTGCGCGGCGGCCAGCTTCGCGATGACCTCCGGCTCGGCCAGCACGTACCCGATCCGCAGCCCCGCCAGCCCCCACGTCTTCGTCAGGCTGCGCAGCACCACCAGGCCCGGCAGGTCCATCCGCCCGGCCAGCGCCTCCCGTTCACCCGGGACGGCGTCCATGAAGGCCTCGTCCACCACCAGGGTCCGCCCCGGCCGGGCCAGCGCCGCCAGGACACCCGCCGGGTGCAGGACCGACGTCGGGTTGGTGGGGTTGCCGACCACCACCAGGTCGGCTTCCTCCGGCACCGCCGCCGGGTCCAGCCGGAAGCCGTCCTCGGGCCGCAGCACCACCCGCTCCACCCGGTGCCCGGCGTCCCGCAGGGCCGCCTCCGGCTCGGTGAACTGCGGGTGCACCACGACCGGCCGGACGGCCCCCAGCGCCCGCGCGATCAGTACGAACGCCTCCGCCGCCCCCGCCGTCAGCAGCACCCGCTCGACCGGCAGCCCGTGCCGGGCCGCCACCGCCGCGCGCGCCGCCCGTCCGTCGGGGTAGGCCGCCAGGTCGCCCAGGCAGGCCGCGATCCGCTCCTTCAGCCACCGCGGCGGCGTGTCGGAGCGTACGTTCACCGCGAGGTCGACCAGCGCGCCGCCCGCGTCCGCCACCTCCGCGTCCCCGTGGTGGCGCAGGTCGTGCTCCTCGGCGGTGGCCACCGCGCACGTCGCCGCCACCGACCGCCGCTTCGGCACGAGGAGTTCCCCGCCGCCCGCCAGGGCCGCCGCCTCCGCCACCGAAGCGGTGCCGGAGGCGTTCCGCACCGACGCCGAGGGGTGCGGCACCGGGATCAGCGCGAGCCGCTCCGCCGGATAGCCGACCAACGGCACGCCGAAACGTTCCGCCGCCCCCGCGATGCCCGGCTCCCCGGTCTTCGACTCCACCGTGGCCAGCGCGGTCACCGCCTCCGTGGCCAGTCCGGCCCCCCGCAGCGTCTCCTCGACCAGCGCGCAGACCTCCTCCACGGAGACCCCCGCGCGTCCGCCGACCCCGACCACCAGCCGCGTCACGTATTCGCCCACCGGGATCCCTCCTCCGTCCGTCGTCCGTCTGTCGTCGTCAACACGCTGCCGCCCGCCACCCGCGCGCGGAAGTGCGCACCCGGCCGCCAGTCGGTATCCAGGGGCACATGGCGGTGATCGTTGCTTTGGGCGCGTTCCTCATGACGCTGGCGGGCGGCTGGACGGCGCAACGCGTCACCGACCGCCGCCACCTGGTGCTCGGCCTGGCCGGCGGGCTGATGCTCGGCGTGGTCGGCCTCGACCTGCTCCCGGAGGCCATGCACGCCGCCGGCCAGGAGGTGTTCGGCGTCCCGCTGGCCCTGCTGCTCTTCGTGGCCGGCTTCCTGGTCGCCCACGTGGTGGAGCGCCTGCTCGCCGTACGCCAGGCCGCGCACGGCGCCGCGAACAACGGCGCCCACGGCGGGCACGACGGCCACGGCGGCGGCCGCGTCCCGCAGGTCGGCCTCACCGCGGCCGCCGCGATGGTCGGCCACAGCGTCGCCGACGGAGTGGCCCTCGGCGCCGCCTTCCAGGTCGGCGGCGGCATGGGCGTGGCCGTGGCCCTGGCCGTCGTCACCCACGACTTCGCCGACGGGTTCAACACGTACACGCTCACCCGCCTCTACGGGAACGCCCGCCGCAAGGCCCTGCTGATGCTCTCCGCGGACGCCGTGGCCCCGGTCGTCGGCGCAGCGTCCACCCTGCTGTTCACCCTTCCGGAGGAACCCCTCGGGGCGTACCTCGGATTCTTCGGCGGTGCCCTGCTGTACCTGGCCGCCGCCGAGATCCTCCCCGAGGCGCACCACGAGCACCCCGCCCTGTCCACGCTGATGTGCACGGTCGGCGGGGTGGCCGGCATCTGGCTCGTGGTCGGCCTCGCGGACTGACCCCCGGCCGGGGAGGCTCGTCACCGGTGCGCTGCCGCGGCTTCCGCGAAGCGCCGGGCGACCGAGGGCTGCGCCGCCCAGTGGGTGTGCAGGTAGCTGGCGTGCACGCCCTGCCGTACGAAGCCCTCGACGCGGCGTTCGGGATGCGTGAACCCCCACGCCGGCGACGCTCCGGCACCCGGCTCGACCACCGTGCGGTGGAACTCGTGCCCCCGCAGCCGCGTCCCCGCGGCGGCGAGCGAGCTGTCCGACACCGCGACCGCCTCGCGGTAGCCGAGGGTCAGCCGCTCCGACATCCGGGCGTCGGCGTCGAGCACCCCGCACATCGGCTTCCCGTCGAGGGAACGCGCCAGGTACAGCAGCCCGGCGCACTCGGCCGCCACCGGCCCGCCGGCCGCCGCGAAGTCCGCGACGGCCTTGCGCAGCGGCTCGTTCGCCGACAGCTCCGGGGCGTACACCTCGGGGAACCCGCCGCCTATCACCAGCCCGGCGGTGCCCTCGGGGAGCGCCTCGTCCCGCAGCGGGTCGAAGGCGACCACCTCGGCGCCGGAAGCCGTCAGCAGCTCCGCGTGCTCGGCGTACGAGAACGTGAACGCCGCCCCGCCGGCGACGGCGACGACGGGACGCCGCCCCGAGGCACCCGAGGCACCCGAGGCACCCGGGACGGCGGAGACGGCAGAGACGGCGGAGACGGCTTCCTCCGGCGACCACGCCGCGCAGTCCAGCGGCGGCGCCGTCCGGGCCAGCGCCATCAGCGCGTCCAGATCACAGCCCGCCCGCACCTGCCCGGCCAGCGCCGCCACCGCCGCGACCGCGTCGGCCCGCCGCTCGGCCACCGGGACCAGGCCCAGGTGCCGGGACGGCGTCGCCACCTGAGGGGCCCGCCGCATGACACCGAGGACCGGCATCCCGGCCTCCTCCAGCGCCTCCCGGAGCATCACCTCGTGCCGGTCGGAGCCCACCTTGTTCAGGATCACCCCGCCGAGCCGCACCTGCGGGTCGAACGAGGCGAAGCCGTGCACCAGCGCCGCCACCGACCGCGACTGCGAGGAGGCGTCCACCACCAGCACCACCGGCGCCCGCAGCAGCTTCGCCACCTGCGCCGTCGAGGCCAGCTCACCCCGCCCCGCGGCGCCGTCGTACAGCCCCATCACGCCCTCGACCACGGCGAGGTCGCACCCGGCGGAGCCGTGCGCGAACAGCGGGCCGACCAGCTCCGGCCCGCACATGAAGGCGTCCAGGTTGCGGCCCGGCCGGCCCGTGGCCAGCGCGTGGTAGCCGGGGTCGATGTAGTCGGGCCCGGCCTTGTGCGGGGACACGGCGAGGCCGCGCTCCGCGAAGGCCGCCATCAGGCCCGTCGCCACGGTGGTCTTGCCGCTGCCGGAGGACGGCGCGGCGATGACCAGCCGGGGCACGTTCACGGACGTCACCACTCGATGCCCTTCTGGCCCTTCTGGCCGGCGTCCATGGGGTGCTTGACCTTGGTCATCTCGGTGACCAGGTCCGCGAACTCCAGCAGCTTCTCCGGGGCGTTGCGGCCGGTGATGACCACGTGCTGGGTGCCGGGGCGGTTCCGCAGCACCTCGATCACCTCGTCCACGTCGATCCAGCCCCAGTGCATCGGGTACGCGAACTCGTCGAGCACGTAGAGCTTGTGCGTCTCGGCGGCCAGGTCGCGCTTGACCTGCTCCCAGCCCTCCTTGGCGGCCTGCTCGTTGTCGAGCTGCGCGTCCCGCTGGACCCAGGACCAGCCCTCGCCCATCTTGTGCCAGACGACGGACCCGCCCTCACCGGAGGCGCCCAGAACCTTCAGCGCGTTCTCCTCGCCGACCTTCCACTTCGCCGACTTGACGAACTGGAACACCCCGATCGGCCAGCCCTGGTTCCAGGCGCGCAGCGCCAGGCCGAACGCGGCCGTCGACTTGCCCTTGCCCGGCCCGGTGTGCACGAAGACGAGCGGACGGTTGCGGCGCTGACGCGTCGTGAGCCCGTCGTCCGGAACGACGGTCGGCTGTCCCTGCGGCATTACGCGGCCCTCCTGGGGGTTTCGTGGGTCACTGCGGTACGTACGTTCTTCACGAGCCCGGCCAGCGAGTCGGCCCGCAGCCCGTCCAGGGTCACGGCGGGCGCGCCCAGGTCGGCGGCCAGCGCCCCCGCCAGCCCCAGCCGGACCGGCCCGGACTCGCAGTCCACCACCACCGAGGCGATCCCCTCGGCGGCCAGCAGCCGGGCGCTGCGCCCCGACAGCTCGCGCGGGTCACCGCCGACGGCCCCGGCCGAGGTGGCCCGGCCGTCGGTGACGACCACCAGCAGCGGGCGGCGCGAAGGATCCCGCAGCCGCTCGATCCGCAGCACCTCGTGGGCCTTGAGCAGGCCCGGGCCGAGGGGGGTGCGGCCGCCGGTCGGCAGCTTCTCCAGCCGGGCGGCGGCCGCGTCCACCGAGGAGGTGGGCGGCAGCGCCAGCTCGGCGCCGGCCCCGCGGAAGGTGATCAGGCCGACCTTGTCCCGGCGCTGGTAGGCGTCCAGCAGCAGCGACAGCACCGCGCCCTTGACGGCGCTCATCCGCTGCCGGGCGGCCATCGAGCCCGAGGCGTCGACGCAGAACAGCACGAGGTTGCCCTCGCGGCCCTCCCGGGTGGCCTGGCGCAGGTCGTCCCGGCGCACGAGGAGGCCGCGCCCGGCGCGCCCGCGTGCCTTCTGGTGCGGGGCGGCGGCGTGCACGGTGGCCGCCAGGTGCAGCTTCGTCAGCTGCCCCCGGGGGCGCTGGGCGCCGGTGGTGCGGCCGTGCGCGGTACGGGCGCGCGAACGCCGCCCGGCCGCGCCCTCGCCGAGGCCGGGCACGCTGAGCATCTTGGTGCGGAACGGCTCGGCGGCCCCCACGGCGGCCTGCTCCGCCCCGCCGGCCCCGCCCTGCGGGGCGGAGGGCTGCGGCTCGGAGGCCTCCTGCGGGGCCTCCTGCGGAGTCTCCTGAGGGGTGTCGGGCGCGTGCCCGGTCTCGGGCCCGCCGCCCTGCGGGGGCACCCCGCCACCGCCCCCGTCGGGGCCGCCGCCGTCGCCGTCACCGTCGTCCGGGCCCTCGGGCTCCGGGTCGGGCTCGGGCTCCGGCTCCTCGTCGGGGAAGCCGTTCAGGATCTCGTCGAGCTTGTCCTCGTCCAGGCCGGGCGCGTCGAACGGGTTGCGCCGGCGCCGGTGGGGGAGGGCCAGCAGGGCGGCCTGCCGGACGTCCTCCTTGAGCACCGAGGTCCGCCCGGCCCAGGCGGCCAGGGCGGTCGCGGTACGGGCCATCACGATGTCGGCGCGCATGCCGTCGACCTCGAACCCGGCGCAGGTGGCGGCGATCTGCAGCAGCGCGTTGTCCCCGAGCCGGACCTGCGGGAGCAGCGCCCGGGCGGCCACGACCCGTGCCCGCACCTCGTTCTCGTCCCCGGCCCAGCGGGTGGCGAAGCCCGCCGGATCGTCCTCGTACGCGAGCCGGCGGCGCACCACCTCGACGCGCTGGGCGGGCTCCCGGGATGCCGCGACCTCGACGGTCAGCCCGAACCGGTCCAGCAGCTGCGGGCGCAGCTCGCCCTCCTCGGGGTTCATGGTGCCGACGAGCAGGAACCGGGCCGCGTGCCGCACGGAGACGCCCTCGCGCTCCACGTAGGAGGCGCCCATCGCGGCGGCGTCGAGGAGGAGGTCGATGAGGTGGTCGTGGAGCAGGTTGACCTCGTCGACGTACAGGATCCCGCGGTGCGCGTCGGCGAGGAGGCCGGGCTCGAAGGCCTTCACGCCCTCGGCGAGGGCGCGTTCGATGTCGAGGGCGCCGACGAGGCGGTCCTCGGAGGCGCCGACGGGCAGCTCGACCATGCGCGCGGGGCGGTCGGCGCCGGGGCCGGGCTCGTGCGGGCCGTCCGGGCAGGCCGGGTCGGGCGCGGCCGGCGCACACGAGAACCGGCAGCCGGGTACGACGTCCACCTGCGGCAGCAGCGCCGACAGCGCGCGCACGGCGGTGGACTTGGCGGTCCCCTTCTCGCCGCGCACGAGCACGCCGCCGACCGCCGGGCTCACGGCGTTGAGCAGGAGCGCCAGCCGCAGGTCGGTCTGGCCGACCACTGCGGTGAACGGGTAGGGCGTGCTCATGGGTTGCTCACTCCTCCTGTACGGGTGCGCTTGCGCGGGCTGTCGTGGGTGTGGGTGTGGGTGCGGGTGCGGGTGCGGGTGCGGGGGTCCGTCGGGGGTGCTGGGCGGAGGGCCGCGCGGGTACCGCTGCGCGGGCGGCTCCCCGCCCCGCCCTTCGCCCGTTCCCCGGGGCGCTGCCCCGGACCCCGCATCCCAGGGGCTCCGCCCCCAGACCCCAGCGCCTCAAATGGGTCAGGGGCGGAGCCCCCGGGAACGGGCGAAGGGCGGGCAGGGGAACGGCCCCGCAGGGCCGCCGCCCTCACGGGGCGCCCGGGGGGAGGAACGGGAGGCCCGCCGGGGCGCCGGACTCGATCAGCCGGAGCAGCGCGTCCGTGTCGGCGTGCTCCTCGATCAGGTCCCCCAGCAGGTCCAGCTGCTCCTCCCGCAGCGCCGCGAACGACGTGTCCGGGGCCGGCACGAAGCGCCGCCCGGCAGCCGCGGCGACTTCCCGGAGGAACGCCCGGCGGAAGCCGTCCGACTCCAGCGAGCCGTGCCAGTGGGTGCCCCACACCGATCCGACCCGGCAGCCGTCCAGGAACGGCTCGCCGCCCAGCACCTCGGCCACCCCGTGGTGGATCTCGTAGCCCGAGACCTCCTCGCCCAGCGCGGTGCCCTCCGGCCGGGCCAGGGTCTTCTCGGCGGCGAACCGCACCCGCACCGGCAGCAGCCCGAGCCCCGCCACCGAGCCGGCCTTCGACTCGACCTCGTCCTCGATGTGCTCGCCCAGCGCCTGGAAGCCGCCGCAGATGCCCAGCACCGGCCGCCCCTCGGCGGCCCGCCGGGCCAAGGCGTCGGCGAGGCCCCGCTCCCGCAGCCACTCCAGCGCCTTCACCGTTCCGCGCGTGCCCGGTACGACGGCCAGGTCGGCGTCGGCCAGCTCCTCGGCGCGGTCCACGAACCGCACGACCACGCCCGGCTCGGCCGCCAGCGCGTCCACGTCGGTGAAGTTCGACATCAGCGGCACCGCGCACACCGCGACCCGCAGCACGTCCTCGCCGACCGGCGGGGCGACCACGGACTCGCGTACCGCGCCCCGCAACGAGACCCGCAGGCCGTCCTCCTCGTCGATGCCCAGCCCGTGCTGGAAGGGCAGCACCCCGTACGTCGCACGCCCCGTCAGGCCGCGCAGCATCTCCATGCCGGGCTCCAGCAGGGACACGTCGCCGCGGAACTTGTTGACCATGTACCCGGCGATCAGCGACTGGTCCTCGGGGGACAGCAGTGCCGTCGTCCCGAAGAAGGAGGCGAAGACCCCGCCCCGGTCGATGTCGCCGACCACGACCACCGGGAACCGCGCGGCCCGCGCGATGCCCATGTTCACGATGTCGGTCCGGCGCAGGTTGATCTCGGCCGGACTGCCCGCCCCTTCGCAGATCACGGCGTCATACGTGCCCCGCAGCTGCTCCAGGCAGTCCGTGACGATGCCGAGGAGCTGCTCCTGCCGGCCGCCGTGGTAGCCGCGGGCGCTCATCTCGCCGACCGGCTTGCCCAGCAGCACCACCTGGCTGCTGCGGTCGCTGCCGGGCTTGAGCAGGACCGGGTTCATCAGCGCGGTCGGCTCCACCCGGGCGGCCTGCGCCTGCATGGCCTGGGCGCGGCCGATCTCGGCGCCCTCGCGGGTCACGAACGAGTTCAGCGACATGTTCTGCGCCTTGAACGGGGCCACCTTCACGCCCTGCCGGGCCAGCCAGCGGCAGATGCCCGCCGTGACCACGCTCTTGCCCGCGTCGGACGTCGTGCCCGCGACCAGCAGTCCGCCGCCGCGCCCCGTACCGCTCATGCCCGTCCCCTCTTCGTCTTCGCCGTCTTCGCCGTCTTCGCCACGGCGCAGCGGACCGCCACGCAGGCCCCGAGCGCCAGCCAGGTCACCCGCCGTGACAGCCGTACCGCCCGCTCGATGTCCGCGACCTCCACCGGCCGCCCCCGCTCCCCGTTCAGCACCGCCCGGTGCTCGATCCGGCCGCCGTAGGACAGGGTTCCGCCCAGCCGGACGCCGAGGGCACCGGCGAAGGAGGCCTCCACCGGGCCGGCGTTGGGGCTGGGGTGGGCGGCGGCGTCGGCGCGCCAGGCCCGTACGGCTCCCCGCCGGTCGGGGCCGGCGGCCACGGCGGCGAGGGCCGTGAGCCGGGCTCCGGGCCAGCCGGCCAGGTCGTCGAGTCGGGCGGAGGCCCAGCCGTAGCGCAGGTAGCGGGGCGACTTGTGGCCGACCATCGCGTCCAGGGTGTTCACGGCGCGGAAGGCCAGCAGCCCGGGGACCCCGGCGACGGCGCCCCACACCAGGGCCCCGACCACCGCGTCGGAGGTGTTCTCGGCGACGGACTCCACGACGGCCCGGGCCATCTGCTGCTCGTCGAGCGCCTGGGGGTCGCGTCCGCACAGGTGCGGGAGCCGCTCCCGGGCCACCTCGGCGTCCCCGGCGGCGAGCGCCCCGCCGATGGCGCGGGCCTCCCGCCCGAGGGAGGTGCCGCCGACCACGGCCCAGGTGGCCGCGGCGGTCAGGGCGATACGGGCGGCCGCGGGCCGGGAGCGCACGGCGCGCGCGCCCAGCGCGCCGGCGGCGGCGGCGCCGCCCGCGCAGATGAGGGTGTGCAGGAGGCCCCGGGCGCGGTCGTCGCGCCACAGGGCGCCCTCGACGGCGGCGGCGGCTCGTCCGAAGGCGGCCACGGGGTGCCCCCGGCGAGGATCCCCGAGGATCCGGTCGCCGATCAGCCCCGCCGTGGCGCCGTACGCGAAGACGCGGTCGGCACGCATGGTGGCAGGTATGTCCTCACTCAGGGTCCGCGCCCTGGTTCGACGTGTCCGGCGGCGAGAGTTCCTGGCTCCCGGGGCGCACGCGCCGCGTGCGCTCCCCGGTGACAGTGGCGGGACCGCGCCGGATTCGCACCGGACTTCCTCTCCATGCCGCCGTATTGGCTCGGGCAGTCCACCACGCCCTGCGAACGCCCGTCAACTTGCCGTTGACCTGGTGGGACGGACGGCGGAGAAGGGGTGCGGGTACGCGAAAGCTCCCTCCGGGGAATCCCGGAGGGAGCTTTCGTACGCGGGGTGGCGGTGTCAGCTGACGATCAGGTAGATCCCGTAGGCCACGGCCGCCGCACAGAGCGCGAAGCAGGCGTAGGCGCCGCTGCGGGCCAGGGTCGCGGCCCCGCCCTGCTCGGTGGCGGTCTCGTGCTTGGAGAGGCCCACCAGGCCCAGGGTGAAGAGGGCCACGAGGCCGACGGTGGCGGAGAGGCTGACCCCGAAGACGGAGCCGAGTGCTGCCCAGTCGATCTTCATACTGCCGTTTCCTCTGTCGTTCTCGGGGTCAGACCGCCGCGGCCGGAGCCGTGGGGGTCGTCGGGGAGGCCGTCGCGGCCGTCGCGGCCGGGATGGTGGCCTTGAGGTCCTCGTCGGTGACCGCGGCGGTGGTGCCCGCGAGCGGCGGGACCACGACGGCGGCCATGGCGGTGGTGACCACGCCGGGCTCCTCGGCCTCGGTGGAGGCGGTGCCGGCTTCGTTGACGTTGGTGTGGTCGACGACCTGGCGGCGGGAGATCAGCCAGATGGCGACGCAGGAGGCGACCAGGAAGACCGCGACGGCGGTGACGCCGATGTCACCGGTGCGCATGACCAGCTCGGCGCCGGAGGCGACGAGGGCGGCGGCCGGCAGGGTCAGGCCCCACGCGACGAACATGCGGGTGGCGGTGGACCAGCGGACCACGCCGCCCTTGCGGCCCAGGCCCGCGCCCATGACGGCGCCGGAGCAGGCGTGCGTCGTGGAGAGGGAGAAGCCGAGGTTGGAGGAGGCCAGGATGACGCTGGCGGCCGAGGTCTGGGCGGCGAAGCCCTGCTGCGGCTGCAGGTCGGTCAGGCCGGAGCCCATGGTGCGGATGATGCGCCAGCCGCCCAGGTAGGTGCCCGTGGCGATGGCCAGACCGGCGGAGACGATGACCCAGACCGGCGGGTTGGAGCCGGGCGCGAGCGCGCCGCCGGCGACCAGGGCCAGGGTGATGATGCCCATCGTCTTCTGCGCGTCGTTGGTGCCGTGCGCGAGGGAGACCAGACCGGCCGAGGCGATCTGGCCGGCCTTGTAGCCCTTGGCGGAGGTCTTCTCGCCGACCTTGCCGTTCAGCTTGTACGTGACCTTCGTGGCCAGCATCGCGGCCACACCGGCCACGATCGGCGCGGCGACGGCGGGGAGCAGCACCTTGGTGACGAGCGTGTCGCCGTTGACGGCGCCGAGGCCGGCGGAGGCGACGGCCGCGCCGACCAGGCCGCCCATCAGAGCGTGGGAGGAGCTGGAGGGGAGGCCGACCAGCCAGGTGACGAGGTTCCAGAGGATCGCGCCGACCAGGGCGGCGAAGATCACCTCCGGCTGAATGCCCTCCTCGTTGACCAGGCCCTTGGAGATCGTCTTGGCGACCTCCACGGACATGAACGCGCCGACGAGGTTGAGCACGGCGGACATGGCCACCGCCGTCTTGGGCTTGAGGGCGCCGGTCGAGATGGTGGTGGCCATCGCGTTGGCTGTGTCGTGGAAACCGTTCGTGAAGTCGAACACGAGAGCGGTGATGATCACGATCCCGAGGAGAAGCGTTATGTGCTCCATTTACCCAGGCTTCTGTTTGGCGTCAGTGGCTCGGCGACCGTAGGCAACCTGGGTGAACGGAAGATGAACTGACTCGGGCGGTGCGGTGTCCCTGCGCGCCGCACGATCGGGCCATTCGTCCCGATTCTTTCGTAGCCATCCTGATTCCTGCACGTCAAAGCAGGGTGAACGGGTCCTTCCGGGAGGCCCGAAGTCCTGCGGACGCCCCTCCCCGGACCCCGGAAAGAGAGGTAGATCACTCCGCTTGGAGCGACCCCTTCCGGTGGCCCCTCCAGCGCCGCGCGCCGAGACTGGAACGGTGCGTACCGCCACAGCGACGGCAGCGGCCGTCACCACGACCCTGATCGGCGCCGGAGCGGCCGCGGTCGCGGCCGGCCGGTACGCCGCCGACGCGGCCCTGCGGCCCGAACCGGGCCGGCCGCTGCCCGGCGGCCCACGCCTCAGCGTGCACTCCACCGGCGCCGGCCGGGTGGTCCTCACCCGCTCGCTGGCCTCCCTGCGCCCCGGGGTCCACGGCCTGGAGGCGCCCGGGGTGCACGCCGTGGTCGGCTCCGTCCTCACCGGCGTCCCGCACGACCCGGACACCGTCGTACGCCGCCTCCTCGCCGTCACCCACGGCAGCCTGACCCCCGGCACCCGGGTCACCCTCACCCCCCAGGTGCACCGGGGCAACCCGCGCTCCGCCCTCGGGCTGGACCACGCCGACGTGGACGTCCCCGGCGAGCTCGGCCCGCTCCCGGCCTGGTTCCTGCCCGGCGCCCGGGGCACCTGGGTGATCACCGTCCACGGACTCGGCACCGGCCGGGAGCACCCGATGGCGGTCATGCCCTTCCTGCACCGCCACCGCCTCCCGGTGCTCGACCTCGGCTACCGGGGCGACATCGGCGCCCCCGCCTCCCCGGACGGCCTCGGCCACCTCGGCGAGTCGGAGTGGCGGGACCTGGACGCCGCCATCCGCTACGCCGTGCGCTACGGGGCCCGCCGCGTGGTCCTGTACGGCTGGTCCACCGGCGCCGCCATGGCCCTGCGCGTCCTGGAGCGCTCGGCCCTGGCCGGCCGGGTCTCCGGGGTGGTGCTGGACTCGCCGGTACTGGACTGGCACGCCACCCTGCGCGCCCTGGCCGCCGCCCGCGGCACCCCGTCCCCGCTGCTCCCGCTGGCCGTCCGGGCCGCCGAGGGCCGCGCCGGGCTGCGCGCCGACCACCTCGCGCCGGGGGCCGACCCCGGGGCGCTGCGCGTGCCCGTCCTGATCTTCCACGGGCCCGCCGACGCGATCGCCCCCTGGGAGCCCTCCCGCCGGCTCGCCGCGGCCCGGCCCGACCTGGTCACCCTGCACACCGTGATGGACGCCGGGCACGGGGCGATGTGGAACGCCGACCCGCTGCGCTACGAGGAGGCGCTGCGACGCTTCCTCACCCCTCTCATGTGACGTGTGATGTGGCGCCCGGGTGAAGGGCCTGTGGCGGACGGGGCGAGGTGGGGGATTCCTCCCGGTTCATCCGCCCCGTGACCTGTGGAAATGACCCGTTCCGTTTGGGCTTTCGGCCAGTGACGGGCGAGACTGCTTCCGTGACGTCCCGAAAGCCTGATGAGCAGTTGGCTCGCGACTCCAGACTCCGACTCGTCTCCCAGCGCTCCGTCGCCACGGCGCGCAAGGCGGTGACCGACCGGCGAACCCGGTCGGCCACCCGACCCCCGGCGGGCACCCCCGCCACGGCGGACCTGGCGAACCGCGCCCGCGCCTCGCTCGCCGACGCGGTACGGCTGGCCCGCTGGGCCGAGCTGAACCTCGGCGCGGGCGGCGGCGGACGCCCCGCGCCCCCGGGCGCACTGCCCGCCGTAGATGTCGAACGGGCCGCCGCGGAACTGGGCCTGACGCACGGGCAGATCCGGGTCGGCTGGGACCGCGCCCGCCTCTCCGGCCTCGTCGAGGTGCACGGCGGACACGCCCGCCCCGGCTGGCGGCTGCGCGCCTGGGACCGCGACGACACCGCCGTGCTGCGCGGCTGGGTCGCCCTCTTCGACGCCTGGTCGCTCGTCCACCCGGCCCCCGCGGACATCGCCACCTCGGCCGTCGCCGAGGTGGTCGAGGCCATGCCGCAGCTGCTGTCGCTGCTCCAGCTGTCCGCCGGGCCGGTGACCGTCCCCGACCTCCTGGACCTGCTCGGCCAGCGGGTCACCGAGCTGCGCGACGAGCGCTGCGAGGTCCCCTACGGCCCCGAGCCCGCCTCCGGCTCCACCGCCACCGCCGAACCCCGGCCGCTGCCGCTCGCCCGGCTGCTGCGCTGGGCGCTGGGCGGACTCGCCGCCGTGGACGCCGTCACCCTCGGCCCCGCCCGGGCCACCCTCACCCCCCTCGGCAGCTGGGCCGTGTGGGTGAAGCTGGAGCAGATCTGCGTCGCCGCCCAGAGCCCGGCCGGCAACATCGAGCAGTCCGCCGCCGCCATGCTGCACGGCTGCGCCCGCCTCACCCCCGGACCGGCCCGCGCCGAGTACCAGGCCTGGCTCGCCGCCCGGCCCGTCGGCCACGCCGTCAGCGAGCTGCTGCACGCCGCCCGGGGTGAGGACGCCCTGCTGCGCGGCCTGGCCTTCGAAGCCCTGCGGGTGGTCGGAGCCCCCGCCGAGCGCGAGGTGCGCGCGGCCCTGCGCGAGCCCGCGCTGCGCCCGTACGTCCTGCTCTGGCTCGCCGAGCACGACGGGGCGGACCCCGACGACGCCCAGGACGTGCTCACCCCCGAGGAGTCGACCTGGCTGTGGGTGGACACGGCCGCCGCCATCGCCGACCACGGCGAGGCCGAACTGCTCGCCCGGCACCTCGACTCCGCCGTCCGCACCACCGTCCCCCGGCTGCTGGACGAGGTCCGCGCGGTCGGCCACCCCCGCACGGTGCAGGTACTGGTCGCCCTGGCCGCCGCCCACCCCGACCCCGCCCTCGCCAAGGCGGTCCGCCGGGCCGCCTTCCAGGTCCACACCGGCGGCGGCTGAGCCCCGGCCCGTACGTACGCGCGCACGCGCCGCGGGGTCACAGCTGCGGCGCGTACGTCCCGAAGCTCCAGACGTTGCCCTCGGCGTCCCGCGCCATGTAGTCCCGGGAGCCGTAGTCCTGGTCGGTGGGCTCCATCAGGATCTCGACGCCGTGCTCGGCCGCCCGCCGGTGATGGGCGTCCACGTCGTCGACCACGATGTAGACCCCGGCCGGGCCGGCCGCCTCCATGACCTTGTCGAAGGTGCCGCCGCGCCCCTTGCTGCCCAGCATGACCGCGCCGTTGCCGTACGCCAGCTCCGCGTGCATCACCGAGCCGTCGTCGCCCTCGTAGACCGCGACCTGGGTGAACCCGAACGCCTCGGTGAGCTGCTGGATCGCCGCCTTCGCGTCGCGGTAGAGCAGCGTGGGGTAGATGGACGGAACGCCTGCCATGACGATCACTCCCTCTCGTGACGGTGGTCCAGGTGACCCACGTCACAGCATGGCAGGCTGTGCCGGCAGTCAGCGGAAGGTGTTGCACTGGGCCATGTCGCCCGTGCGGTAGCCCTGGTAGAACCACTGCTGGCGCTGCTCGGCCGAGCCGTGGGTCCAGGACTCCGGGGTGACCCGGCCCTGGAACTTCTCCTGGATCCGGTCGTCGCCGACCGCCGCCGCCGCGTCCAGCCCGTCCCGGATGTCCTGGTCGGTGAGGCTGGTGATCAGCGGCCGCCCCGTGGACTCGTCCGGGGTCCTCGTCGCGTTGTGCGCCCACACCCCCGCGTAGCAGTCGGCCTGGAGCTCGACCTTCACCGCGTTGCTGTTCGCGCCCTGCCGCCCGTCCTGGGCCCGCTGGAGCGTCCCGGTCAGGTTCTGGATGTGGTGCCCGTACTCGTGGGCGACCACGTAGGCCTGGGCGAAGGGGCCGCCGCCCGCCCCGAACTTCGTCCGCAGCTCGTCGAAGAAGCCCAGGTCCAGGTAGACCTGCCGGTCGCCGGGGCAGTAGAAGGGTCCGACGGCCGCGGTGGCCGCCCCGCAGGCGGTGTTCACCCGGCCGGTGAAGAAGACCGTCGACGCCGGGCGGTAGGCGCCGCCGCGCTTCTGGAACTCCTGCTTCCAGAAGTCCTGGGTGCTGTTGACCACCGCGACCAGCCGGCAGTCCTCGCGCGTGTTCGCGTCCTGCCCGGTCTTGCAGGCCTGCTGCACCTGCGCGGCCGAGGAGGAGGTCGCGACCGGCTCCGGACTGCCGTCCGACAGGCCCAGCTGCTCCGGGCCCACCCCGAAGAGCAGCCCCAGTACCAGCGCGATCAGGCCGACGAGGCCACCGCCGATCGTGGCCCTCCCGCCCGGGACGCGGCTGCCGCGCACGTCCTTGACCTCGGACGTGTCCAGATTGGCGTTGTCGTCGAACTGCATCCCGCACCGCCCATATCGGTGAGACCGGAGGGGCCGCCTGCCGCCCCTGCGGCGAGTATCAACCCCTTCATCCTGATACGCGCCCGGGCGGCCCCGCGTGGCCCGTGCGCCGAACGGGCGACGGGAGGCCCAGAAAAGTGGTTGCGCACCCCCGGTAGAATGAATCCCATGGCAAATCTCCTCGCGGATTAGCGGCGTCGAAGCAACGCGCGTCCTGCCCCCACTTCCGCCGTCCCCACCGCCCTGGAGTATTTCCGTGATCACCGCCACCGGCATCGAGCTGCGCGCCGGCGCCCGCATCCTCATCGAGAACGCGTCCTTCCGTGTCGCCAAGGGCGACCGCATCGGACTCGTCGGCCGCAACGGAGCGGGCAAGACCACCCTCACCAAGTGCCTCGCGGGCGAGGGTCAGCCCGCCGGCGGCACCATCACCCGGTCCGGTGAGGTCGGCTACCTCCCGCAGGACCCGCGCACCGGCGACCTCGACGTACTCGCCCGCGACCGGATCCTCTCCGCGCGCGGGCTCGACGTACTGATCAAGAAGATGCGCGCCAACGAGGAGCGCATCGCCACCGGCTCCGGCGCCACCCGCGACAAGGCCCTGAAGCAGTACGAGCGCCAGGAGACCGAGTTCCTGACCAAGGGCGGCTACGCCGCCGAGTCCGAGGCCGCGACCATCTCGGCCGCCCTCAGCCTCCCCGACCGGGTCCTCGGCCAGCCGCTGCACACCCTCTCCGGCGGCCAGCGCCGTCGCGTCGAGCTCGCCCGGATCCTCTTCTCGGACGCCGACACCCTGCTCCTCGACGAGCCCACCAACCACCTCGACGCCGACTCGATCGTCTGGCTGCGCGACTACCTCAAGAGCTACCGCGGCGGCTTCATCGTGATCTCCCACGACGTCGACCTCGTCGAGACCGTGGTCAACAAGGTCTTCTACCTCGACGCCAACCGCTCCCAGATCGACGTCTACAACATGGGCTGGAAGCTGTACCAGCAGCAGCGCGAGGCCGACGAGAAGCGCCGCAAGCGCGAGCGCCAGAACGCCGAGAAGAAGGCCGCGGCCCTGAACTCGCAGGCCGACAAGATGCGCGCCAAGGCCACCAAGACGGTCGCCGCGCAGAACATGGCCAAGCGCGCCGAGCGGCTGCTCTCCGGCCTGGAGGCCGTCCGCGCCTCCGACAAGGTCGCCAAGCTCCGCTTCCCGGAACCGGCGCCCTGCGGCAAGACCCCGCTGACCGCCGAGGGCCTGTCGAAGTCCTACGGCTCGCTGGAGATCTTCACCGACGTCGACCTGGCCATCGACAAGGGCTCCCGCGTGGTCATCCTCGGCCTCAACGGCGCCGGCAAGACCACCCTGCTGCGCCTGCTGTCGGGCACCGAGAAGCCCGACACCGGCACGGTCGTGCCCGGTCACGGCCTCAAGCTCGGCTACTACGCCCAGGAGCACGAGACGCTCGACCCGGACCGCACGGTCCTGGAGAACATGCGCTCCTCCGCGCCCGACCTGGACCTCGTCGAAGTGCGCAAGACGCTCGGCTCCTTCCTGTTCTCCGGCGACGACGTGGACAAGCCCGCGGGCGTGCTCTCCGGCGGCGAGAAGACCCGTCTGGCCCTGGCCACCCTGGTCGTCTCCTCGGCCAACGTGCTGCTCCTCGACGAGCCCACCAACAACCTCGACCCGGCCAGCCGCGAGGAGATCCTGGGCGCGCTGCGCACCTACAAGGGCGCGGTCATCCTCGTCACGCACGACGAGGGCGCCGTGGAGGCCCTGGAGCCGGAGCGGATCATCCTGCTCCCGGACGGGGTCGAGGACCTGTGGGGCCCGGACTACCGGGACCTGGTCGCCCTCGCCTGACCGGCGCCGGGCGCCCCGCCCGACGGCCCCCGCGGCGTTGATCCAGTTCCTTATGGATCATTCGGCTCAGACGTGATCCATCATCTGAGTGAGACGGTCTCGTACCCCCGCGCCCTGTACAGCGGCCCCGGCCGCGTCCCCCCGGACGCGCGTCCGGGGCCGGCCGTTTTCCGCTTCCGGCCCCTGACCTGGTGATTCCCTCCGGCGGTGGAGGAATGTGACGGAGGTCATGCGGCGGAAGAGAAGATTCCGTTCTGCTCCGGCGTCCACGGGCCGGGAAATGCCCTCGCACCGACCTTGCTGAATGGGTGGCCAGGAAGCCGGGGAGGGGTGATCATGAGAAGTCCAGAGCGCACTTCCCACGAGGAGGCACGGGTGGCCGAGACTCTGAAGAAGGGCAGCCGGGTTACCGGCGCCGCGCGCGACAAGCTCGCGGCAGACCTGAAGAAGAAGTACGACTCCGGTGCGAGTATCCGGGCGCTGGCCGAAGAGACCGGCCGGTCCTACGGATTCGTCCACCGGATGCTCAGCGAGTCCGGAGTCACGCTGCGTGGTCGCGGTGGCGCGACGCGCGGCAAGAAGGCGGCTGCGGCCTGACCCTGGCCGTCAGGCCGGGGCCGGTACCGAAGACCGCCCGACAGCTCCGTTCTCTTTCACGCTGTCTGATCCATGCTGTCGGTTCGTCCCGTTCCACGCACGGTACCTTCGGTGACCCCCGGTCGGCCCCGCGGTCGACTGGGTGGTTACTGTGCAGTCACTTAGGCCGAGCACGCGGCCGCGACTGCACACCGGAGGCATCAGATGGCTCTGCTCGACAAGGATGGCGTACGGCTCACCATCGACGACACGGTCGCCACGGTGACACTGACCAATCCGGCCAAGCGAAACGCCCAATCCCCCGCGCTCTGGCGGGCGTTGGCGGAGGCCGGACGGTCGCTGCCCGGCACCGTCCGGGTCGTCGTGCTGCGCGGCGAGGGCAAGTCCTTCTCCGCAGGGCTCGACCGGCAGGCGTTCACCCCCGAGGGTTTCGAGGGCGAGCCGTCCTTCCTCGATCTGGCGCGCGGTTCCGACGAACTGCTCGACTCCACCATCGCCGAGTACCAGGAGGCCTTCACCTGGTGGCGACGCAATGACATCGTCTCCATCGCCGCCGTACAGGGGCACGCGATCGGCGCCGGCTTCCAGCTCGCGCTCGCCTGCGACCTGCGCGTCGTCGCGGACGACGTGCAGTTCGCCATGCGCGAGACCAGCCTGGGCCTGGTCCCCGACCTGGCCGGCACCCAGCCGCTGACCACCCTGGTCGGCTACGCCCGCGCGCTCGAAATCTGCGCGACGGGCCGCTTCGTGCACGCCGAGGAGGCCGAGCGGGTCGGCCTGGCCAACCTGGTCGTCCCGGCCGCCGAACTGGAGGCCGCCGTCCAGGACCTCACCACCGCCCTGCTGGCCCCGCCCCGCGACGCCGTCATCGAGACCAAGGCGCTGCTGCGCGAGGCCCCGTCGCGCACGTACGACGACCAGCGCACCGCAGAGCGCGCCGCCCAGGCCCGCCGACTGCGCGACCTGGCGGGCCTGTCCGACTGAGGCCCGTACGCGCGCACGCCCGGAAGGCCGGAACGGGAGCACCGCCCCGGCCTTCCGGCCCTTGGCGCACCGCCCCGGCCTTCCGGCCTTTCCGGCCGTCCGGCGTAGTCTCCGGCGCGCCGGAGCCCGTACGCGCTTACCGTGGTCGGGAGACTTCCCCTTCCTAAGGACGTCCGATGACCGAATCCGCACCGGGGGGCTCCGCCAGGGACCCCGCAGACCGCGGCCGCACCACCATCGCCGACGGAGTGGTGGAGAAGATCGCCGGGCTGGCCGCCCGGGAAGTCCTCGGCGTCCACGCCATGGGCAGCGGCAGCGGGCTCTCCCGTACCTTCGGGGCCGTCCGCGACCGGGTCCCCGGCGGGGCGAAGTCCGCGGCCGCCAGAGGGGTCAAGGCAGAGGTCGGGGAGGTCCAGACCGCCCTCGACCTGGAGATCGTCGTCGACTACGGCGTCGAGATCCGCGAGGTCGCCCGGTCGGTACGGGAGAACGTCATCGCGGCGGTCGAGCGGATGACCGGCCTGGAGGTCGTCGAGGTCAACATCGCCGTCAGCGACGTCAAACTGCCCGACGAGCCCGACGAGGAACCGGATTCCCGGCTCCAGTAGCGGGCGCGCGGCAGCGGAGAGGAGCCAGGCCATGAGCATGGCGTTCGCCGGCCTGTTCGCCGGCATCGCCCTGGCGTTCGCCGGGTACTTCGGCGGCTTCGGGGCCTTCCTGCTGGTGGGGGCGCTCGGCGCCATCGGCTTCCTCGTCGGCCGCTACCTCGACGGGGACCTCGACCCGGGCGACCTGTTCCGGCCCCGCGGCCGCGACGACCGGCGCGGGTGAGGCCGCCGATGAGCACTCCGCGCCCCCTGCCGGCGAAGGTCCCGCCCGCCGAGCGGGGAGCCCTGCGGATCGCCGACCGGGTCGTCGCCAAGATCGCGGCACAGGCGGCCCGGGAGGCGCTCGACGTCCTGTCCGGAGCCGTCCCGCACGCCACCGTCACCGTCCACCACGACATCGCGCGGGTCCGGGTGAGCCTGGAGCTCGGCTACCCCTCCGACCTCGCCGCCCAGTGCGCCGCCGTACGCGGGCAGGTCGTCCGGCGCATCGAGCAGTGCGCGGCCATGGCGGTGCCCGAGGTGGACATCGACATCGAGCACCTGCACTCCACCCACTCCCGGCCGGGCGCCCCCGGGCGGGACCGGCGGCTGCGGTGAACGCGCCGCCGCCCCACCGCTTCCGCTCGCCCAGGCGGGTCCCGTCGGGGATCACCGCGCTGGTGGTGCTCGCGGTGGCGGGGCTCTTCCTCTACGACCTGGCCGCGGTACGGGCACACCGGCCCGGGATGCGCTGGCGGCGCGAACTCGGCGGCCTGCTGGAGCGGCACACCCCGGCCGACGCGGGGGTGTCGGCGGCCGGGGCGCTGCTGGCCCTGGCCGGAGCGGTGCTGTTGCTGCTGGCGCTGGCCCCGGGGCTGCGGGGGGTGCTGCCGATGCGGACGGAGCCGGGGGTGCGGGCGGGCATCGGGCGCCGGGCCGCCGCGCTGGTCCTGCGGGACCGGGCCATGGAGGTCGCCGGAGTCCGCTCGGTCCGGGTCAGAGTGGGCCGCACCCGGGTCGGGGTCCGGGCCACCTCCCACTTCCGCGAACTGGACGACGTACGGGCCGACCTGGACGAGGTGCTCGCCGTCGGCATCGGGGAACTGGGCCTGGCGCACCCGCCGCGGGCCCGGATCAGGGTCAGGCGGTGAGCGGCGCGCTGGGGGCCGTCAACCGGGCGGTGCTGGCGCTCGGCGGCCTGGTCCTCCTGGCGGCCGGCCTGGCGCTCCTCACCGGGTCCTGGCCCCTCGACGGGCGGCACGCCCCGCTGCTGCGGTGGCGCCGGAGCCTGGACGGCGGGTGGTGGTGGGCGGTGTTCGCCGCCCTGGCGGTGTGCGTGCTGCTGGCGCTGTGGTGGCTGGCGGCGCAGCTGCGGCGCTCGCGGCTCGCGGCGCTGGCGGTGGACACCGGCGACGGGGGCTTCGCGCTGCTGCGGGGCCGCGCGCTGGAGGAGGCGGTGGCGGCCGAGGTGGCGGCGGTGGACGGCGTCGCCGGCTGCCGGGTCGCGCTGCGGGGGCGGCGCGGTGCCCCGACCCTGCGGGTGGCGCTGGAACTGGAACCCCACGCCGTCCCGGCGGACGCCCTCGCCGCCCTGGCCGGCCCGGTCCTCACCCACGCCCGCACCGCGACGGGCCTCCCCGCCCTCCCGGCCGAAGCCCGCCTGAAGGTCACCCCGCACGCGGCGCAACGGGTCACCTGAGCCCGGCAGGTCCCGCTGCGCGGGCTGCTCCCCGCCCCACCCTTCGCCCGTTCCCCGGGGGCTCCTGCCCCCAGACCCTCCCCCAGCTACCGCTGGGAGGTGCCCCCAGCCCCGCCGGCGTTTGAGGCGACGGGCGCGGTAGCGCCGTGCAGTGAGCCGCGCCCGGCGACTGAGGGCTGGGGGTCCCCCCCCGGACGGAGTCCGGCACGGCGGCGCGAAGCCGGTAAGGCGCCCCGGCGCCGCACCGCGCGAGCGGCGCGTCGAGAATCAGAAGCCGTGGCGGGCTCCGCCGTCCACCGGGAGCATCAGGCCCGTGAGGTACGACGCCGCCGGGGAGAGGAGGAACGCCGCCGTGCGGCCGAACTCCTCCGGGGTGCCGTAGCGCCGCAGCGGGATGCGGGACTCGTTGCCCGCACGGGCCGCGTCCGGGTCGCCGGACAGCGCGTCCAGCTCCCGCACCCGGTCCGTGTCGATCCGCGCCGGCAGCAGCCCGATCACGCGGATCCCGCGCGGCCCCAGGTCCACCGAGAGGGACTTGGCGAAGCCCGCCAGCCCCGGCCGCAGGCCGTTCGAGATGGTCAGACCGGGGATCGGCTCGTGCACCGAACCCGACAGCACGAAGCCGATGACCCCGCCCTCGCCCAGTTCGGCCGCGGCCGTCCGGGCGAGGCGGACCGCACCCAGGAAGACGGTGTCGAACGCCGCCGCCCACTGCTCGTCGGTGTTGTCCGCCGCCAGGCCCACCGGGGGGCCGCCGACGCTGATGAGGATGCCGTCGAAGCGGCCGAAGCGCTCCCGCGCGGTGGCCACCAGCCGTGCGGCCGCGGCCGGGTCGGAATTGTCGGCGGCCACGCCCACCGCGCTCGGGCCGAGTTCGGCGGCGGCGTCCGCCACCCGCTTCTCGTCCCTGCCCGTCAGCACGACCTTCGCCCCGTCGGCGGTGAGCTCGCGCGCGGAGGCGAAGCCGAGTCCCCGTGTGGCACCGGTGACGACGTAGACGCGGTCCTTCAGTCCAAGATCCATGCCGGACAACCTACGCCGAAGCGGGCTCCGGCGACACGGCCTTGGCCGCCGCCTCCTCGCGGTCGCGCTTCTCGCGCCGCACCAGCACCAGCCACCCCACCGGCACCGCCGACGCGAACAGCCACCACTGCACGGCGTACGCCATGTGCGGGCCGATCGAGTCGTGGTCGGGCTCCGCCACCGGCTCGGGGCTTCCCCCCGCCGGTTCGGGGCCGGTCAGTTCGAGGTAGCCGCCGAGCACCGGCCTGCCCAGGGCGGCCGCCTGCTGCTCGCTGTTGATCAGCATCACCTGGCGGTCGGGCAGGCCCTTGCGGTCCTTGATCCCGCTGCGGCCGCTGGTCTCGTCGGCCTTGAGCCGCCCGGTCACCGTGACCTCGCCCGGGGGCGCGGCCGGCACCGGCGGATAGGCGCGCGGGTCGTCGCCGCCGGCCACCCAGCCCCGGTTGACCAGGACCACCCGGCCGTCGCCCAGCACCAGCGGCGTCACCACGTGGAAGCCGACCTTGTCGTCGTTCGAGGTGCGCATCCGTACGACGACCTCGTGCGCGGGGTCGTACGTGCCGGTGGCGGTGACGGCACGCCAGTAGTCGGCCCTCGGGACGGTGTGCCCGGGCGAGGTGACGCCGGTCACCGGTTCCGGCTTCCCGTACAGGTTCTTCGCGATCAGCTCGTTCTGGGCGACCCGGTGCTCGTGGCGGTGGAACTGCCAGAACCCCAGCTTGATCATCACGGGGATGAGGACGAGGGCGACGAGGGTGAGGGACACCCACTGCCGGGTCAGCACAAAGCGGTACACGCCCACGACGGTACCCCCAGCGACGAGGACCCCGGCGGCCGGGTGGCCTTCCGGGGTCCGGGGGGCGGAGACGGCGGTCAGACGTGGTCGACGATGCCCACCTTCCCCTCCGCGCGGGCGCAGTGCCCGCCGCAGTACCACTGGCCCTCGACCTCGACGCCCTGCCCGATGATCTGGACCCGGCAGTGTTCGCAGATGGGCGCCATGCGGTGGATGGCGCAGGAGAAGCAGTCGAAGACGTGCACCGCGCCCTGCGCGTGCACCTCGAAGGACATGCCGTAGTCGTTTCCGCAGACCTCGCAACGTGCCATGCGCCGCATGCTGTGCGGGGCGGCCGGACGGAACAAGATCCACCGGGGTGAGTCGCCGCGCCTGCACCCGGCCGGAGCAACGCCCGCTACTTCTCCCCGGCGGCCGCCACGTCACGCAGCAACTGGGTGAAGGCCGCCTCGTCCACGATCGGAGTGCCGTAGGACTTCGCCTTGACCGTCTTCGAGGTCGAGGAGTCGGGGTCGTTGGTCACCAGCAGGCTGGTGAGCCGGGACACGCTCGTCGCGATGTGCAGTCCCGCCTCCACCGCCCGGTCCTCCAGCAGCTCCCGGTCCACGGAGGTGTCCCCGGAGAAGGCGATCCGCATGCCCTGCTTGAGCGGCTTGCCGTCCTCGAAGCGCCCCGGGTTCGGGTAGGGGCACGGCGGCCGCTTGCGCGAGGCCCGCCAGCTGCCGCCGTTCCCGTACGAGGACTGGTAGCCGACCCGCGGCGTGGCGGGGGAGTCCGACCACTCCGTCAGCGGGCGGCACTCCAGCAGGGGCAGCCGTACGCCGTCCCGCGCGGCCGCGTGCAGCGACGGACGGAACGCCTCCGCCAGCACCCGGGCGTCGTCGAGCGCGTGGTGGGCGCGCTGCTGGACCACTCCGTAGTGCGCGGCGAGGGACTCCAGCTTGTGGTTGGGCAGCGGGAGGTTCAGCTCCTTCGACAGGGCGATGGTGCACAGCCGCTGCCGTACGGGCGCGGTCGCGGAGGCCCGCGCGTACTCGCGGGCGATCATCTGCCAGTCGAAGATGGCGTTGTGCGCGACGAGCACCCGGTCGGCGAGCCGGCCCGCGAACTCCTCGGCGATGTCCTCGAAGAGCGGGGCGTCCTGGAGCATCGCACTGGTCAGGCCGTGGATCCAGGTGGGTCCGGGGTCGCGGCGCGGGTTGACCAGGGTGTACCAGTGGTCCTCCACGTTGCCCCGGGCGTCGAGCCGGTAGACGGCCGCGGAGACTATCCGGTCATCGCGAGCGAGCCCGGTGGTCTCCACGTCGACGACCGCGTACCCCTGTGGGTACGCGGTCGGCCATTCCGCCTCTGCGGTCGTACGGTCGTAGAGCATGGTCACAGAGGATATCGGCACGCACTGACACCCGTGGCCCGATGCCCCCTTAGGGCCTGTCCGGCCCCCAGCCGGGTCAGGACCCCGCCGCCAGCTCCGCCACCAGGTCCGAGGCGCCCACCGAGGCGAAGGATCCGGCCACTTCGGCCGGGCCGGGGAAGAGCCGGTACGCCGTCCCCGAGGCGCCCGCCCCGGCGGCGGTGGCGTGCACCGTGGCCAGGAACACCTTGCGGCCCGCGGTCTCTTCGGCCACGGCCGTACCGGTGTCCACGGGCATGCGCCACGCCTCGGGCTTGCCCAGAGCGGCGACGCGGGCGGCGAATCCGGCCACCGTCTCGGCCGCTCCGGCCCGGTACTTCCACAGTTCCCCGGACCGGAGGACGACCACCTCGCGGGAGCGGGCCGCGGCCCGCCACACCGCCAGGTCCCACAGGGTGGTGCGGGTGCCGGAGCCGAAGTGCTCCCACACGTCGCGGGCGACGGACGCCAGCCGCTCCCCGTGCGAGGCGATGCTCTGGAAGCCGCCCGAGGGCGGCAGGTGGACGTCCGCCCACAGGGCCCGGCGGGCGGCCAGGTCCACGACCATCGGCATGCAGACCCGGGACTCGCCCGCCAGGTCGAAGCGCTGGCGCACGGTCCGCGCGTCGTACGAGGAGCCGCGCGGGCCGTCCGCCGGCAGGGCCATGAAGCCCGCGAAGGCGTCCGGCAGTTCGTCGAAGGGCACATTGTTGTAGCTGAAGATCAGCGGGACCGCGTACACGGCTCCGTGCTCCGCGAGGGCCGCCAGGTCCAGGTCCACGTACTCGGTGGCACCGTCCGGGGCGGGCGCCGAGGTGAGGTCGCCCGAGTGCACGGCGGCCGCACGCGCGTACCGCAGGCGGGTGTAGTCGCAGAGCCCCTTGATCTTCCAGTCGGCGTCGAAGAAGGCGACGGACAGGTCCAGGTCGGTGCGGTTGCCCGCCGGCTCCGTCCAGTGCAGGAACAGCCGCAGCACCTCGCCCCCGGGCAGGGTCTGCGTACTGCCGCGCGGCACGGCGACCAGCGACCTGGCGGCGTTCCGCTCGCCGAAGGGCACGGTCAGGTCCGCGAGCCCTGAGTCCAGGAGCGCCAGGTCGTACGCCTCCTCTCCGGCGGCGGCGAACCGGCGCAGCACCTCCGCCTCCAGCCGGGCGACGACCGCCGCGACGAGGGGCGCGGGCAGCGGGAGCCGCTCCTCCCACACCACCTGGGCGCGCGCCACCCGGCCGCGCGGGAAGAACACCCGGCGCCCGCCGAGGCGGTCCTCGGCGCGGGTGCGCAGCGCGCCGAGCGCGGACAGCAGCGGGCCCGCGCCCACCTTGGGCAGGCCCCGGTCGAGCGCCCGCTCCAGCTCGGGCAGGAGTCCGGCGCCCGGGTGCAGGCGCAGCAGGTGGTCGAGGCGGCGTACGACCTCCCCCGGGCGCTCCCCGGCGAGCGCGGCGGCGGCCGCCGCGTCCCCCGCGGCGAGGGCCTGTTCCAGCCGGCCGGCCCAGGTGGCGGGCCGGATCCGGTCACCGTCCACGCGGACGGCGTCCGGGTGCGCGGCGGCGCTCTCCAGCAGCGCCGCGCCGAGCGGGGTGGCGGCGGACACGGTGGTGCCGCGCAGCACGGCGAAGGCGAGGGCTGCGCGCGGGTGCCGGGCGTGCCGCTCGAAGGGGTGCAGGGTCTCGGCGGCCCGCTTCCAGGCCACCGGGTGCCTCAGCAGGTCCTCGACCAGGTACTGCGGGTTGAACGAGTCGAGCACCGCGAGGAGTTCCCGGCGCAGCGGCCGTCCGGGGTTCGCGAACCGGGGCAGCGGAAGCAGACCCGCGTCCCCGCCGGACAGCACGGCGAGCAGCCGCAGTACGTCGGTGGCGGTGGTGAGCCGGGTGGCGAGCAGCGGCCGCGCCGCGTCGGAGGTCCGCCAGTCGCCGAGCAGCCTGCCGAGGACCTGCGCCTTGGTCTCGCGGACCGGGATCTCCTGGGGGAGCCAGCCGAGGTCCGCCGGGACGGCGGGGAGCAGCAGGTTGAGGTCGTCGCGGTCCTCGGGGGACAGCGGGGTCTGCCGGGCGAGCAGCGAGGCGACCGCGCGGGCGCAGTCGGCCGCCCGGTCGGTGCCGAGCCGCAGCACCCGCAGCGGGCCCGCCGGCAGGCCCTTGCCCTTGCGGGCGGCGGACGCGGACACCTCGTCGCGGTCCGGGCGCAGGAAGGGATCGGTGGGGTCGACGCGCCGGTGGCAGACGGGGCAGCCGGTGTAGTCGGCGCCGTCCCAGCAGGTGCGGCAGACCAGGTGGGCGCAGGGGGCGACGGGGTGGACCGTGCCGGCCTCGCCGCACAGTACGCACGGCTGCGCGGGCTCCTGGAGCAGCAGGGCGAAGACCCGGCTGACGTACCAGTGCTCGGTGTCGTGCGGGATGGAGAAGGGGAAGCGGCGGAAGAGCGGCTTGTGCACCCGGTCGGCGCCCATCAGGGCGTCCACCAGCGCGAGCAGCCGCAGCCGCTCCTCGGCGAGGTCGGTCGGCGCGAGTTCCGAGAGCGCCGCGTGCAGCTCCGGGCTCAGCGCATGGCCGCGTTCGAGGAGCTCGGCCTCCAGTGGCCGCACCCCTTCGCGGCCGGGCGTCGCGGCGGCCGGCGGCTGGTCGACGTAGACGGTCCGGAGCCGGCGCAGCAGGACGGACTCGATGGCAGACACGGGTGGAACTCCCCCTCGGAAACGGCAAAGCGGGGGCGGAGAGTGGGCGCGCGGGATTCTTTGCAAAAGGAGTGGAGAAGGATGCGCGCCGGGGAGCCGCCCCCGCAGGACCGATCTGATCACGGGAGCGCGGACCAGGGCAATCGGATTATCTGCCGGGTTCGGTGAGCAGTGCCTGCGTCAGCGCCCGTACGGACAGCAGGAACAGCCGTTCCGGGTCCGCCGGGCGGGCCAGGGCGCGGGCGAGCGCCGGGTCGCCGGGGGCGGCCTCCGGGTCCCACAGCTCGCCCTCGCCCGGCGACTGGGCGGGGGAGCGCTCGCGGTTGCGCTCGACGAGCAGGAAGCCGACGATCTGGAACTGCACGGCGCGCACCGCGTCGGCGGCCCGTGCCCCGCGCAGTCCGGCGGCGTGCACCTCGTCGACCAGCGCCCGCTGGGCTGGCAGGAACATCCGCTCGGTGAGCCCTCGCTCGTGGACCATGGCGATCAGGTGCGGGCGGGCGCGGATCTCGCGCCGCAGGGTCCGGGCCACCGACACGATCCGCTCGGCCGGCGTCCGGCCCGCCGGACGGAGCGCGCCCATCTCCTGGACGGTCCGCTCCACGAGGGCGTCGAGCAGCCGCTCGCGGTTGCCGACGTGCCAGTAGATCGAGGTCACCGCCGTGCCCAGTTCGGCGGCGAGCCCCCGCATGGTCAGGCCCGCCGGACCGTGCTGCCTGACCAGGGACGCGGCGGCCTCCAGTACCTCCTCGCGGGTCAGTGCGTTTCTCGCCATGGGCCCGGTCCGCCAATCTGTCGCAACGTCAATTCCGGTCCGTGCAGGGGTCTTTACCCTTCATCGGCAGCGGTGTAACTGTGTTACAGAACCACCCCCGGCCCCCGCCGGGGGGACCCTCGGAAGGGTGGTGCGAGACATGGCACGCATACGGTACGGAGCGCGGACCGAGGCCGAGATCGCGGCGTCGCGCGAGAAGAGCGCCAAGCTCCCCGACATCTGGTCCACCGGCGTGGTGGCCGTCTGGGAGACCGATCCCGACGTGGTGGCGGCGGTCCTGCCGCCGCCGCTCAAGCCCGCCGAACGGCCCCTCGTACGGGCCAACATCAGCAAGGTCGACCTGCCCGGCTACCCCCTCGGCGCCGGCTCGGTGGCCGTGGCCGCCCGGCACGGCGGGGTCGAGGGCTGGTACCCGCTCGTCATGCCGATGACCCACGAGCGTGCCCTGACCGGCGGCCGCGAGGTGTTCGGCGAGCCGAAGAAGCTGGGCGAGGTCACCGTCGAGCGCGAGGGGCTCGTCGTACGGGCCGCCCTCGCCCGGCACGGGATCGCCTTCGTCGAGGTACGCGCGGCCGTGGACCGCGAGCTGCCGCTGCCCGAGCCGACCGTGAAGACCGACTTCTACTTCAAGTTCCTCCCGGCGGTCGACGGCTCCGGCCTGGACGGCGACCCGGTCCTCGTCCACTGCACGCGCAACGAGAAGGTCCGCAAACTGGAGCACCTCACCGGTGACGTCGTCCTGCGCGAGTCGATGTACGACCCCGTCGCCGACCTCCCCGTACGCCGCCTCGTGGAACTCACCATCGGCGAGAAGACCACCGACCAGAAGGGCCGGGTCGTCGAACGGGTCAGCGCCCAGGCCCTGCTCCCGTACCTCCACCAGCGCTACGACGACCCCCTCCAGATCCTCGACGGCCCGCCCGAGGGGAGCGTGTGACATGAGGCTCGAACCCGGGCAGGTGGCCGTCGTCACCGGCGCCGCGAGCGGCATCGGCCTCGCCATGGCCCGCCGCTTCGCCGCCGAAGGCCTCAAGGTCGTCCTCGCCGACGTGGAGGAGGCCGCCCTGCGCAAGGCCGCCGACGAACTTGCCGCCGACGGCGCCGAGGTGCTCGCCCGGACCGTCGACGTCAGCGACCGCGACTCCGTCCTGTCCCTTGCCGACGCCGCCTACGAGACCTTCGGCGCCGTACACGTCCTCTGCAACAACGCGGGTGTCGGATCCGGCGCCGAGGGCCGCATGTGGGAGCACGAGCCCAACGACTGGAAGTGGGCCTTCTCCGTCAACGTCTGGGGCGTCTTCCACGGCATCCAGGCCTTCGTCCCCCGCATGATCGCCTCCGGCACCCCCGGCCACGTGGTCAACACCTCCTCCGGCGACGGCGGCATCGCCCCCCTGCCCACCGCCTCCGTGTACGCCGTCACCAAGGCGGCCGTGGTCACCATGACCGAGTCCCTCTACGCCCACCTCAAGGCCGAGGGCGCGGCCGTCGGCGCCTCCGTCCTCTTCCCCGGACCGCACATGCTGCGCACCGGCCTGTGGGAGTCCCACCGCAACCGGCCCGAGCGCTTCGCGAAGGAGCGGCCGCGCAGGTCCCCGTACCGCAGCCTCGACCAGTACGAGGCCGCGATGAAACGGGCCGGGCACGAGGTGCGCTTCACCCCGGTCGAGGAGGTCGCCGAGCACGTCGTCGACGGGATCCGCGCCGACCGCTTCTGGATGCTGCCCGCGAGCGAGCACAGCGACCGGCAGATCCGCGCCCGGTCGCAGTCCATGCTCGACCGCGCCAACCCCGCCTACCTGGAGAGCTTCATCCTCGACTGAGGGGACCGACGTGCCTGACGAGACGTACGAAGACCCGTACCTGATCATCTCCTCCGACTGCCACGCGGGGCTGCCCACCGAGCAGTACCGCCCCTACCTCGACTCCCGCTTCCACCGCCGGTTCGACGAGTTCCTCGGCCAGCGCGACGCCCGCCGCGAGGAGGCCACCCGGCTCGGCGTGCGCAACGAGGCCTTCGCCGAGAAGTGGTTCCACGACCACGAGGAAGGCCTCAAGGGCGGCTGGGACAGCACCCAGCGGCTCAAGGAACTCGACGGCGACGGCGTGGCCGCCGAGGTCGTCTTCCCCGACGCGGACGCCGTCGACAGCCAGACCGCCGCCCCCTTCGGGGTGGGCCTGGGCCTCTCCGGCGACCAGGACCCCGAGCTCGGCATGGGGGGCGCGCAGGCGCACAACCGCTGGCTGGCGGAGTTCGTCGGGCGGAATCCCGAGCGGCACTGCGGGGTCGCCCTGCTGCCCGTCACCGGCGAGCCGGCCAAGGTGGTCGCGGAGATCCACCGGGCCAAGGAATCCGGCCTCGGCGCCCTGATGATCCCCTCCATGTGGGTGGACCAGGCGCCCTACCACGACCGCCGCTACGACCCCGTGTGGGCCGCCGCCGCCGAGACGGCGATGCCGATCGTCACCCACTCGGGCGCCGCCCCCCGCCACGAGTACGGCGACCACCTGGGCATCTACGTCTCCGAGGTCACCTGGTGGCCGGCCCGCCCGCTGTGGTTCCTGCTCTGGTCCGGGGTCTTCGAGCGCCACCCCGGCCTGAAGTTCGGCGTGGCCGAGTCGGGCTGCTGGTGGCTGCCGAACCTCCTGTGGTTCATGGACCGCCTCTACCTCGGCGCCCACGGCGGCAAGAAGCTCTCGCCGTTCTCGGAGCTGAAGCGCCCGCCGAGCGAGTACCTGGACCGGCAGGTGTTCGTCTGCGCGACCAACACCAAGCGCCGGGAACTCGCCCAGCGCTACGAGATCGGCGTGGACAACATCCTGTGGGGCTCGGACTTCCCGCACCCCGAGGGCACCTGGCCCGACACCCGCAACTGGCTGGGGAACACCTTCCACGACATCCCGGTCTCCGAGACCCGGCGGATGCTGGGCCTGGCCGCCGCCGAGGTCTTCGGCTTCGACACGGAGGCACTCGCCCCGATCGCCCGCCGCATCGGCCCCACCCCGGCCGACCTGGGCCAGAGCCCCGACCAGGCGGCGGTGGAGGCCTCCTGGGCCCGCTCCCGCGAGACCGGCCGGCACTGGCTCACCGGCGCGGACTTCCCGGTCACGGGGGTCTCGTCATGACGGAGGACCGCTACACGGTCATCTCGGCCGACTGCCACGCCGGCGCCGACCTGCTCGACTACAGGCCGTACCTGGCCAAGCGCCACCACGAGGCCTTCGACGCCTGGGCCGCCACGTACGTCAACCCGTACGAGGACCTCCTCGCCGACTCGGCCGACCTCAACTGGAACTCGGCCCGGCGGCTGGCCGAACTCGAAGCAGACGGGATCGTGGCGGAGGTGATCTTCCCGAACACCATCCCGCCCTTCTTCCCCAAGGCCTCGCTGATGGCCCAGCCGCCGACGGCCGAGGAGTACGAGCTGAGGTGGGCCGGGCTCCAGGCCCACAACCGGTGGCTGGCCGACTTCTGCGCCGACGCGCCGGGGCGGCGGGCGGGGGTCGCGCAGATCCTCCTCAACGACGTGGACGCGGCGGTGGCGGAGATCCGCCGCGCCCGCGAGGCGGGCCTGACCGGCGGCATCCTCCTCCCCGGCGTCCCGCCGGGCTCCCCGGTGCCGGAGCTGTACTCGGCCGCGTACGACCCGATCTGGGCGGTCTGCGCGGAGCTGGACGTCCCGGTCAACCACCACGGCGGCTCGGCGTCGCCGCCGCTCGGCGACGAACCGGCCGCGCGGGCCGTCTTCATGGTGGAGACCACCTGGTTCTCGCACCGCGCCCTCTGGCACCTGATCTTCGGCGGCGCCTTCCGCCGCCACCCGGGTCTCAAGCTGGTCCTGACGGAGCAGGGCTCCGGCTGGATCCCGGGAGTGCTGGAGATGCTGGACTACTACCACGGCCGCCTGGTCGCGGCGTCCTCCACCGCCGAGGCCAAGTTCGGCGCCGGCCTGGCCGAGTCCATGGGCCGGGGCCCGAGCGAGGTCTGGCGCGACAACTGCTTCGTGGGCGCCAGCTTCATGCGCCCCCACGAGGTCCCGCTGCGGGAACGGATCGGCCTGGACAAGATCATGTGGGGCAGCGACTTCCCCCACGACGAGGGCACCACGCCCTTCTCCCGCGAGGGCCTGCGGATCGCGTACGCGGGCCTGCCGAGGGAGGAGGTCGCGGCGATGGCCGGCGGCAACGCCGCCCGCGTGTACGGCTTCGACCTGGCCCTGCTGGACGCGCTGGCGGCCAAGCACGGCCCGCTGGTCTCGGAGATCGCCGAACCGCTGACGCGGATCCCGCCCGAGGCCACCAGCCCGGCCTTCGCCCGGGGGGCGTCGGTCCGGGTCTGGTAGCGCTCTCGCCTCCCGCCGGAGCGGCTCCTACAGGAACCGGAGCCGCTCCGGCGGGAACAGCTCGGCGCCCCGCACGACCGTGTCCCGGTGCACCTCGACGGTCAGCTGCGGCAACCCGGCGAGGGGGGTGAGGTCGACCGTGCCGCACGCGCTGAACGAGAGGGTGGTCAGGCCCTCCAGCTCCTTCAGGGCCCCCAGGCCCGTGGCGAACCGGCAGTCGGAGAAGAAGAGGGTGTCCAGCCGGGGGAACCGCAGCAGGTCCTCGGGTTCGTGGGCGTGGTGGTGGAGGAGCTGGAGCGTGGTGAGGTCCGGCGGGCGGACCATCGCACGCAGCTCGTCGGCCTGACGGGTCCCCACAAGGCTCAGGTACGAGAGGCCGGGCCAGCGCTCCAGGCCGTCCAGGGAGAGGTCCTCGGCCCCCTCGTACAGCCACAGACTGGTGAGTTGCTGCCGTCCCGGCAGCTCGCCCACCGACCGGTGGCCGCCCGTATTGGCCAGGCCCAGGTAGCGGAGCTCCGACAGCTTCTCCAGGACGCCCAGCCCGACACGGTGGCTGCCGAACGTGAACAGGTTCTTCAGCGGCAGCTCGGCCAGCGGCCCCAGGTCCGTCAGCGCCGTGCAGTTGGTCAGGCCGATGTGCTCCAGTTCCCGGCGTCCGGCCAGCGGCCCCAGATCGGAGAAGGCCGGTGAGTTGATCACGTACAGGACTCGCAGGCCCTGGCGGGAGGCGACCTCGGGCGGAATCCGATCCACCTCGTAGACCCGCAGGCGGTCGAACTGCGGGAGGGCCGACAGGCGGTCCAGCTGTGGCCGTGTCCGCAGGGTCAGTGCCCCCTGGCCCAGCGACGCGCCGGCGAGCACGGCCTCGGCGTACTCGCCGGCATCGAACTGGCCCCAGGCGTCGTCGAGTTGCGCGGTGACCCTGGGGCGGACGTCCTCGCGGAACCGGCGGATGACCGCCAGCGCCCGCTCCCCGCCCACCAGGGCCGCCGTACGGATCGTGGCCGCGGCCTCCCATTCGCCCAGGCCGTCGGCCGGCCCCGGCAGCAGCTCCAGTACGAGCTCCCCGGCCTTCGCCAGTTCCTCCGCCTGCTCCGGCGTGCGCGGCGGGAGCAGTTCCGTCGTGCGGGACTGGATCTCGCTCCGCAGGGCCGGGTCCAGTTCCGGGGCGTGTTCGAGGCAGGCCGCGGCCAGGAGCACCAGCCGGCTCCTCACGCCCTTGACCTTGTCCGCGCGCTTCAGCAGGCCCCGCAGGATGCGGGTGCGTTCGTCCGGGCGGGCGTGGCCCACCGCCATCCGGACCACGTCGTCCCAGGTGTCGTCCTGCGCGTTCTTCACCAGCACGCCGAAGTCCCGCGATTCCACCGCCGCCTTGGCGCCCAGGTAGTCCTGGAAGGTGCGGTGGACGAAGTCCACCGAGCCCGCCACCGGCTCCCGCAGCAGCCCGCTGCGGATCAGCAGGTGGGAGAAGACCCGCTCCGCATCACCCTGCTCGCGGACCTGCGGCATCGCGTCGATCCACTCCGCCACCAGCTCGACGGCCTCGTCCCGGCCCGCCTCCACCTGGCCGTTGCGGATCAGCCAGTACGCGAACCGCTGGAGCAGCAGGATCTGTTCGTCCCGGCTCAGGAAGACCCCCTCGACCCCGCTGATCTCCCGCTCCGTGTCCCGCCGTACCAGCAGCATGTCCAGCGCCGCGTCGTACAGCTCCTTGCGGGCGCGTGGCAGCCGCATCCGCCGGTCCCGGTTCAGGGCGCAGAGCAGCGCGCACATCAGCGGGTTCGTCGCGAGCCGGGCCAGGTCCCGGCGGGCGGAGACGGCCTCCCGCAGCGAGGCCTCGTACGCGTCGAGGTCCTCGCCCGGACATTCCGCCCGCGCGGCCCGGTGCCAGTGCCCGATGAACGCCCCGACGTCCGCCCGCTCCATCGGCAGCAGCGCGTGCGGTACGAAGCCCTCCCGGGCGAGCCAGTCCTCCGGCACCGCCGACGGGCGCGTGGTCACCACGTACCGCGCCCGGGGGAAGGCCGAGACGAGGGAGCGCAGCCAGGCCTCGGTTCGCGCACGCAGTCGCTGCGGGACCTCGTCCACCCCGTCCACCAGGACCAGTGCCCGGCCGTTGAGCATCAGCTCCTCGACCCAGCCGGGCGGGGACGACAGCGGCACCCCGGAGGCCTTGAGGAAGTCCTCCGGCAGCGGCAGGGACTCCGCCGTGGTGAACGACCGCAGGCGCAGCACGAACGGGACGCACATGCTCCACCACGGACCGCCCGTCTGCCGGGCCGCGTTGACGGCGAGCCACTGGAGGAGGGAGCTCTTGCCCGAGCCGGCCGGACCGCGCAGCAGTGCCCGGTCGGCCGTTCCGAGGGCCTGTTCCGCCTTGACGGTGGTCTGGTGCGACCCGGGCTCGCCCGGCAGCAGCTGAGGCTCCCCGCCACTGACCGAAAGGCTGATGTACGCGAGGTCCAGCGGCCATTCCTCCCGGGCGCGGCCGGTCGTCAGGCCGAAGAGCTGGAGCCGCCCGTGCGTGTCTGCCACCCAGCGCGCGTACCGCTCCTCGAAGGCGTGCGCCGCCCCTTCGGCGCGGTCCGCCAGCCGGTCCACCGACCGCTGCAGCGCGCCGGTGCGGCGTACGAGTTCCACGTCGGCCCGCGCCCCGAACGACGGCAGGGTCGTCAGGTACTCCAGGGAGTGCACGCAGGCCAGCCGGATCAGGTCGCGGGCCAGGGCCTCGGCCTCCGGGCTCAGGCCCGCCGCCGGTGGCAGGGGCACCTTCGCCGCCAGCCCGGCCGGGTCCAGGTGCGCCGCGAAGAGGGCCCCGGCGTCCAGGGGTCCCGGCCCGGCCGCGAAGGCGTCGGCGACCGCGTCGAGCGCCGCCAGCCGTTCGTGCTCCGGCAGCCGGGCGGCGGCCGCGCCCAGCCGGGGCGCCAGCTCCCCGGCGAGCCGGCGCAGTTCCGGTGTGCCGAGCTCCGCCGGCCGGCGCCGGCGCTGCGCCGGCCGTACCGGGCGGTCGGCGAGGCCCGCGCCCGGCACCTGCCCCAGCCGTGACCGGTACAGCGACCCCAGCACGGTGCTCGCCGCCCTTAACGCGGCCGTTTCGAGTCCTGCCATGCGCCCTCCCCCCTTGTACCCCGGGTAACCCCGTCGGATACTGATCGGTAACAACCCCTAGCGGCACCCCGGAACCCGCCCTAAGGTGCGCCCATGCCAAATCTGCCCGATGTCGTGCTGTGGTCCATACCCGCCTTCGTGCTGCTCACCGTCATCGAGGTGGTCAGCTACCGGCTCCATCCCGACGAGGACGCCGCCGGCTACGACGCCAAGGACGCGGTCACCAGCGTCACCATGGGGATCGGCAGCATCGGCTTCGACCTGCTCTGGAAGATCCCGGTCGTCGCGGTGTTCACCGCCGTCTACGAACTGACCCCGCTGCGGGTGCCGTTCCTGTGGTGGACCGCCCTGCTGATGCTGCTCGCCCAGGACTTCCTCTACTACTGGCAGCACCGGCTCCACCACGTCATCCGCATCCTGTGGGCCTGCCACGTCGTCCACCACAGCAGCCGCAGGTTCAACCTCACCACCGCCCTGCGCCAGCCCTGGACCAGCGCGACCACCTGGTGGTTCTACCTCCCGATGGTCGCCCTCGGCGTGCACCCGGCCGCGATCCCCTTCTGCTACGGCATCAACCTGCTCTACCAGTTCTGGGTGCACACCGAGCGCATCGGGAAGCTGCCCAGGCCGTACGAGTACGTCTTCAACACCCCCTCCCACCACCGCGTCCACCACGCCTCCCAGGGCGGCTACCTGGACCGCAACTTCGGCGGGATCCTGATCGTCTGGGACCGGATGTTCGGGTCCTGGGTGGGGGAGACGGAGCGGCCCGTCTACGGGCTCACCAAGAACATCGGCACCCACAACCCGCTGCGCGTCGCCACCCACGAGTACGCCGCCATCGCCCGCGACGTCCGCGCCGCCGACAGCTGGCGCGAGCGCGCGGGGCGGGTGTTCCGGGGGCCGGGCTGGCAGCCGGCCGCCAAGCGGGCGGAGGCCGTCCCGACCGCCGGGGCCGCGACGGCGCCGGAGCCCGCCGCGTGAGCGCCGCCGGGACCCGTACACCCTCCTGGGCGGTCCGGCCCGCGGCCGCCGGGCGCGCCGGACGCGTGCTGCTCGCCGGCTTCGCCGCGGCCGCCGCCGCGGACCTCGGCTCGCTGCTGGCCGGCTGGCACCTCGGGCACGTCCTCGCCAAGCCGCTGCTGATGCCGCTGCTGGTGGCGTACGTACTCACCCGGCGCGCCCCCCGGCTGCTGGTCGCCGCCCTGCTCTTCGGGTGGGGCGGGGACCTCGCGCTGCTCTTCGACGCCGAGCCCGCCTTCCTCGTCGGGATGGGCTCCTTCGCCCTCGGGCACGTCTGCTACCTCATGCTCTTCAACAAGCGCGGTCCCTTCGGCCGGGGCGGGACCAGCCCCGCGCTCGGGGGCGCGTACGCCCTCGCGCTCGTCGGGACCGTCGCGCTGCTGTGGCCCGACCTGCCGGCGGACCTGCGGATCCCCGTCGCCGGGTACAGCCTGCTGCTCACCGCCATGGCCTACCGCTCCAGTGCCCTCGGGCGCGCGGCGGGGGCCGGCGGGGCGCTGTTCCTGCTCTCCGACACCCTCATCGCGACCGGGGTCGCCGAGTGGCCGCAGCTGCCGCGCCCCGACTTCTGGATCATGGCCACCTACCTCGCGGCCCAGTACCTGCTGGCCACGGGCGCGATCACCCGCGAGCAGGCGTACGGTAGGGAAGTCATACAAGACTGAACTACTTGCTCCGGAGGGCTGCACCACCATGCGCGCCACCGTCATCCACGCCCCGCACGACATCCGCGTGGAGGAGGTGCCCGACGCTGCGATCCAGCGCCCCGAGGACGCCGTCGTCCGCGTCCTGCGCGCCTGCATCTGCGGCAGCGACCTGTGGGCCTACCGCGGTGAGGCCGCGCGGCAGCCCGGCCAGCGGATCGGGCACGAGTTCCTCGGCGTCGTCGAGGAGACCGGCTCCGCCGTCTCCGGCCTGAAGGCCGGGGACCTGGTCGTCGCCCCCTTCATGTGGTCCGACGGCACCTGCGACTACTGCTCCGAGGGCCTGTACACCTCCTGCGTGCACGGCGGCTTCTGGGGCTCGGTCGGTTTCGACGGCGGCCAGGGCGAGGCCGTCCGGGTCCCGCACGCCGACGGCACCCTCGTGAAGCTGCCCGCCGCGGCCGTCTCCGACGACCACCTGCTGACCGGGCTGCTCGCGCTGTCCGACGTCATGGGCACCGGCCACCACGCCGCCCTGGGCGCGGGCGTCCGGTCGGGCTCCACCGTCGCCGTCGTCGGTGACGGCGCGGTCGGGCTGTGCGGCGTCCTCGCGGCCAAGCGGCTCGGTGCCGAGCGGATCATCGCGCTGGGCCGGCACAGCGCCCGTACGGACATCGCCAAGCTCTTCGGGGCCACCGACGTGGTCGCCGAGCGCGGGGAGGCCGCCGAGGCCGCCGTCCGCGAGCTGACCGGCGGCCAGGGCGCGCACGCCGTCATCGAGGCGGTCGGCACCGAGCAGTCCATGCGGACCGCCGTCAACATCACCCGCGACGGCGGGGCCATCGGCTACGTCGGCGTCCCGCACGGCAGCGGCACCGGCCTCGACCTCGGCGTGATGTTCGACCGGAACATCACCCTGCGCGGCGGCGTGGCCCCGGTCCGGGCCTACATCCCGGAGCTGCTGGAGGACGTGCTGAGCGGCACGATCGACCCGGCCCCCGTCTTCGACCGGGCCGTCTCCCTGGACGAGGTCCCGGACGGCTACCGCGCGATGGACGACCGCAGCGCGCTGAAGGTCCTGATCAAGCCCTGACCCGGGCGGGCGGTACCGACGCGGACGGGCCGGGCGGGGAGAACCCCGCCCGGCCCGCACGCGTTCACGCGTCCGGTGCTACTGGACGGCCTTGAGCGCGTCCACCACGCCCGAGCCGTAGTACGCCGTCTGGCCCCACTTGGCGGTGCAGGTGGTGGCGTTGACCAGGTTGCCGGTGGCGTCGTAGATCTTCTCCGGGCAGGCGACCTTGGTGGCCTGGGCCTTCAGCATGGCCTGGAGCTGCGAGGGCGTTGCCGTCGGGTGGGCGCTCTTGAGCAGCGCCGCGACGCCCGCGACGTGCGGGCTGGCCATCGAGGTGCCCTGCTTGTAGCCGTAGCCGCCGCCCAGGACGGTCGACAGCACACGGCCGTTGGCGTCCGGGGTGGCCGGGACCTGCCACTTGTCGCCGCCGGGGGCCGCGACGTCGACGACACCCAGGCCGTAGCTGGAGTAGTACGACTTGAGGCCCTGGTCGCCCGTCGCGCTCACCGTGACCACACCCGGCAGCTGGGTGGGCAGGTCCAGGCAGACCTTCGGGTCGATGGTGCGCGGCAGCGGGGTGCTGTCGTTCGGGCTGGTGGTGTCCTCGATCGAGTCCGCCGCCAGGTCGTGGTTGGAGTTGCCGGCCGAGGCCACGCTGAGGACGCCCTTGCGCTCGGCGTACTTGGTGGCCCGGGAGAGGGCCTCCACCAGCGCCTTCTGGTCGTCGTCGTTCTTGCAGGTGTAGTTCCACGGGTCGACGTAGTAGCTGTTGTTGGTCACCTCGATCCCCTTCTCGGCGGCGAACATGAAGCCGCAGACGACCGCCTCGGTGTAGAAGAGGCTGGACCCGGGCTCGCTCACCTTGATGCCGGCGACCTTCGCGCCCGGCGCGACACCGGCGATGCCGATCCCGTTGCGGGCGGCGGCTATGGTGCCGGCCACGTGGGTGCCGTGGTCGCTGCCGTTCGTGTACGGGCGCCACGCGCCCTCGGTGGTGTCGGCGACACCGCCGACACAGTTGGCGGACTGGCCCTTGGAGAAGTTGGGGGCCAAGTCGGGGTGAGTGTCGTCCACACCCGTGTCGATGACGCCCACGGTGACGTCGGGGCTGCCATCGTTGATCTTGTGCGCCGCGTCGGCCTTGATAGCCCGCAGGTCCCACTGGTTGGACTCCAGGGGCTCCTGGCCCGGCTCGGCCTGCGCCGCCGCCTTCGCGGCGTCGGCCGCGCTCAGCGTCTGGGTCGTGCCCTCCTCGGTGGTCTGCACCGCCTTCAGGGGCGTCGTACGGGTGGCGCCGACCGAGGTGAAGAGGCCGCGCTGCGCCCGCAGCTGCTTGGCGAAGTCCGGGTTCTCGGAGTGCGCGACGATGACCCCGATCTGCTCATGGGCGGTCACCACCGTCCCACCGGCCCGCTCGATGGCCTTCTTCGCCGCCGTCGCCGTGGCGTACACGTTCAGGTTCGCCACGTAGGACAGCTTCGGACCGGTGGCGGCGGGCTGCGCGGCCGTCACCGAGTCCGCCGTGTTGCCCAGCGGGGCGGCCGAGGCGGCCACCGAGGGCAGGAAGGCGAGCGAGGCAGTGAGCGCCAGGCCGACCGGTACGGCGAGAGTCCGCCGGCGGCCGTGTCCCAGATGAGCCATGGGTTCTCCACATCATCCGTGAAAAAGCCGTCCGCGCGCGGTCGCGGCGGACGGGTTCATGACACGCGAACCTAGCGCTGACGTTCCTGTTTGCGCCATGAGTTCGAGAAAGAAGTTCTCCAAGAATCAGCGGGTGTTGAACCGTCCCGACACGCTGGCCGTGCCGTTGACAGGGGGGATCAGCACCGCCGTCCCCCCACACGGAGGTTGTTTTGTCCGTCGTCCCCACCGCACCCGCGTCACAAGGAGAACCCCCCGTGACCACCGAAGCAGCGCCGCCGCCGGGCGGCGCGGGACCGGCCCCGGCACTCCCGTCGGCCGAAGAGTTCACGCGCGTCCAGCAGAGCCCCGAATTCGCCGAACTGCGCGGCTCCTACCGGTCCTTCGCCTTCCCCCTCACCGTGGCCTTCATCGCCTGGTACCTGCTCTACGTCCTGCTGTCCAACTACGCGGGCGGTTTCATGGGGACCAAGCTCTTCGGCAACATCAACGTCGCCCTGGTCCTCGGCGTCGCCCAGTTCCTGACGACCTTCCTGATCGCCTGGCTGTACTCGCGGCACGCCGCGACCAAGCTCGACCCCAAGGCCGAGGCCATCAAGAAGCGCATGGAGGCCGGAGCATGACCATGAGCATGACCACGAGCGCGAGCACGGTCCCCGGGCTGACGGCCGCCGCCGGGGCGAGCGAGCACCGCCCGCTGATCATCACCCTCTTCGGGCTGTTCGTCGTCGCCACCCTCATCATCACCGTCTGGGCCGGCCGCCAGACCAAGGACGCCGCCGACTTCTACGCGGGCGGCCGGCAGTTCACCGGGTTCCAGAACGGCCTGGCCATCTCCGGCGACTACATGTCCGCCGCGTCCTTCCTCGGCATCGCCGGAGCCATCGCCCTCTTCGGCTACGACGGCTTCCTCTACTCCATCGGCTTCCTCGTCGCCTGGCTGGTGGCCCTGCTGCTGGTCGCCGAGCCGCTGCGCAACTCCGGCCGCTACACGATGGGCGACGTCCTCGCGTACCGGATGCGCCAGCGGCCCGTCCGCACCGCCGCGGGCACCTCCACCATCGTGGTCTCGATCTTCTACCTGCTCGCCCAGATGGCCGGCGCCGGCGTGCTCGTCTCGCTGCTCCTCGGCATCACCAGCGACGGCGGCAAGGTCGCCGTCGTCGCGCTCGTCGGCCTGCTGATGATCGTCTACGTCACGATCGGCGGGATGAAGGGCACCACCTGGGTCCAGATGGTCAAGGCGGTCCTGCTGATCGCGGGCGCCCTGCTGATCACCTTCCTGGTGCTGCTGAAGTTCGACTTCAACATCTCGGCCCTGCTGGGCCAGGCCGCCGAGAACAGCGGCCAGGGCTCCAAGTTCCTGGAGCCCGGACTCAAGTACGGCAAGGACGGGCTCACCAAGCTCGACTTCATCTCCCTCGGCCTCGCCCTGGTCCTCGGCACCGCGGGCCTGCCGCACATCCTGATCCGCTTCTACACCGTCCCCACGGCCAAGGCCGCCCGCAAGTCCGTGAACTGGGCCATCGGCATCATCGGCGCCTTCTACCTGATGACGATCGCCCTCGGTTTCGGCGCCGCGGCCCTGCTCAAGCGGGCCGACATCCTCGCCTCCAACAAGGCCGGCAACACCGCCGCACCGCTCCTCGCCCAGGAGATCGGCGGCGGCCCGGACTCCACCGGCGGCGCCGTCCTGCTCGCGGTCATCTCCGCGGTGGCCTTCGCCACCATCCTCGCCGTGGTCGCGGGCCTGACCCTGGCCTCCTCCTCTTCCTTCGCGCACGACATCTACGTCAACGTCATCCGCAAGGGACAGGCCACCGAGAAGGAGGAGGTGCGTGCCGCCCGCTGGTCCACCGTGGTCATCGGCGCCGTCGCCATCTTCCTGGGAGCCCTCGCCCGCGACATGAACGTGGCCGGCCTGGTCGCCCTCGCCTTCGCGGTCGCCGCCTCCGCGAACCTCCCGACGATCCTCTACAGCCTCTTCTGGAAGCGCTTCACCACCCAGGGCGCGCTGTGGTCGATCTACGGCGGGCTGATCTCGGCGGTCGGGCTGGTCCTCTTCTCGCCCGTCGTCTCCGGCAAGCCCACCTCGATGTTCAAGGAGGCCGACTTCTACTGGTTCCCGCTGGAGAACCCGGGGATCATCTCCATCCCCCTCGGCTTCCTTCTGGGGTGGCTGGGAACGGTCCTGTCGAAGGAAGAGGCCGACCCGCAGAAGTTCGCCGAGCTGGAGGTACGCTCCCTCACCGGCACCGGGGCCCACTGACAGGGGCTCCCCGAAACCGCACGAACACCGTGCGTGGCCGCGTCGTACTTCCCTACGACGCGGCCACGTTACGTATCGTTCATTCGGGCACCCCTCCACGACACACGGGTCGCGTACGCTCGAACTGAAGAAACCTCTAGATCCGGACAGGGAGGGGGCCCACAGTGCTTCTCGACACGTACGGCCGCGTGGCCACTGACCTGCGCGTCTCACTCACCGACCGGTGCAACCTGCGGTGTACCTACTGCATGCCCGAGGAGGGCCTGCAGTGGCTGGGAAAGTCCGATCTGCTGAGTGACGACGAGATCGTCCGGCTGATCCGCATCGCCGTGACCAGCCTCGGCATCACCGAGGTCCGCTTCACCGGCGGGGAGCCGCTGCTGCGGCCCGGCCTCGTCGGCATCGTGGAGCAGTGCGCGGCCCTGGAGCCCCGCCCCAAGATGTCGCTGACCACCAACGGCATCGGCCTCAAGCGCACCGCCCAGGCCCTCAAGGCCGCCGGCCTGGACAGGGTGAACGTTTCCCTCGACACCCTGCGGCCCGAGGTCTTCAAGACCCTCACCCGCCGCGACCGCCACCACGACGTGATCGACGGCATGGCCGCCGCCCGCGAGGCCGGCCTCACCCCGGTCAAGGTCAACGCCGTCCTGATGCCGGGGCTCAACGACGACGAGGCGCCCGACCTGCTCGCCTGGGCCGTGGAGAACGCATACGAGCTCCGCTTCATCGAGCAGATGCCCCTGGACGCCCAGCACGGCTGGAAGCGCGACGGCATGATCACCGCCGGCGACATCCTGGCCTCCCTGCGCACCCGCTTCACCCTCACCGAGGAAGGCGCCGGGGAGCGCGGCTCGGCCCCGGCCGAGCGCTGGCTGGTCGACGGCGGCCCGGCCACCGTCGGCGTCATCGCCTCCGTCACCCGCCCCTTCTGCGGAGCGTGCGACCGCACCCGGCTCACGGCCGACGGCCAGGTCCGTACGTGCCTGTTCGCCACCGAGGAGTCGGACCTGCGCTCCGCGCTGCGCTCGGGCGCCCCGGACGAGGAGATCGCCCGCCTGTGGAAGGTGGCGATGTGGGGCAAGAAGGCCGGGTCCGGACTCGACGACCCGTCCTTCCTGCAGCCCGACCGCCCCATGTCGGCGATCGGCGGCTGACGCCCGGGCCGCGCCCCGGCCTTGCCACGGGCGCGGCCGCCCGGGCCTACGGGCGCTCGCGCCCGGAGTCCTCGGGCTGGACCCACTCGTCCAGCTTCACGACGTCCTTCAGGAAACCGCGGACCCCCAGGAACTGGGAGAGGTGTTCGCGGTGTTCCGCGCACGCCAGCCAGGTCTTGCGCCGCTCCGGCGTGTGCAGTTTCGGGTTGTTCCACGCCAGGACCCAGACGGCCGCGTCGCGGCAGCCCTTGGCGGAGCAGGTGGGGGTTTCGGGAGAAGTCACGGCCCCAAGCCTACAAACGGAAGGGCGACGCCGGGCAGCCACGGGGGGAGCTGCCCGGCGTCGGTCCGTCGCTCCGACGGGGGATGCGGAGCGCGTAGGCAGTATGTCACGCACGACCCCGTGGGGTGCACCGGAACTTCATGATTGATCTGAGCTTTTATTGAGGTTTCCCGAGTCCAGTGCCGGGCGCACAGGGGAGGGGATGAAGTTCGAGGGCAGATTGGGCGTCGACTCGCGCCCCGCGTTGGCGATGACGACGGCGATGTACGGCAGCAGCAGACCGGCGGCCAGCGTCACGACGGCCACATGGCGCTCCACGTTCCACAGGACCACCGTGGCGACCACCGACAGGGTCCGGATGCCCATCGAGATGACGTACCGGCGCTGGCGCCCCCGTACGTCCTCGGCGAGGCCCATCCGGGCCCCCGTGATCCGGAAGACCTCGGGTCCGTTCCGCTTCGTCCGCTGCATGCTCCACCGCCCGATCCGCCCGCCGGACGCTCCCCGGTCCGGACCACTCCACGGTACGCCGCGGGTGCCCGGGGGAGGAGAGGGGGTGTCCCCCGAACGGGAGTGTCCGAAATGCGCCGTACGCCGGATGGGCCGAAACTGGGCCCACATGCGCACAACGCGCCACGAGGAGGCTCGACATGCAATGGTTGTGGGCGATCATCGTCGGTTTCGTGCTGGGCCTCATAGCCCGCGCCATCCTGCCGGGCAAGCAGCACCAGCCCCTGTGGCTGACCACCCTCTTCGGCATCGTCGGCGCCATCCTCGGCAACGCCGTCTCGCGCTGGATCGGCGTCGAGGACACCAAGGGCGTCGACTGGCTCCGGCACCTGCTGCAACTCGCCGGAGCCGTGGTCGTCGTCGGCCTCGGCGACATGGTCTACATGGCCCTGCGGGGCGGCAGACGCCACACGGTGTGACGGCACGGCGAAGGGGCCGGCGCGGACGATGGTGTCCGCGCCGGCCCCTTCGCCGTGCCCCGTGCGCGTCAGGCGCCGGTGACCTCCACCGCGGCCAGGTTCTTCTTGCCGCGGCGCAGCACCAGCCAGCGCCCGTGCAGCAGGTCCTCCTGCGCGGGGACCGCGTCCTCGGCGGTGATCTTCACGTTGTTCACGTAGGCGCCGCCCTCCTTCACGGTCCGGCGGCCCGCGGACTTGCTGGCGACCAGGCCGGTCTCCGCGAACAGGTCCACGACCTGCGCCAGCTCGGCGACGCGGGCGTGCGGCAGCTCGGAGAGGGCCGCGGCCAGCGTGGCCTCGTCCAGCTCCGCCAGCTCGCCCTGGCCGAACAGCGCCTTCGACGCGGCGATCACGGCGGCGCACTGGTCCGCGCCGTGCACCAGCGTGGTCAGCTCCTCCGCCAGCGCCCGCTGGGCGGCCCGCATCTGCGGACGCTCCGCAGTCTGCGCCTCCAGCGCCTCCAGCTCCTCACGGGACCTGAAGGACAGGATCCGCATGTAGGTGGAGATGTCCCGGTCGTCCACGTTCAGCCAGAACTGGTAGAACGCGTACGGGGTGGTCATCTCCGGGTCCAGCCAGACGGCCCCGCTCTCGGACTTGCCGAACTTGGTGCCGTCCGCCTTGACCATCAGCGGGGTCGCCATCGCGTGGACGTGCGCGGCCGGCTCGACCCGGTGGATCAGGTCGAGGCCCGCCGTCAGGTTGCCCCACTGGTCGGAGCCGCCCTGCTGGAGGGTGCAGCCGTAGCGGCGGTACAGCTCCAGGAAGTCCATGCCCTGGAGCAGCTGGTAGCTGAACTCCGTGTAGCTGATGCCCTGTTCGGAGTCCAGCCGCTTGGCGACCGAGTCCTTCGTCAGCATCTTGTTCACGCGGAAGTGCTTGCCGATGTCCCGCAGGAACTCGATGGCGGACAGGCCCGCCGTCCAGTCCAGGTTGTTCACCATGACCGCCGCGTTCTCGCCCTCGAAGGACAGGAACGGCTCGATCTGCGTGCGCAGCCGGTTCACCCAGTTCGCGACCGTCTCCGGGTCGTTCAGGGTGCGCTCCGCCGTCGGACGCGGGTCACCGATCTGACCGGTGGCCCCGCCGACCAGCGCCAGCGGCCGGTGGCCGGCCTGCTGGAGCCGGCGCACGGTGAGCACCTGCACCAGGTGCCCCACGTGCAGTGAGGCCGCGGTCGGGTCGAAGCCGCAATAGAACGTGACGGGACCGTCCGCGAAGGCCTTGCGCAGCGCTTCTTCGTCCGTGGACTGGGCGAACAGCCCGCGCCACTTCAGTTCGTCGACGATGTCCGTCACGGTCTCTCGACTCCTTACGAATTGTGGAAATGCCGAGTTCAGTCTAGGTGGATCAGACGCCCTTGCTGACCGAACTCATGTTGAAGTCCGGGATGCGGACAGGCGGCATCGCTGCCCGGGTGAACCAGTCGCCCCACTCGCGCGGAAGGGTCTTCTCGGTACGCCCGGCCTCCGAGGCCCGCGACAGCAGGTCCACCGGCGACTCGTTGAACCGGAAGTTGTTCACCTCGCCCGTGACCTGGCCGTTCTCCACCAGGTACACCCCGTCCCGGGTCAGGCCCGTGAGCAGGAGCGTGGCCGGATCGACCTCGCGGATGTACCAGAGGCAGGTCAGCAGCAGACCCCGCTCGGTGTCCGCCACCATCTCCTCCAGGGACTTCTCGCCGCCCCCGTCCAGGATCAGGTTCCCGAACGACGGGGACAGCGGCAGCCCGGTCAGCGCCGCGCTGTGCCGGGTGGTGGTCAGCCGGGCCAGCTCGCCCTCCTTGATCCACTCCGTCGCCGGGACCGGCAGGCCGTTGTCGAAGACCGACGCGTCGTCGCCCGAGCTGTGCGCGATCACGAACGGCGTGGACTCCAGGCCCGGCGCGTTCGGGTCGCTGCGCAGGGTCAGCGGCAGCCGTGACAGCCGCTCCCCGATCCGGGTGCCGCCGCCGGGCTTGGAGAAGACCGTCCGTCCCTCCGTCGCGTCCCGGGCCGTCGCCGACCACATCTGGTAGATCAGCAGGTCGGCCACCGCGGTCGGCGGCAGCAGGGTCTCGTACCGGCCCGCCGGCAGCTCGACCTTCCGCTCGGCCCAGCCCAGGCGCACGGCGAGCTCCGCGTCCAGGGCCGTAGGGTCCACGTCCTTGAAGTCGCGGGTGGCCCGGCCGGCCCAGGCGGAACGCAGCCGGTCGGGTGACTTGGCGTTGAGCTCCAGGGTGCCGTTCGGCTGGTCGTGGCGCAGCCGCAGCCCGGTCGAGGTGCCCACGTACGTGGAGGTCAGCTCGTGGTTGGCGAAGCCGTACAGCTCGCGGCCGCCCGCCCGGGCCCGGGCGAAGGCCTCGCCGAGGGCCGGGGCGAAGTCCGCGAACACGGCCGAGGAGGTCTCGTCCGGCGCGTCGGTGAAGTCCGGCGAGGCGGGGGTGCCCGTCACCAGCGGCTGGGCGTCCTCGGCGGGACCGCCCGCCCGCGCGGCCGCCTCGGCGGCCCGTACCAGCGGCTCCAGGTCGGAGGCTGTGACGGCGGAGCGCGAGACGACCCCCGAGGCCGTGCCCTCCTTGCCGCCGACGGTGGCGATGACCGTCAGGGTCCGGCCGCGGGTGACGCCGTTGGTGGTGAGCGCGTTGCCGGCCCAGCGCAGGTTGGCGCTGGACTCCTCGTCCGCGATGACGACGCAGCCGTCGGCGGTGGACAGCTCCAGGGCCCGCTCGACGATCTCGTGGGGCTTCGTGCGGTTCGGCGACATCAGCGTCCGGCCTCCTGGGTGGTGTTCAAGATGTTCACGTCGCGGAACAGGGCCGACGGGCAGCCGTGCGACACCGCCGCGACCTGCCCCGGCTGGGCCTTTCCGCAGTTGAAGGCGCCGCCCAGGACGTAGGTCTGCGGACCGCCGACCTTCTCCATGGAGCCCCAGAAGTCGGTGGTCGTGGCCTGGTACGCGACGTCGCGCAGCTGCCCGGCCAGCCTGCCGTTCTCGATCCGGAAGAAGCGCTGCCCGGTGAACTGGAAGTTGTAGCGCTGCATGTCGATCGACCAGGAGCGGTCGCCGACCACGTAGATCCCGCGCTCCACCCCGCCGATCAGGTCCTCCGTGGAGAGCCCGCCCGGATCCGGCTGGAGCGAGACGTTCGCCATCCGCTGCACGGGCACGTGCCCGGGGGAGTCGGCGTACGCGCAGCCGTTGGAGCGGCCGAGCCCGGTCAGCCGGGCGATCCGCCGGTCGGTCTGGTAGCCGGCCAGGGTGCCGTCCTTGACCAGGTCCCAGCTCTGCGCCTCGACGCCCTCGTCGTCGTAGCCGATGGTGGCCAGACCGTGCTCGGCGGTGCGGTCACCGGTCACGTTCATGATCGGGGAGCCGTACTTGAGCTTGCCCAGCTGGTCGAAGGTGGCGAAGGAGGTCCCCGCGTACGCCGCCTCGTAGCCCAGGGCCCGGTCGAGCTCGGTGGCGTGGCCGATGGACTCGTGGATGGTGAGCCACAGGTTGGACGGGTCCACGACCAGGTCGTAGCGCCCGGCCTGCACGCTGGGGGCCCGCATCTTCTCGGCGAGGAGCGCCGGGATCTGCTCCAGCTCGGCGTTCCAGTCCCAGCCGGTGCCGGTCAGGTACTCCCAGCCGCGCCCGGCCGGCGGGGCGATCGTGCGCATCGAGTCGAACTCGCCGGTGGTGCCGTCGACGGCGACCGCGGTGAGCTGCGGGTGGAGGCGCACCCGCTGCTGGGTGGTCGAGGTGCCCGCGGTGTCGGCGTAGAACTTGTTCTCGTGGACGGCGAGCAGCGAGGCGTCCACGTGCGCCACGCCCTCGGCCGCCAGCAGCCGCGCGCTCCAGTCGGCGAGCAGCGCCGACTTCTCGGCGTCCGGCACCTCGAAGGGGTTCACGTCGTAGGCGGAGATCCAGGTCTTGTCGGCGTGCACCGGCTCCTCGGCCAGCTCCACCCGCTCGTCCGAACCGGCGGCCTTGATCACCTGGGCGGACAGCTTCGCCATGGCCACGGCCTGCGAGGCCACCTTGGCGGCGCCGTCCATGGTCAGGTCCACGCCGGAGGCGAAGCCCCAGCTGCCGCCGTGCACCACCCGGACCGCGTAACCGAGGTCGGTGGTGTCGGAGCCGCCGGAGGGTTTGGCGTCGCGCAGTCGCCAGGAGGCGCTGCGGATCCGCTCCAGCCGGAAGTCGGCGTGGTCGGCGCCCAGCGCGCGGGCCCGGGCGAGTGCCGCGTCGGCGAGCGCCCGCAGGGGCAGCGCGGTGAAAGCCGCGTCGATGGAATGGGCCACGGAAGTCCTCCCGAGGTCGGGGCCGGTCGCCCCGATCATTTCGCGGCCGGGGCGGCTGTGCCTACATTTTTCTGTAGGGACTCGACAGAGCGGATCGCGAGGCCCTGTCGGAGCCCGATTCTCCGGATGCCCGGCGCGGCCTATAGGTTTTTGCTAATCAGACCGCTAGCGAAAGGGTGATCCGTTGAGCCGCTCGGTTCTCGTCACCGGAGGAAACCGGGGCATCGGCCTCGCCATCGCCCGAGCCTTCGCAGAGGCCGGCGACAAGGTCGCCGTCACGTACCGTTCGGGCGAGCCCCCGGAGGAGCTCACCTCGCTCGGTGTGCTGGCGGTGCGCTGCGACATCACCGACTCCGAGCAGGTGGAGCAGGCCTACAAGGAGATCGAGGAGAAGCACGGCAACGTCGAGGTGCTGGTGGCCAACGCCGGCATCACCAAGGACACGCTGCTGATGCGGATGTCGGAGGAGGACTTCGCGTCCGTCGTCGACACCAACCTCACCGGCACCTTCCGCGTGGTCAAGCGCGCGAACCGCGGCATGCTCCGGGCCAAGAAGGGCCGCGTCGTCCTGATCTCCTCGGTCGTCGGCCTGCTGGGCTCGGCCGGCCAGGCCAACTACGCCGCCTCCAAGGCCGCGCTGGTGGGCTTCGCCCGCTCGCTCGCCCGAGAGCTGGGCTCCCGCAACATCACCTTCAACGTGGTCGCCCCCGGCTTCGTGGACACCGACATGACGAAGGTGCTCACGGACGAGCAGCGTGCGGGCATCGTGGCGAACGTGCCGCTCGCCCGCTACGCGCAGCCCGAGGAGATCGCGGCAGCCGTCAGCTTCCTGGCGTCTGACGACGCCGCGTACATCACCGGAGCCGTCATTCCCGTTGACGGCGGATTGGGCATGGGTCACTGATCACCATGAGCGGAATTCTCGAGGGCAAGCGCATCCTCATCACGGGTGTGCTGATGGAGTCCTCCATCGCTTTCCACACCGCCAGGCTGGCCCAGGAGCAGGGCGCCGAGGTCATCCTCACCGCGTGGCCGCGGCCGTCGCTGACCGAGCGCATCGCCAGGAAGCTCCCCAAGCCGGTCAAGGTGATCGAGCTCGACGTCACCAACGACGAGCACCTCGCCCGCCTGGAGGGCCTCGTCCGCGACGAGCTCGGCGGCCTCGACGGCGTCGTGCACTCCATCGGCTTCGCCCCGCAGGACGCCCTCGGCGGCAACTTCCTGAACACGCCGTTCGAGTCGGTCGCCACCGCCATGCACGTCTCGGCGTTCTCGCTGAAGTCGCTGACGATGGCCTGCAAGCCGCTCTTCCCGGCGGAGGGCGCGGCCGTCGTCGGCCTCACCTTCGACGCGCAGTTCGCCTGGCCGCAGTACGACTGGATGGGCCCGGCCAAGGCCGCCCTGGAGGCCACCAGCCGCTACCTGGCCCGCGACCTGGGCAAGGAGAACATCCGCTGCAACCTGGTCTCGGCCGGCCCGCTCGGCTCCATGGCCGCCAAGTCCATCCCGGGCTTCTCCGACCTGGCGGACACCTGGAACCACCGCTCCATGCTGGAGTGGGACATGAGCGACCCGGAGCCCACGGGCCGCGGTGTCGTCGCGCTGCTGTCGGACTGGTTCCCGAAGACCACCGGCGAGATCGTCCACGTGGACGGCGGCCTGCACGCGATGGGTGCCTGATCCCGGGCCCGTCCCCGTACCGCGGCGATGGCCGCGCCTTCCTCCCGGAAGGCGCGGCCATCGCCGTTTCCGTGTGCGGCGGCGGTGGGTGAGGGGTCCTCAGGGGGGTGCCGCGCGGCCCGGTTCGATCGGATGTCCGAGCCCGGGGTGGATCTTCCCGAGTCGAAAACCGGGACAGATACCTGCAAAATGACCATGCCGGGATCTTCCCGGTGTGTTCGGGGAGGAGGTGCGGGTGTGCGCGCGAGGCCGAGCCGAGCCGTATCGCTGCTGGTCACCTCAGTGTTCCTGACCGGCCTCCTGGGCCCCGGAGCCCTCGCCCAGCCCGGTGTACGGGAACCCGCGCCCGGCCCCGGAGCGGCCGGCCGGGCCGTCGTGGACCTCGACGACATCCCCGCCGAGCCACCCGTACGGCCCGCGCGGCCACCCGTCCGGGAACTCTTCGGCGCCGACTGCGACACACGGATCACCGGCTCCACGGTGGTCGCGTCCTGCCACAACGGCTACCCCGAGACCGACCTGCTCCGCCTCCACGTCGAGTGCGAGCGCTGGTGGGACGTGGACGGGGACGCCGCCCTCGTCCCCCTGGACCCGGCCGGCCGCACCCGGCTCACCGGCCGCTGCTGGAAGGAGGTCCGCACCGCCTGGGTGAGCCACCAGCGCACCCCGGAAGGCCCCTGAGAGGTGTCCTGCCGGTCAGGCCGGGGCCTTGCCCAGGCAGACGAAGGGGTAGCCCGCCGCCTCCGCCGCGGCGGTGTCCGCGTCCCCGCGCCGGATCGCCTCGATCAGCCGGGCGTGGTCCAGATGGTCCGCCGGGTTCAGCTCGGCGCCGACGTCCGTCCGCAGCCAGTCCGCGACCAGGTCGCCGAGGTCCGCGTACAGCTCGATCAGCACGTCGTTGTGCGAGGCCGCCACCACCGCCATGTGCAGGCCCACGTCCGCCGCCACGAACAGCTCCGCGTCCCCGCTCGCCCACGCCTCCTCGCGCCGCGCCAGCAGCGCGTCCAGCTGTACGAGGTCCCGCGCCGTCCGCCGCTCCGCCGCCAGCCGGGCCGCCGAGGACTCCAGCGTCGAGCGCAGCTCCGCGATGTGCCGGGGGTCGGCCCCCGCGAAGCGCCGGTGCATCACCCCGGCCAGCTCGCTGGTGGCGAGCACGTACGTACCCGAACCCTGGCGGATGTCCAGCAGCCCGTTGTGCGCCAGGGCCCGGACCGCCTCCCGCACGGTGTTGCGGGCGACGCCCAGCAGCTCCACCAGCTCGGGCTCGGTGGGGATCCGGCTCCCGACCGGCCACTCGCCGGACGTGATCTGGTTCCGCAGCTGGGCGATCACCTGGTCGACGAGCGCGGATCGCCGGGGCGAGGTCAGCGGCATGGCGGGTGGAACCCCCTCGGGGTCGGCCGGAGCGGCTACGGACGGGACCGTGCAGGACGGTCCACGACTGGACAACCAATCATCCCATGATTCTATGATGGCTGGATGCGCGACGAAGACATCCAGACCATGAACCGCCCGGCGGTCGCGAGCGGCGGCTCCGCCGCCCTGCCCGCACCCGCACCCGCCGCCCCCACGTGGCTGGGCCCGGTACTCGTCGTCGGAATCGTGCTGGCCGCCCTCAACCTGCGGCCCGCCATCACCAGCCTCGGAGCCCTCTTCGAAGAGGCCCGCACCGGCCTCCACATGAGCGGCACCGTCGCCGGGCTCATCACCTCGGTCCCCGCCCTCTGCTTCGCCGTCTTCGGCGTCACCGCCCCCCGGCTCTCCCGCCGCTTCGGCCCGGCCACCGTCGTCTGCGCCGGCATGGCCGCCGTCGCCGCGGGCCTGCTGATCCGCCCCTTCACCGACAACGCCGCCGGATTCCTCGCCGCCAGCGCCCTGTCCCTGGCCGGCATAGCCCTGACCAACGTGCTGCTCCCGGTGATCGTCAAGCGCTACTTCCCGGACCGGGTCGGCACCATGACCGGCCTCTACTCCATGGCCCTGGCCGCCGGCACCTCCCTCGCCGCCGCCGCGACCGTCCCCCTCACCGGGGCCCTCGGCGGCAGCTGGCGCACCGGCCTGCTGATCTGGGCCGTCCTCGCCGCCGCCGCCGTCATGCCCTGGCTGCCCATCGCCGCCGCCGGCCGCCGCGAGAAGGCCGCGGCCCCCGCCGCCGCGACCGGGGCGACCGGCCCCTCCGTGGTCCGCAGCCGCACCGCCTGGGCCCTGGCCTGCTACTTCGGCCTCCAGGCCACCGGCGCCTACGTCACCATGGGCTGGCTCCCGCAGATCTTCCGCGACGCGGGCGTCTCCGCCTCCACCGCCGGAGTCCTGCTCGCCGTCACCATGGTCATGGGCGTCCCCCTGGCCTTCGTCATCCCCGGCCTCGCCGGACGGATGCGCCACCAGGGCCCCATCGCCGCCGTCCTCGGCCTCTTCGGCCTCGCCGGCTACCTCGGGCTCTGGCTCGCCCCCGCCGCCGGAGCCTGGGCCTGGGCCCTGCTGCTCGGCATCTCCAACTGCGCCTTCCCCCTCGTCATCACGATGATCGGGCTGCGCGCCAAGTCCCCGGCCGGGGTCGTCAAGCTCTCCGCCTTCGCCCAGAGCACCGGCTACCTCATCTCCATCCCCGGGCCCCTGGTCATCGGCACCCTCTACCAGCACAGCGGCGGCTGGGACCTCCCGCTCGCCCTGATGGCGGCCCTCCTCGTCCCCCAGATCGCCCTCGGCGTCCTCGCCGGCCGGGACCGCACGATCGAGGCCGAATGCGGCATGGGAGACTGAACGGCATGTCGCCCGTACTCGAACCCAACCCCCAGAACGGCCACAAGAAGCTCGGTCTCGTGCTCGGCGCGATGCTGCTCGTGACCGTGGTCATCGCCGTCATCGCGACCATCGCCTCCCCCTGACACGAGGGGCCCCAGGGGATGGTGGGGATATCCCCACCATCCCCTGGGGGGCCAGGTTCAGGGTTGCCTGGGGTGCGCCCCGGATGGGAACCGCCCCTTCGGATCCATAGATTCGAAGGAGAGCGAGCCCGTCCCACCCGCACACCCACGGAGGCGGCCATGTCGGCCCCCGCACACCTTCCCGCCCCCCGCACCGCCCCCGACACCCGGCTGCACTGGTGGACGCTGGCCCTGCCCGCGCTCGCCTTCGGTCTCCTCCTGCTCCTCCTCGCCGGCTCCGGCCAGGCGCACGCCGCCACCGAAGAGGGCTCCGCCCTCGTCCAGGTCACCCACCAGCTGCTGCGCGCCGTCGGCTGACCCGCGTGCGCCGGGCACGCCCCACCGACGGGGCAAGGCCCCCCAACACCCTGCGCCCGGTGGCTCGTTTCGTGCGAAGCTGGTGGCCATGAGCGCCGACACACCCCGCAGGATCGCCCTCCTCCGGCACGCCAAGGCCGACTGGCCGCAGGTGTCCGACCACGACCGCCCGCTGGCGGAACGCGGCCGCAAGGACGCGCCCGCCGTCGGACTGAAGCTCGCCGAGACCGGCATCACCTTCGACCTGGCCCTCTGCTCCACCGCCGCGCGCACCCGGGAGACCTGGAAGCTCGCCGTCCAGGAACTCCCGTCCCGGCCGAAGACCTCGTACGAGGAGCGGATCTACGAAGCGTCGCCCGGCGAGCTCATCGCCCTGCTGAACGAGACCCCCGACGAGGTGTCCGACCTCATCGTCATCGGCCACAACCCCGGCATGCACGCCCTCGCCGACGTCCTCTGCGGACGCTCCGAGGGCGACACCCTGGCCCGGATGACCCGTACGGGCTTCCCGACCGCCGCGCTGGCCATCGTCTCCTTCACCGGCTCGTGGAAGTCCCTCGAACCCGGCGTGTGCACCCTGCTGGACTACTGGACGCCCAAGGAGCACTGAGCCCGCGACGACGCGCGCCCGGCCGGAGGGCTCCGGCCGGGCGCGCACGCACGTACGGGGTCAGGCCAGGTCGGCCGCTTCCACTTCCTCGCGGGTGACGCCGAGCAGGTACAGCACGGCATCCAGGAAGGGGACGTTCACGGCGGTGTGCGCGGCCTCGCGGACCACCGGCTTGGCGTTGAAGGCGACACCCAGCCCGGCCGCGTTCAGCATGTCCAGGTCGTTGGCGCCGTCACCGATCGCCACCGTCTGCGACAGCGGCACCCCGGCCTCCGCGGCGAAGCGGCGCAGCAGCCGGGCCTTGCCCGCCCGGTCCACGATCTCCCCGGTGACCTTGCCGGTCAGCTTCCCGTCGACGATCTCCAAGGTGTTCGCCGAGGCGAAGTCCAGCCCCAGCCGCTCCCGCAGGTCGTCCGTGACCTGCGTGAACCCGCCGGAGACCACGCCCACCTGGTAGCCCAGCATCTTCAGCGTCCGGATCAGGGTCCGCGCGCCGGGCGTCAGCCGCACCTCGGAGCGGACCTTGTCCACCACCGACGCGTCCAGCCCCGCCAGCAGTGCGACGCGGGCGTGCAGGGACTGCTCGAAGTCCAGCTCGCCGCGCATGGCCCGCTCGGTCACCTCGGCGACCTCCGCCTCGCAGCCGGCGTGCGCGGCGAAGAGCTCGATGACCTCGTCCTGGATCAGGGTCGAGTCCACGTCCATGACCACCAGCCGCTGCGCCCGGCGGTGCAGCCCGGCCGACACCACGGCCACGTCCACGCCGATCTGCGCGGCGGTGGTGGCCAGGGCGGTGCGCAGCGGCTCGGTCTCGACGCCGGAGACGGCGAACTCGACCGCCGTCACCGGGTACTTGGCGAGCCGGAAGATACGGTCGATGTTGCCGCCGGCCGCGGTGATCCGGGCGGCGATGGTGGCGGTGGACTCGGCGGTGAGCGGGTGCCCGAGGACGGTGACGTGGGAGCGGCCGCTGCCGCGCGGCCGGTTGTCACCGGTACCGGAGAGGATCTCCGCCTGCAGCTTGAGCGACTCGGCCCAGCTGTGCACGGTGGCGCGCAGCTCGCCCTCGGAGCCGGCGGCGGGCTTGGTGACGAGGACGCACAGGACGATGCGGTCTCGGGTGACGACCTGCTCGATGTCGACGACGTCGACGGAGTAGGCGGCGAGGGTGTCGAACAGCCCGGCGGTGATCCCGGGACGGTCCTTGCCGAAGATCTTGACGAGGAGGGTGGGGACGTCGGAGGTCTGCGAAGCGCTCATGGTGCCCACACCGTATCTTCCCGCCCCCTCCCGCCGGACCCCCGTCCCACCCTTCAGACGCGCGCCGCGCACCGCCCGGCCGCCGCGCCGGTGCGGGCGCGGCGTGAAGAACGTGAGGGGTACGTGAAGAAGGCGAGCGCCGCACCGGGGGCCGAGAAGTCCCGTATCGCACTCTCCGGGTGTCTTTCGCCCCCGTCAAATGCCGCCCGCGGCCCCCCGCGGAAGGCCCCGATTCCACATGTGGCCGCAGGCCTGAAATAGTTCCACCGGATGTTCGCCATCCCTAGACTCCCTGACGTCGTTCTCCCTGGACGCCAGGGGGATTCTCGGGGGACCTTAAGTGGGGCTGGAGTGCCGGAACTCGTACTGGAATTGAACGGAAGGACCTGGACGCTCGATCCGTCCAGGTCGTACTCGCTGGGGCGCGACCCCCAGGGAGACGTCGTGATCGATGACGCCAGGGTGTCGTGGCGGCACGCCACCATCAGCTGGAACGGCCGGGGTTGGGCCATCGAGGACCACGGCAGCACCAACGGCACCTACGTGCACGGCGCGCGGGTCCAGCAGACGGAGCTCGTGCCGGGCACGCCGGTCCACCTGGGCAACGCCACGGACGGCCCGCGGCTGAATCCGAGCGCCGCGCAGGCACAGCAGCCGGCCTACCAGGCTCCGGCGGCGCAGGCGCAGGCACAGCAGCAGGCCTACCAGGCCCCGGCACAGCAGCAGCCGCAGCAGCCCGCCTGGGAGCAGCAGCAGCCGTACGTGCCGCAGCAGCAGGGCGGCGGAGCCGGGGGCGGCATCCCCGCGCAGCAGGCCGCCGCGGCCCCCGGGTACAGCAGCGACCACCGCAGCCCGACGACGTTCCACCAGATCGCCGTCGGCCGGGTCATGCGCATCGGCCGTGCCCTGGAGAACGAGCTCGTCGTCTCCGACCTCCAGGTCTCGCGCCACCACGCGGAGTTCCGCTCCACCGGCGGCCGCTTCGAGATCCACGACCTCGGCAGCCACAACGGCACCTACGTCAACGGTCAGCCGCTGCCCAAGTCCGGCACCGCGCTGCTCGGCCCGAACGACATCGTGGGCGTCGGCCACTCGACGTTCAAGATCGTCGGCGACCGGCTCGAGGAGTTCGTCGACACCGGTGACGTCTCCTTCTCGGCCCGCCACCTCACGGTCACGGTCGACGGCGGCAAGCAGATCCTCAAGGACGTCACCTTCGGCGTCCCGGAGAAGTCGCTCATCGGCGTCATCGGCCCCTCCGGCTCCGGCAAGTCGACGCTCCTGAAGGCGCTCACCGGCTACCGGCCCGCCGACCAGGGTGACGTCCTCTACGACAACCGCAACCTGTACAAGCAGTTCGCGGAGCTCCGCCAGCGCATCGGCCTGGTCCCGCAGGACGACATCCTGCACAAGGAGCTGAAGGTCTCGACCGCGCTGAAGTACGCGGCCAAGCTCCGCTTCCCGGGCGACACCGCCGAGTCCGAGCGCGCCGCCCGCATCGACGAGGTGCTGCGCGAGCTCAAGCTCGACATCCACAAGGACAAGAAGATCACCTCGCTCTCCGGTGGTCAGCGCAAGCGCGTGTCCGTGGCCCTGGAGCTGCTCACCAAGCCGTCGCTGATCTTCCTGGACGAGCCGACCTCCGGCCTCGACCCGGGCATGGACCGCGACGTCATGCAGCTGCTGCGCGGCCTCGCCGACGACGGCCGCACGGTCCTCGTCGTCACCCACTCCGTGGCCGAGCTGGGGCTGTGCGACAAGCTGCTCGTCATGGCCCCGGGCGGGTCCGTCGCCTACTTCGGCCCGCCGGACGAGGCGCTGAACTTCTTCGGCTACACCACCTGGGCCGACGTGTTCTCCGCCTTCGAGAACTACCGCGACTACGACTGGGCCGGCCGCTGGAAGGGCTCGCAGCACTACCAGCTGTACGCCGCCGACCTCGACGCGGTCGCCCCGCAGCAGGTCGCGATGGCGCCGCAGCAGATGATCCCGCCGAAGCCGCAGGGCTGGGGCTCGCAGCTGTGGACGCTGATGCGCCGCTACGTCTCGGTGATCGCCTCCGACGTGGGCTTCCTCGCCCTGATGGTGCTGATGCCCGCCGTCCTCGGCGTCGTCTCCATCGTGATCCCCGCGAAGTTCGGCCTCGCCCCGCCGACCCCGCCGTCGCGCTTCAACGGCGACGCGGGCACGATCATGCTGATCCTCGCGGTCGGCATGTGCTTCTCGGGCGCGGCCAACTCGGTCCGTGAGCTGATCAAGGAACGCGTCATCTACGAGCGTGAGCGCGCGACCGGCCTGTCCCGGTCCGCGTACCTCATGTCGAAGGTGATCGTCCTCGGCGCGATCACCGCCCTCCAGGGCGTGATCATCTGCGCCATCGCCTTCACCCCGCGCAAGCTGCCCGCCGAGGGCCTGTTCATGAACCCGGCCGTCGAGCTCTGCATCGCGGTCACCTCGCTCGGCTTCACCGCGATGATGTTCGGCCTCGTGATCTCCTCGCTGGTGAAGACCGCCGAGAAGACCATGCCGCTGCTCGTCATGTTCGCCATCGTCCAGGTCGTCTTCACCGGCATCCTGTTCCAGCTGTACGACAAGATCGGCCTGGAGCAGTTCGCCTACCTGATGCCGTCCCGCTGGGCCATCGGCGCCGCCGGCACCACCCTGAACCTGGGCAGGCTCATGGCGCCGTGGGACCCGCAGAACCCCACCAACACCGACCCGCTGTGGGACCACACCGCCGGCCAGTGGTTCATGGACGTCTTCGTCCTGCTGGCGCTCGGTGTGATCTGCGGCTTCGCCGTGGCGCGCCTGCTGCGCCGCCACGAGCCCGAGGTCATGCGCAAGTAGCGGACGGGTCCGCCAGGGCCGCGTACGCGTGGAACGCCTCAGGGCGGCCCCCGGAACTCCGGGGGCCGCCCTGAGGCGCATGGGGGCGTGCGGTGCCTAGTAGGCGCTGTTCACGTTGTCCATCGAGCCGTAGCGGTCGGCGGCGTAGTTGCACGCGGCGACGATGTTCGCGACCGGGTCGTACAGGTCGAACTTCGTGCCCTTGACGTGGTACGTGTTGAAGGTCGGCTGGATGACCTGGAGCAGGCCCTTCGACGGGATGCCGTTCTGCGCGTTGATGTCCCACAGGTTGATCGCGCGGGGGTTGCCGCTCGACTCGCGCATGATGTTGCGGTGGATGCCGGCGTAGCTGCCGGGGATGCCCTCGCGCTTCATGATGGAGAGGGCTTCCTTGATCCAGCCGTCGAGGTTGTTCGCGAAGACCGGCGTGCGGGCCGCGGAACGGCTGGCGGCTTCCTTGGCCTCGCGCTCCTTCTTCGCCTGCGCGGCGGCCTCGGCCTTCGCCGCGTCCTTGGCCTTCTGGTCGGCGACGGCCTGCTGGGCGCCGACGTGCTTCTGCACGGACTGGGTCCAGGCGACCGGGGCGGCATCGAACGTCTGAGCCTGAGCGGTCTCGGTACCGGCGGGGACGAGGGAGAAGGCGAGGGCGGCGGCACCGAGGGTGGCCACACCGGCGATCGACAGCTTGTGTGCCTTCGTCAGACGATAGTGACCGGGCGTGCTGGAAGCAGACATGCGGGGCAACCTCTTCGAATAGCGGGGGCCGCAGGAAAGCGCCGCTCGGATCCGGGATCCGCGGCGCTGTGCGACGGCAGCCATTCTTAGCGGCGGCAAAATGGCCTGGCAAAGGTGTGACGTACGATCCCGGTTAGTGGATCAGGGCCCCCCGCCGGAGCGGCATTGCCGCCCCTGTCGCTAGGGGCGGCCGCACTGACGGCGTCTTTATGCGTCCACTACGCGGCTTCGTAAGTGATGTGCGTCCTATGCCGGGGCTCACATCGGGCCCGCACCGGTCTCACCCAGAGTTGCGACCGCAATTCAATACGTGACCGACCTCAGCCTTCCGGACGAGCCGACCGCCCCCGGGCCTCATCCCCAGGGCAGAGACCCCGCCCCCGCACCCCCCTCCCCAGGCCGTACGCCCTCAGGCCCAGGACCTACGCCCAAGGCCCGATCCCGCAGGTCAGGGCCGCCGGTACGGTGACCCCATGCACAACGGACCCGCTACGGGAGGACTGGCGGCCGTCAGCACCGCGCTGCTCGCCATGAGCCGGCGGCTGGAGGTCCACGACGTCCTGCGCACGATCGTCGCCTCCGCCCGCGAACTGCTGGACGCCGAGTACGCCGCCCTCGGCGTCCCGGACGACCACGGGGGCTTCGCCCAGTTCGTCGTGGACGGCATCAGCGAGGAGCAGTGGCGCCGCATCGGCCCGCTGCCCCGCCAGCACGGCATCCTCGCCGCGATGCTCCACGAGGAGACCCCCGAGCGGCTCGCGGACGTACGCGAGGACCCGCGCTTCGGGGGCTGGCCCGCCGCCCACCCCGAGATGTCCGGCTTCCTGGGCCTGCCCATCAGGGACGGGGAGGAGAACCTGGGCGCCCTCTTCCTCGCCAACAAGAACGGCCCCGGCGGCTTCACCGACGAGGACGAGGCGCTCCTCTCCCTCCTCGCCCAGCACGCCGCCATAGCCCTCACCAACGCGCGCCTCTACGAGCGCAGCCGTGAGCTGACGATCGCCGAGGAGCGCTCCCGGCTCGCCCACGAGCTGCACGACGCCGTCAGCCAGAAGCTGTTCTCCCTGCGCCTGACCGCCCAGGCCGCCGCCGCCCTCGTGGACCGCGACCCGGCCCGCGCCAAGGGGGAGCTCCAGCAGGTCGCCGTGCTCGCCGCGGAGGCCGCCGACGAGCTCCGCGCCGCAGTGACCGAGCTGCGGCCCGCCGCGCTGGACGAGGACGGCCTCGTCCACACGCTGCGCGACCACGTCCGGGTACTGGACCGCGCCCACACCGCGCGCGTCACCTTCACCTGTGACGGCGTACGGGCCCTGCCCGCCTCCCAGGAGGAGGCCCTGCTGCGGGTCGCCCAGGAGGCCCTGCACAACGCCCTGCGGCACTCCGGCGCGGACCGCGTCGAGGTCACCCTGGCCCGCACCCCCGCGGGCGGCGCCGTCCTGCGCGTACGGGACTGGGGCCGGGGCTTCTCCCCGTCCACGGTCCGCAAGGCCGGCCGGCACCTGGGGCTCGTCTCCATGCGGGACCGGGCGAGCGGCGCCGGAGGCCGGCTGGAGGTCCGCTCGGAGCCCGGTGAGGGCACCACGATCGAAATGGAGGTCCCCGGTGGCTGACACCCCCGGCCGCGGCCGGATCCGCGTCCTGCTCGTCGACGACCACCAGGTGGTCCGGCGCGGCCTGCGCACCTTCCTGGAGGTACAGGAGGACATCGAGGTGGTCGGAGAGGCCGCCGACGGGGCGGAGGGCACCGCCCGCGCCGAGGAGCTGCGGCCCGACGTGATCCTCATGGACGTCAAGATGCCCGGCACCGACGGCATCGAGGCCCTGCGGCGGCTGCGGGACCTGGAGAACCCGGCCCGGGTCCTGATCGTCACCAGCTTCACGGAACAGCGGACCGTGGTCCCCGCGCTGCGGGCCGGCGCCGCCGGATACCTCTACAAGGACATCGACCCCGACGCCCTGGCCGGAGCCATCCGCTCCGTGCACGCGGGACACGTACTGCTGCAGCCGGAGGTAGCCGAGGCCCTGCTGGCCGCCCAGGACGACCAGAGCGGCCCCGGGGGCCGGCCGGGGTCGCTGACCGACCGCGAGCGGGAGGTCCTGGGCCTGATCGCCGACGGCCGCTCGAACCGGGAGATCGCCAGGGCGCTCGTACTGTCCGAGAAGACGGTCAAGACGCACGTCTCGAACATCCTGATGAAACTGGACCTCTCCGACCGCACGCAGGCCGCGCTGTGGGCCGTCAGGCACGGCATCGCGGAGTAATGGGCTGAACTGAGATTCATACGGTCGGGTGTATGTCGCCCACATGGCGTATCCCGGCCGGGCGGCCGCCGTTCTCCATGGCGTGCCGCGACGGCTGGTCGCGGCAGACGTACTGGAGGACGAGAACGTGAAGAACTTCAAGAAGGCCGCAGCCGTCACCATGATCGCGGGCGGCCTCGTCGCCGCCGGCGCCGGTGTCTCCTCGGCGCACGGCGGTGCGTCCGCGGAGGGCGAGGCCCTGAACTCGCCCGGCGTGGCCTCCGGGAACCTGCTCCAGGTCCCCGTGCACGTCCCCGTGAACGTGGTCGGCAACACCGTCAGCGTGATCGGCCTGCTCAACGGCGCCTGGGGCAACACCGGCGTCAACGCCTGACCCCCGCCCCGCCCTGCGGCCCCGCTTCCCCCCTTCTCCCCGGGAAGCGGGGCCGCGGCCGTGCGGCCCCGGCCGGCCGCCGGAGGCTACTTCCCCTCCACCGCCGCGTTGTACGCCGCCACCAGCGCCCGCCGCGCCACCCGCTCCACCGGCCGCAGCGCCTCCGCCCGCGCCGCCATCTCCGAGGCCGCCACCGCGCCCCCGTGCCCGCGCTCGTACGCCAGCGACACCATCAGGTCCACCCGCTGCGCCAGCGCCAGCACCCGTACCGCCCGCGCCGGATACCCGGGCGCCAGCACGTCCCGCCCCGCCTCCGCCCGCGCCCGGTACGCCGACAGCGCCGCCTCGGCCACCGGCCCCGACGCCGCCACGTCCAGCCGGGTCAGCACCACCGTCGCCTCGCGCAGCGCCTCGGCCAGCTCCCGCTCCGCCTCACCCAGCGACGGCACGTCCGCCGGCGGGGCCTCCCGTACCGGCAGGCAGTGCCACACCACCGAGACGTGCACGTCACCGGCCGGGCCCGCCTCCGTGACCTCCGGCACCAGCCCCAGGGCGGCCCCCGCGCACACCACCGCCTCCTCGGCCTCCAGCGCCCGCGCGTTGAACTCCGGCGGCCCGCTCAGCCCCAGCGGATGGCCCGCGACCGGCAGCGCCACCCGCAGCCCGGTCACCCCCAGAGTCCGCAGCCGCCCCAGCGCCAGCGTGAGCCCCACCGGCCCCGCCTCACCCGGCAGCCCGGCGACCCGGTGCACGGCGTCCTCGCCCACGATCGACAGCGCCGCCTCGTCGGGCGAGACCAGACCGGCCAGCAGAGCGTTCCCCCAGGCGGCCAGCCGCCCTGAACGTGGTTCGAAAAGCATCCCCCCACTCTACGGATCGGCCCCCCGACCCGGCCTGGCGCCCGGAGCCCTCTCCGAGTGGCGTAGGTTTTCCCCTGGGGCCGCGCCTACAGGCGCGCACAGAGAACCGTGACTGCAAGGGGTGACAACACGCTCATGAGCGATGTTCTGGAGCTGGTGGACGTATCCGTGGTCCGCGAGGGCCGGGCTCTGGTGGACCAGGTCTCCTGGTCGGTCAAGGAGGGGGAGCGCTGGGTCATCCTCGGCCCCAACGGCGCCGGCAAGACCACGCTGCTGAACCTCGCCTCCAGCTACCTCTTCCCCACCAAGGGCACGGCCACCATCCTCGGCAGCACCCTCGGCAAGCCCGGCAGCGACGTCTTCGAGCTGCGCCCGCGCATCGGCGTCGCCGGCATCGCGCTCGCCGACAAGCTCCCGAAGCGGCAGACCGTCCTGCAGACCGTGCTCACCGCCGCCTACGGCATGACCGCGACCTGGCAGGAGGAGTACGAGGACATCGACGAGCAGCGCGCCCGCGCGTTCCTCGACCGCCTCGGCATGACCGACTACCTCGACCGCAAGTTCGGCACCCTCTCCGAGGGCGAGCGCAAGCGCACCCTGATCGCCCGCGCCCTGATGACCGACCCCGAGCTGCTCCTCCTCGACGAGCCCGCCGCCGGCCTCGACCTCGGCGGCCGCGAGGACCTCGTGCGGCGCCTCGGCCGCCTGGCCCGCGACCCCCTGGCCCCGTCCATGGTCATGGTCACGCACCACGTCGAGGAGATCGCCCCCGGCTTCACGCACGTCCTGATGATCCGGCAGGGCAAGGTCGTCGCCGCCGGTCCCATCGAGCTGGAGCTGACCTCCCGCAACCTCTCCCTCTGCTTCGGCCTCCCGCTCATCGTCGAGCGCAACGAGCACGAGCGCTGGAGCGCCCAGGGCCTGCCCCTGCGCTAGGCACCGCCGTTCGCGCCCTGTCCGGCCGCGCCCGCCCGACCTACCATGACCATGTGGACATCGACGCATGGGTGTGGTGGCTCATCGGCGCGGTCGGACTGGGCATCCCCCTCGTCCTGACCGCCCTGCCGGAGTTCGGCATGTTCGCCGTCGGCGCGGTCGCCGCGGCCGTCACCGCGGCCTTCGGCGGGGGAGTGGTCGCCCAGGTCCTGGTCTTCGTGATCGTGTCGGTCGCGCTGATCGCCGTCGTACGGCCGATCGCCAACCGCCACCGCGACCAGCGGCCCCAACACCGCAGCGGCATCGAGGCGTTGAAGGGCAGATCCGCCGTCGTCCTCGAACGGGTCGACGGCAGCGGCGGCCGCATCAAGCTGGCCGGCGAGATCTGGTCCGCCCGCACCCTCGACTCGGACACCAGCTTCGAACCCGGCCAGTCCGTAGACGTCGTCGACATCGACGGAGCGACCGCGGTCGTCATGTGACAAGCAGCCCACCCGCGGCCCCGGGGTCTGCGAGACTCCGATCAACGGGGCAGCACAGACAGCCGGAAGGGCACGGGGAACCGCATGCAACCGATCATCATCGTCCTGATCATCCTGGTGGTACTGGTCTTCATCGCCCTGGTCAAGACGATCCAGGTGATCCCGCAGGCCAGCGCAGCCATCGTCGAGCGGTTCGGCCGCTACACCCGCACCCTCAACGCGGGCCTCAACATCGTCGTCCCGTTCATCGACTCCATCCGCAACCGGATCGACCTCCGCGAACAGGTCGTCCCCTTCCCGCCGCAGCCGGTCATCACCCAGGACAACCTGGTCGTCAACATCGACACCGTTATCTACTACCAGGTGACCGACGCCCGCGCCGCCACGTACGAAGTGGCCAGCTACATCCAGGCCATCGAGCAGCTCACCGTCACCACCCTGCGCAACATCATCGGCGGCATGGACCTGGAGCGGACCCTCACCTCCCGCGAGGAGATCAACGCCGCCCTGCGCGGGGTCCTCGACGAGGCCACCGGCAAGTGGGGCATCCGCGTCAACCGCGTCGAGCTGAAGGCCATCGAGCCGCCGACCTCCATCCAGGACTCGATGGAGAAGCAGATGCGCGCCGACCGCGACAAGCGCGCCGCGATCCTCCAGGCCGAGGGCGTCCGCCAGTCGGAGATCCTGCGCGCCGAGGGCGAGAAGCAGTCCTCCATCCTGCGCGCCGAGGGCGAGGCCAAGGCCGCTGCCCTGAGGGCCGAGGGCGAGGCCCAGGCCATCCGCACCGTCTTCGAGTCCATCCACGCCGGCGACGCCGACCAGAAGCTCCTCGCCTACCAGTACCTCCAGATGCTCCCGAAGATCGCCGAGGGCGACGCCAACAAGCTCTGGATCGTGCCCAGCGAGATCGGGGACGCACTCAAGGGACTCTCGGGCGCCATGGGCAACTTCGGACCCCTCGGCGGCGGTTCGGCCGGCTTCAACCCGCAGAACCCCGGCAAGGGCACCCCCGCCCAGGACACCCCCGCGGAGCGGCGCGAACAGCCCCCCATCGACTGACCGCGTCCTCCCCTTCGTGCATGATCGGTGAGGCCCCTCGACCTTCATGGCGGGGAGGCGACTCACTCACACAAAGGGGATGGCTCCGTCCATGTCCATGTCCATCTGGGAATCGCTCGCGGTCTTCGGCGCCGGAATCGGCGCCGGCACCATCAACACCATCGTCGGCTCCGGCACCCTGATCACCTTCCCGGTGCTCCTCGCCACCGGCCTGCCCCCGGTCACCGCCAACGTCTCCAACACCCTCGGCCTGGTGCCCGGTTCCATCAGCGGGGCCATCGGCTACCGCAAGGAACTCCAGGGCCAGCGCGCCCGCATCGTGCGGCTCGGCGCCGTCTCCCTCGTCGGCGGCCTCGCGGGCGCCATCCTCCTCCTGACCCTGCCGTCGGACTCCTTCGACACGATCGTGCCCGTCCTCATCGGCCTGGCCCTCGTACTCGTCGTCCTCCAGCCCCGGCTCGCCGCGGCCCTGCGCCGCCGCCAGGAAGCCGCAGGAGGCGATCCGGGCAAAGCGGACGGCGGTACGCCGCTGCTGGCCGGCATGCTGCTCTCCAGCGCGTACGGAGGCTACTTCGGCGCCGCGCAGGGCGTCCTCTACGTGGGCCTGATGGGGCTGCTGCTCCACGAGGACATGCAACGGATCAACGCCGTCAAGAACGTCGTCGCCGCGCTCGTCAACGGCATCGCTGCCGTCTTCTTCCTCTTCGTCGCCGACTTCGACTGGACGGCCGTCCTCCTCATCGCCGTCGGCTCCACCATCGGCGGCCAGATCGGCGCCAAGGTCGGCCGCCGACTCCCCCCGACCGCCCTGCGCGGAGTCATCGTGACGGTCGGGATCCTGGCCATCGTCCAACTCCTCCTCCGCTGAGCGACGTAGCGGAAATACGCCGCCCAACGGGCCCGGGGAGACGCCGGACTACGCGGTGCGCGCCAGCCACTCCGGCAGCGCGTCCTCCCCGCCCACCCCCAGAGCGAGCAGCATCGCGTCCGCCGGAGAAGGCACGAAGGGCTTCCGCAGCAGCGGCATCCCCGCCTCCTCCGGCGTCCGGGCCGCCTTGCGGTGATTGTCCTCGGCGCAGGAGGCCACCGTGTTCAGCCACGTGTCACCACCCCCCTGGGCCCGCGGCAGCACATGGTCCACGGTCGTCGCGCGCTTGCCGCAGTACGCGCACCGGTGCTGGTCCCTGACCAGCACCCCCCGCCGTGACCAGGGAGCATGTCTTCGGAAGGGCACCCGTACGTACCGGCACAGCCGGATCACGCGCGGCATCGGAAGCTCCATGGTGGCCGCACGCACCCGCAGCTCGGGATGCGACTGTTCGACGACGGCCTTGTCCTGCAGAACCAGCACGACCGCCCGGTTCAGCGTCACCGTCGACAGCGGCTCGAAGCTCGCGTTCAGTACCAGCGTGTCCCGCATCTCGCCCACCTCCCGTGTGCAGGCCCGCGACCACCCTGGCGGCAAGGCCCGCACCCACTCTGGCCGCGCGCGCCACGCGGGACAACGCAATAAAAATGCCCGGTCCTGGCCTTCTTTAGACCAGGACCGGGCAAACAGCGGGAGAACGATCAACGCGCCGCCGGCGACTCGTACTCACCGATCAGCTGGGCACGGCCGATGGAGTGGAACCGGAGGTGGAAACCGACCGACGCCGGCGAGGAGTCCTCGTCCGTCCCCAGCTCCTCCCGGTCCACCGCGTACACGGTGAACACGTACCGGTGCCGCTCCCCGCGCGGCGGAGCCGCCCCGCCGAAGTCCCGCGTGCCGTAGTCGTTGCGCGCGTGCACCGCACCCTCCGGCAGCCCCTCGAAGTCCCCGCTGCCCGCACCGGCCGGCAGCGAGGTCACCGAGGCCGGGATGTCGAAGAGCACCCAGTGCCAGAACCCGCTGCCCGTCGGCGCGTCCGGGTCGAAGCAGGTCACCGCGAAACTCTTCGTCTCCTTCGGGAACCCCTCCCAGCTCAGCTCCGGCGAGAGGTTCTTGCCCGTCAGGACCTGGGCCGCGTGCAGGTCGGCCCCCGGCGCGACGTCCACGCTGGTCACCGTGAAGGACTCCACCTCGGGGTGGAAGTCGTGCGGAAGGGGAGCCCTTTTCTGTTCGGCCACTGCTGTCCTCCTGGATCGGATGAGGGGTACGCGTCCGAGCCTAGAACCAGTTGCGCTGCGAACCGACCGAGGCGATCCACTGGTTCAGGTACGCCGCCCAGTCGGTCCCCTGATACGACTGCAGACCCACCTGGAAGCAGCGGTAGGTGTCGCTGCCCTCGCTGAACAGCCCCGGCTTCTTGTCCATCTCCAGCACGACGTCCATCTCGTGCCCGTCCGAGACGAAGGTCAGCTCGACCTGGTTCAGCCCCCGGTACTGCGACGGCGGCAGGAACTCGATCTCCTGGTAGAACGGCAGCGTCTGCCGGGTCCCGCGGATGTGCCCGCGCTCCATGTCCGCGCTGCGGAAGGTGAAGCCCAGCTGCCGGAAGGCGTCCAGGATCGCCTGCTGCGCCGGCACCGGGTGCACGTTGATCGGGTCCAGGTCGCCCGCGTCCACCGCGCGCGCGATCTCCAGCTCGGTGCTGACCCCGATGTTCATCCCGTGCAGGTGCTGGCCGCCGAAGTGGGTCACCGGCGTCTCCGCCGGGATCTCCAGCCCGAAGGGCACCACGTGCAGCGCACCGGGCTGCACCTTGAAGGCACCGCCGAGGCGCTGCTTGGTGAAGACGATGTCCTGCTTGTACTCGTTGTCGCCGCCCTCCACCTCCACCCGCGCCTGCAGCCCGACGGACAGCCCCTCGATCTGCTGCTCGACGGACCCGCCCTGGATCCGCACCTCGCCCTGGACGATCCCGCCCGGCACCACGTTCGGCTCGGTGATGACCGTGTCCACCGAAGCACCGCCGGCACCCAGGCTCGCGAACAGCTTCCTGAAGCCCATCTCAATCTCCCCTACACAGATATGCGGATCCACTGACCCCTTACCACTGCGGAACCATAGGGCCCGGTTGCAGCCGCACGCGTTCCACTACGCTCGACCGGATGAGCGCGCGCCCCGACCGTACGCCCCTGTCCCGGTCCTTCTTCGACCGCCCGGTCCTCACCGTGGCACCCGACCTGCTCGGCAGGATCCTGGTCCGCCGTACTCCGGAGGGCCCCATGGAACTGCGCATCACGGAGGTGGAGGCGTACGAGGGCGAGGCCGACCCCGGCTCCCACGCCTACCGAGGCCGCACCGCCCGCAACGCGTCGATGTTCGGCCCGCCCGGACACGCGTACGTCTACTTCATCTACGGCATGTGGTTCAGCCTCAACCTGGTCTGCGGCCCGCCGGGCCACGCGAGCGGGGTGCTGCTGCGTGCGGGGGAGGTGACGGTGGGCGCGGAGCTGGCTGCCAAACGTCGGCTTTCAGCCAGAAACCCGCGTGAACTGGCCAGGGGGCCGGCCCGCCTGGCCACGGCCCTGGACGTGGACCGCTCCCTCGACGGCGCGGACCTCTGCGGGGGCCCCGAATCCCCCCTGTCCCTCCTCACCGGCACCCCCACCCCGCCCGACCAGGTCGGCAACGGCCCCCGCACGGGCGTGGGCGGCGCCGGCGCGGCCCACCCCTACCGCTACTGGATCACCGGCGACCCCACCGTCAGCCCCTACCGGGCCCACGCGCCGCGCCGCCGCTCAACTTGACTCGATCTTGGGAGACGCCTAACGTAGCCCGAGCCGCTTGAACGGGGCGCTGTCTTCAACAGCCCTCCGGAGCGGCCAAACCACTACCTACGACTTACCCCTGGCGGGGTCTTATTCGGCATGCCCGAATTCCCTGCCGACCGGCTCGATTATGAGTCGGCAGGGAAAAGCGTTAACGTAGTGACCACGCCGAAAGGGAAAGCGCGAAAGCGCAGGACCTGGAAAGCAAGCGAGAAAGACTCTGATAGAGTCTGAATCGCAAGAACGAAGAACGAAAGCCCGGAGGAAAGCCCGAGAGGGTGAGTACAAAGGAAGCGTCCGTTCCTTGAGAACTCAACAGCGTGCCAAAAAT